>JBBIKM010000029.1:3019-43169 GCA_037445455.1 bacterium | reverse complement strand
GCCACAGCCCGCTGATCAGAAAGGTGATGAAGAGATTGTAATACCACCGCCAGCGCACGACGCGATTGCCGCCCAGCGGAATGTAAACGTAATCTTTGAACCAGGTCGAGAGTGAGATGTGCCAGCGCCGCCAGAACTCCGAAATCGAGGCGGAGGAATAGGGCTTGTCGAAATTCTTCATCAGATTCACGCCCAGCACGCGCGCGGCGCCGATGGCGATGTCGGAATATCCGGAGAAATCGCAAAAAATCTGGAACGCGAAGAACACGGTGGCGAGCGCAATCTCCAGGCCCTGGTATTCGGCGGGATGGTTATAGACCGTGTTGACGTAAACCGCCAGCCGGTCCGCGATCACCACCTTCTTGAAGAAACCCCACGCCATCAAGCGCAGGCCGTCGACCACGCGCTCATAGTCGAAATCGCAGCGCAGGCTCTGCAACTGCGGCAGCAGATTGCGCGAGCGTTCGATTGGGCCGGCCACCAACTGGGGAAAGAACGTCACGTAGAGCGCGAATTTGCCGAAGTGCCGTTCGGGCGCGATGGCGCCGCGGTAAACATCGATGGTATAGCTCAGGGTTTGGAAGGTGTAGAAGGAGATGCCCACCGGCAGCAGCAGGTCGAACGCCGGCACGCCGTAGAACAGATCGAACCGCTCGAACAGGGCGCGCAGGCTTTCATTGAAAAAGTTGAAGTACTTGAAGGAGAACAACAGGCCCAGGTTCGACAGCAGGCTGAGCCAAAGGTAGCCTTTACGCCGGCCGGGAGCGACGGTGGCGCTCATCCTGAGCGCCGCAAAATAATCGATCACCGTCGAAATCAAGATGAGAATGATGTACTCCGGTTTCCAGCACATGTAGAAGTAGCAGCTCGCCGCCAGCAACAGCAGCCAGCGCCAGCGGTAGGGCGTGGCGAAGTAGAACAGGACCACTGCCGGGAAGAAAAGCAGAAACTGGAACGAGTTGAACAGCATGATGGCACCTCAGCCTCGATTGATTTCGAATTCCTGTCGCGCGATTTCACGCCGCCAGCGCCAGCGCCGGGCGGGCGTACATGGGCAGCTCGCGTTTTTCGCGCACCGGGGCGGCGCGGCGCACAAAGAGCTGATACCAGTGCTCGACGGTCAACAGGCGGCCGATGATCTCGGCGTAATCGCCCTGCCGCTGCAGATGCGCCTGCAGCAGGTCCGCCAGCGCGCGCGGATCGAACAACCCGGAAGCCTGCGCGGCGCTGCCCACCAGCGTGCTGTGAATCCGCTCCTGCAGCAGCGGTGAGGTACGGATCATTTCGTCGTAGTCGATCATGCGGCCCCGGCGGCAGCCGTGGCCGGAGCGGCGCCAGTATTTGCCCACGAGGGTTCTCACTTTGCGTTGCAGCATGCGCGCCGCCCGCCGGGATTGCATTTGCCAGGGGCCGGCAGTCAGGGGCAGGCCGTTGCGTTCCCAGGGCACCGCTGCCAGCGCCGGGGAGAGTTGCTGCACAGCGTGGCGTTGCAGCGGCTTGTTGGTGCTGCGCTGCCGCGGGGAAAGCCGGCCGAGCAATGCCAGCATGCGCTTGTCAAAAAACGGGCAGCGCACTTCCACGGCGCTGCGCAGAATCTGCGGGCCGTGGGCATAGAACCGATGCTGGAACTCTTCCAGCCAGAACAGATCAACCAGGGCGGTTTCGCTGCCCGCGAACGGCCGGTTGCGCAGAACGAATTCCTGCAGAAAATCATGCTGGAGCGCCGGCGTGAAGCGCGGCAGCGCTTCGGGATGAAGCAGATTGAGAGTCGCGCCACTACCGAGCGCAAAACGGTCAACCGGCTGCGCGCCAACCTCTTTGCGCAACCATTGCGTCGCCTCCGTGCGATGCAGGCGGGTGTGCCACCACAGGTCTTCGGGATCATAAAGCCCGTCCATGGCATTGATGCCGTCGAACACCAGGCTCGCGCTCTCCACCAGGCTGGGCAGCAGCCGGCGGACATTGGCATGCACGCAATTGAACAACCCGTCGGTGAGATACACCGCGCGCTCCAGGCCGTGGGTCACTTCCTGCGCCACCACCGGGCTGAAGAGATTCGAGCAGTTCGCCTTCTCCGCCAATTCATGCGCCAGCGTGGCATCGCAGCAACCGGGTTCACCCATGGTGAAAGTGAACACCTCCTTCTTCTCCGCCATCAGCGCCGCGAGAATCACGCGCGAATCCACGCCGCCGCTGAGCGGCAGGCCCAGGCGGAAATTACCTGCGGCTTGATCGCGCATCACCTCGACCCAGGTCTGCAGAAACTGCTCGTTGCTTTCCTGCTCCGAGAATTCCCCATGCTCGGCAAAGCGCATGCGCCAGTAGCGTTGAATCTCCAAACGGCCGCCGCAAAAGCGGGCGTAACTGCCGGGCGGCAACACCCGCACGTTCGCAAAAAAAGTGCGGCCGCCCAGCGGCAGGCCGTGGCGCAGGAAGCTCAGCAAGCCGTCATAGTCGAGATTGCGCTTGACCCAGGGCAGCGCCAGCAACGCCTTCACTTCCGCGGCGAAAGCAAACTGCTCCGCCGCCTGGCAATAGTAGATCGGCCGCAAGCCACCGGGATCACACGCCACCACCAGGGCCTGCTCCGCCTCGTTCCACCACGCAACTTGAAACAGGCCGTTGCAGCGCTCGAAGGCTGCCACGCCCCAGCGCCGCAGCGCATGCAAAACGAGGCTGGCATGGCTGGCCGCATCATTGCCGCCCGCCGCGAGGTTGAGCTGCTGCCGCAATTCCTGCGCATTGTGCAACTCCCCTTCAAACGCGACGATATGCAGGCCATCACTGCTGGTCACGCAGCGGGGATTGCGCACCAAGCCGCCCAGGCTCACCAGACCCAAACTCACGCCGGTGGACTGCGCCGCCGCGCAGCGATACCACGGAAAATGCAGCAGCGGCTCCATCATGTCTTGCACCGCTCTGGCCCCTTTTTCCGGCGCCATCCCAGCACGAACAATTCCCAATATTCCAGGCATGTCTTCCTCGACTTTGCGCTTTGGCGGTTATTGCCTGCGGGCAAACCGATTGGCTTTCGGAACCCATGAGTTATTGACGCCCTCAGCTCAAGCAAGGACGGTGCCAGTGAGCGCGCCGGGAGTCAGCGGCTGCTGCAGCTTGAAATGACGGCGTTTAGACTCCCTTTTTCGGCCATACCGGCCAAATCGCAACGTTTTGTTGCACGCTCGCCGCTGCACAAAATCGCGCGGTGTAATGGAACGTATCGCCGCCGCCACACAAGCAGGCGCTGTTCTATTGGGGCAAAATCGGTTGTAAAAATGATGACGGCGGGAATGGTAGCGCGATCAACAAAAATGCCCGGCACGCGTGCTCATCTCTTGGATAGGAGCAGCGTGCCGGGCATCAATACCAGCGCTCTGTTACTTTGATTTGTATAGATGATTCCGCCTGTCATTCAGAGGGAATCTTGTGAGGCAGTTGGCACTGTGCTCAAATTTTCACAAGATCCTGACAGGAGGAGACGGATGATGGCGGCACATTTCAAAGCGGTTCCAGGGCGTTGCCCTTCGCTGTCACATTTTGCCCTGTGGGGCGGGTTGGATTTGTTAATCGAATTTGTCGCCTCCAGCCCTGCAGGCGCGGTATTCCGGACGCGGTTCTCTCGCGCCCCGCCGGGGCTTGGGGATTTTTGTTGATGACGGTGGTTCCAGGGCGTTGCCCTTCGCTGTCACATTTTGCCCCTGTGGGGCGGGTTGACTGGGCAGTTGAATTCGACCTGACGTTGTAGTGCTGGTGCTGTGTTACTTTGATTTGTATAAATGATTCCGCCTGTCATTTAGAGGGAATCTTGTGAGGCAGTTGGCACTGTGCTCAAATTTTCACAAGATCCTGGCAGGATGACACGGCTGATGGCGGCACATTTCAAAGAGACAGACCACGAGCAAAAGGCAAAATGAACCCACCTGCTCTTGAACGCCATCACTCACAAGCCACCGGCGGCGGAGCCGTCAAGTCGTGGCGAATGTGGAGAAGGGCATTTGTCCCGCAGCCGTGCGCTAAGCAGGTCTGTGCGCCGGCCGGCACCACCATTCGACCATGCGCTCGCGCATGAAACGCAACTGGCCGCAGGCAATGGGAAACATGTTGAAGTAATTGAAGAACGCCGCCAGCCAGCTCAGCGCACGCTTGCCGGTGGCGCGGTGGTAGTACCAAGCCTTCTTGCAGAAAAAGATGGCCGGCAACACGAAGACGGCGGCCAACTCGCCGGAGGTAGGATGCAAAATCACGTGCAGCAACAGGCTGGCAAAGGCGAGCAACTGCACGTTCATTTTCCAAATGTAATCCTGCGGCAGCGGCCACGACCATTGGAAATAGCGGGTGATCATCTCCATTTCCCAGTAGCCATCACGCACACCGCGGCGCCAAAACTGCCGCAGCGATTGCATGCCGATGTCATGGCGGGCCATGAGATGAGGAATCCGCAGGGTTTTGAGATTGTGGGCGCGCAGGCGGTAGCCCAGGTCGATTTCCTCCGCGCCGAACAAGGTGTCATCATAGCCGCCCAACTCGCGCAGCCGGGCGGTGCGAAACAGGCCGCCGCCGCCGGGCGCGCCGATTTCGCCGAGCGGCGCGGTTTCCCAGCCCAGATCAAAGAAACGGTTGTAGAGACTTTCCTGCGGCCGCACCTCGCGCAGCCGCCCCACCACTGCCACGACGCGCTCATCCGCGAATGCCGGCAGCGCGGCAACCAGCCAGTCGGGGTCCATGGTCATGTCACCGTCAATGAAATGAACGAACTCGCCGGTGGCCGCCTGCAGTCCCGCATTGCGCGCCAGGCCTGGCGTGGAGCGGGCCTGCTTGAGCGCAATCGTGCGGATCGGAAACCGGCGTGCGATTTCGAGCGACCGGTCGCTGGAGTCATTGTCCACGTAGATGATTTCCAGCTTGTCGCCCGGATAGTGCAGGTGTTGCAGCGAACGAATGCAATCGGCGAGATGTTCTTCTTCATTCCGGCCGATAATCACCACAGACACGCGGGGTTGCGTCTTCATGCCAATTCTCCCACAGGTTGCTTTCCCAAACAGTGCAGCGCGCGCCGGTCACCACTGTCGAACGGCCGCAACAGCAAATAGGTGGCGGCATAACTCGCCGCCGCCAGCAGGGCCCGAAGCAAGAGCGGCCAGCCGCTGGTTAGCTCCAGGGCCGCCAGCAGGGCGAGCGCGGCCAGCGCCGGTTTGATGAGAGGCGCCAGCGACCAGCGCAACGGCGCAATGGCACGCAGGTAGTAAATCTGCAAAACCACCGAAGCGGCCAAAGAGAGCAGCAGCGCCCAGCAGGCGCCCACCATGCCGAACTTCAAAATCAGGAGGTAGCTCAACACCGCATTGGCCGCCAGCCGGTAGAGATTCACGCGCAGGTCGAGATTTTGGCGGCCGGCAATCACCAGGCCGTTGGCAAACAGCTTGGCGAGGGTCAACGGCAGCGTGGCCCAGGTGAGCAGCCGCAGGCCGTCCACCGCCGGAGCGAAATCCGGTCCGAAGAACAGTGCGATGATTTGGGGACTCAATTCGTGCACCATCACCGCGATGGGCAGATAGCCGGCGAGCGCATACTGCACGCCCTTGTCCAGCAACAGCCGGAAGTCATCGCGAAAGTGACGAAAGAGGCGGGTCATGGCGGGATAGGTCGCAGTGAGAATGCTGCCGCCGGCAAAGGCGAGCAAATCCATCAAACGATAGCCGGCGCTGTAATAGCCCACGGCCTCGGCGCCGCTCAGCCGCGAAAGCAGCACGATGTTGAGACGCCAATAGAGCGTGGCCAGGATGGCCATGGCGCCGAAGGTGGGCGCGGCGGCGAGCAGATCGCGCAACACGCGGCGATCCCACTGCCGGCCCGGCCAACCCAGGCGCCGGATTTGCGCCCAGCCGGCCACGAGCGCCGCGACCAGCCGGCTCACGACGAAACTGGCGAGCAGCCAGTTCATTCCCAAATCCAGCGAGACGATCAACAAGCCGGCGGCCGTACGCACCACTGTTTCGATCACGAACGAGGCACTCGCCCAGGTCATGTCATCGAACGCATAGAGGAATGACACGGAGAGATAATGCAGCAGGCCGGGCAGCAGCGCAAAGCTGACGATGAACAAACCGGTCACGGTTTCCCGGTCGTAGCCGGCGACATGCGCGAACAGCAACATGGCAAGCTGCGCGAGCAGCGCGGCCACCACGCCGAGGACGAGCGCGCTGTTGAGCAGCGCCCGCCACTGGCCGGGATTTCTGCCGATTTCCCGGATCAAATACTCACGCACGCCCAGGCCGGCGATGTTTTCGAATATCAACACCAGCGACAGCGCAAAGGTGTAGGCGCCCAGCCCCAGCGCGCCATCGAGGCGCGCCAGCGCGACGACGAACACCATGCCCAACAGCGGATTGAGAACCTGCACCAGCAGCAGCGCCGAGGCATTCTTCAAGATTTTTCCCAACACAGAAATTCGCTCCCACGGTTGCGTAAGTGGAGGACAATGGCCATACTCACAGCACGTTTATGCCAGGAGCAGCCGGCTGCCGGCTGCGGTCACGCGACGGAGGCGCGGCCACTCGCGTTGGACCGGCATTGGCGCGCTCGGCCGGGCGATACTGGCGGGCCAGTGCCGCCAACAGGCCAATTTGAAACCACAAAATCGGGATGCGGGCGATTTCTTCATAATCCACCAGGCCGTGAATGCTGAAGGCGAGCAAGCCGCCCGCGATGCCGATCGCCACCATGGCCGCATCGGGCGGCAAACGGCGCGAGAGTGACAGGCTCGTGGTGAAGACAAACGCCAGCAGCGCGAGGAACACGATCAAGCTCACCACGCCCAGCTCGGCGGCGATGAGCAAATAGACGCTGTGCACTTTCGCCTGAAAAGTGAACGGCACGGCCGGATCGCCGTACTTGGGCAGCCACAGGCGATAATTGCCGAAGCCCACGCCCCAGGGATGATCCGCGATGATTTGCAGGGCAATATTCGCCATCGGCGCGCGCGTGGCAAAGGAGCCGGCATCCTGCGTGGTGAAGCGCGCGACGATGGTGTTGAGGTTGACCAGCACGAACAGCGCCACCGCGGCGAGCACCGCCCACAGACTGCGCATGGCGCGCACGCGCAGCGCCGGCCGCCGGATGAGCATGGCAAATACCAGCGCACTGCCCAGGGTCACGCCGATCCAGGCGGCGCGCGACAAAGTCACCACCAGGGCGCCACCGCCGATGAGCAGCGCAGCGCCGGCAAGCACACGGTGCTTGCGGCGTTCGCCGCCGATGGTCACCGCCAGGGCCAGCGGCAGCACCAAACCGAGAAAGCGGGCGAACTGATTGGCATGGTTGAACGTGCCGCCCACGCGGATCGCCGTGTCGCCGTTCAGCTCCTGCGTGAGCACGTGCTCCGGCTCGCCAATCAACTTGATGCCGAGCTGGCCGCCGGAGATTCTCTGGGCATAGCCGAGAAAGCCTTCGGCGATGGTCATGAGAAAAAGGACCATAATCACGCGGTTCAAGCTTTCCCCCTCCTGCACGCACTTCGCCACCACCACGGCGAGCACGATCATGCGGCTGAGGCGGATCAGCTCGAAGAACGTCAGGCTGGGCTCCTGCGCGAAATTCAGAGAGACCAGTCCCAACACAAACAAGGCCGCCATCAACACGAAAAGCGCACGCGGTCGCAGCGGCCGTCTTTGTCCGGCCGGCCGGGTGAGCACGTACTGGCCGGCGAGCGCCAGCAGCGCGAAATCGAGCAGGCTCGCGGCAATGCGGTGATCTCCGCCGAGCTTCTCGTTGTAGTAGAGGCTGAAGTCGAATCCCACCAGCGGAATCGCGACGACCAGCGCGGTGAGCAGCAGTTGCCGGCTCCTGCCCACCCACAACAGGCCGATGACCGCCAGCAGCAAGCCCGCTGCCGCGCCCAGCCAGTTGTCCGGCAATTGCATCAACTGGTAGGCAATGCCGGCATAGAGCGCGAGCAACAGCCCGGCAGACAAGTGCCGCAGCGAGAGGGAAGCAGGAAGCCAGGAGTTAGCGTGCATGACGTCGATTTCGGTTTGTGGTTTGGCATTCGGTGGCATGCGAATGGCCTGGCGGCAGGGCTCCAGGGTGCAGTCGGTTGCGGTCCGGTCAGGGATCCGAGCAATTGATCAACGGACTTCCGGCCGTGCCGCGCCAGGCGCATACGAGCAAGATCCGGCAACCGCGCTCAATAGGCGCCCAATCCGAGCAGCACATTGAACGGGGTTTTGAACAGAATCTTCAAATCCAGCAGCAAGCTTTGATGCATGGCGTAATACTTGTCCATGGCGACCCAATCGCGGAAGGAGGAATCGCTGCGGCCGCTGACCTGCCACAAGCCGGTGAGGCCGGGCTTCACTTGCAGCCGGGTTTCCGCCCAGGACGGCTCATACTTCAGCTCTTTGTAAGCCAGGGGCCGCGGGCCGACAAAGCTCATCTCGCCGCGCAAAATGTTGAACAGTTGCGGAAACTCATCCAGGCTGAGCTTGCGCAGAATTTTGCCCACGCGCGTCATGCGCGGATCGTTTTCGATCTTGAAGATCGGGCCATCGACCTGGTTGAGATGGCGCAGTTGATCCTGCCGGTGCGCGGCATCCTGCACCATCGAACGAAACTTCATCATCCAAAACTCGCGGCCGCCCAGGCCCACCCGGCGCTGCCGGAAAAAGACCGGTCCCGGGCTGTCGAACTTGATGGCGAGCGCGACGAGCAGCATCACCGGCGCGAGCAGAATCAGCAGCATCAGCGACAGCACGACGTCCATGGCCCGCTTGCTGAAATCGAACAGGCGGCGCCGTTGCGGCCCCGGCAGCACCGTGGTGGCCGCGGCGGAGGCAATGGTGGTGATGTTGTAGTTTTTCGCCAGCAGATTCACGGCGGCCGGCCGCAGTTGTTCCTTCACCACCACCGCGCCCTGCAAACGCTGGCGCGGCCCCACCACGCCGTCGCGCGTGATCACCGTGCGTTCGATCCAATTGCCCTCCGCGATGCGGCAGCGATTCCACACCGTGCATTCGCGCAGCACCGAACCCTTACCCACGAAACAATCCGCGCCGATCACCGTGCCGCCCACGATCTGCACATCATCATCAATGATGGTGTTGTCGCCGATCACCACCGGCGGAATGAGATTGACGCGATTGCCCAGCCGCACGTTCTGGCCGATCCACACGTTGGGCGAAATCTGGTGTTGATAGGAGATGCTGCCCAACTGGCCGGCCAGCACGGTGTCATTGAGTTTCAAATAGTCTTCCAGCGTGAACAGATACTGCCACTCGCCCGGGAGTTGGTGGGCGAGGACCGGCCGGCCGTTTTCCATCATGCGCTGCAGCAATTGCTCTTTGATGTCGAGAAAGCTCTCGCCCTTGCGGAAGAAGTCGAACACCGAGGGCTGAAAACAGTAGACGCCCACCGGGAAGAAACGAAAATCCGCGTGCGCCGACTCGCCGCGATGCACGCGACCGATGCTGCCGTCCTCATTCACTTCCACGATTTCATGGCGGCCGGAGTCATAGGCGGCCGGCAGTTTCGAAACCAGCACGGTGGCCTCGGCGCGGGAGCGCACATGTTGTTTCACCAAATCCCGCAGATTGAAGTTGAACAGCACATTGCAGCCCATCACCAGGAAGGTATCATTGGAGAGAAGGGGCGCAAGCTGGCCGAGCGCGCCGGCGGTGCCGGAGGGGCGATCTTCGACCACATAGCGAATCACCATGTCCCAGGGGTCGCCGTTGCCCAACACCTCCATCAGCGCCGTTTGCTCTTTGCTGATGCAAAAGATGAGATCCGTGAAGCCGCAGCGTTTGAGGTGTTGCACGAGATGAAGGGCCAGCGGCGTGTTGGCCACCGGCAACAACGGTTTCGGCGTAATCTGGGTAAGCGGCAGCAACCGGGCCCCGCCTGCGCCTGCAAGAATTACAACTTTCATGATGCCAGTCTCCTTCTGGTAACAGCGGAAAACCACGTCCTCGTTGATATATCGACAATGAATCTCGTCGTCAGTCCGGCGGCTGAAGCCGGTTCAAAAGTGCATCGGCGCGGGATTCTTGGCGCGCAACGCCACCGGCGCGGCGGCGCGTATGGGCGTCGCAGATGCGCCCGGCGCAAGGGCCGGTTTGCTCTGCCGGGCCACCGCTGCGCGCGGCGCACTGGCGTGAAAGCCGCGGCCGTTCATGCCGTTTTTCACAGCGCCGTTGGCGGCATGGCCGTTGGCCTTCGTCTCATGGGCCGGCGAATTGACGGCCTGCCGGCGGCGCGCCGCCTCGGTGTGCAGCCGCAGATCAACATTCAGCTCCGCCATGGGCATGGCGCCGGCCGCGGTCAAGTCTTCGAGCAATTCTTCGATCGGGGTGACATGCTTGACGCGCGCGGGTGGCAGCACCACGGTCTCGGGCATCACCGGCGGCTGCCACGCCGCGGCGGTGGTTTCAACCGTCACGCGTTCAGCCGGGCGTGCCGGTGTCGGCGTGCCGCGCAAGACCTGGCCAGCCTGTTCGCGCACGAAGGCGCCGGCAACGCCGGCCAGCAGGCCGAGCAGGAATCCCATCGCCAGATTGCGGCCTTTGCGCGGGCTGACCGGTTCGAAGGGCACACCCGCGGGACTGATGATCGCGATGCGCGACAGGCGCCGATCGGCGGCTTTCTCCACACTCATTTCCTCACGCCGCGTCACCAACAGGGAGTAGATCTTGCGGGTGTTCTCCGTGGCCAGCTCCAGCTCGCTCAACACCCGCTCCTTGGCCGGCAGGTTCTGCAAATCCGCTTTGACGTTCTCCACCTTGCGGGACATGACGGCGATCTGCTCCTGCAGCGAGCGCCGGCGTTCCTCTTCCAGCCCGATGAGGCGGTCGATCTCGCTCACCAGTTCTTTTTGCACGCCGGCAATCTGGCTGGCGAGGTCGCGCATGTGGCGATGATACCGATTGTATTTGCCCAGCGCCGCGCGGTATTCCAGCCGCAAATCCGTGAGCCGGCTGTAAAGCTGGCGAATGGCCGGATGGGCATCCATGTCTGCATCGGGAACGGTGAGCGAGTCACGCGTGGCGTGCAGCCGGCGCAGCCGCGTGATTTTGGCCGTGAGCATTTCCGCTTCTTCGCGCAGGCGCAGGATTTCGTAATCGGTCGAGCGATACTTCTCCAGCACAATGGCAACCTGTTTGTCATAATCCACCAGGCCGCTGCTCATGCGGAAGGCATAAAGCGCCTGTTCCAGACTGTCCAGCCGGGCGCGGGCACTGCGGATGTGTTCGCTGAGGAAATCCTCGATTTCCGCGCCGCCGTGCACCTGGGCGTTGTAGGCGGCATAGGCATTGGCGAGCGCATTGGCATACCAGGCGGCGCGTTCCGCATCCGTGTCTTCAAAACTGATGGTGATGACGTTGGCGCCGGTGACCGCTTCGACGGTAATGCGGCGGCGCATGCGTTCGAGCGCCGGTTCCATCAGATCATCGCCGGCCTGCCACGCCGCTGCATTCGCTTCCGAGCGCGTGCCATCAGCCGCCGTCACCAGACGCTGCCGGCTGTTGGCCCTTGCCAGCAGGGCCTGCATCGACTCGGGGGGCAGCCCGTGAAACGGCCGTTGGCTCGCCAGGGCTTCACGCAAAACATTCTCCAGAACCGGACGGCAGGTGGCGATTTCCAGCTCCGAGCGAATGTCCTCCTCCTGATTGAGGCGCGAAAAGTAGGGATTCAAGGCGCCCGGTTTTTCCTCGCGGCGCACCAGCACTTTGGCGGTGGCGCGAAACTGTTGGGCGGCGGTGAACGTGGCCACGGCCACCGGAATCACCGTAAGCAAGAACAGCGTGAGGACCAGGCCGCGATGCCGGGCAATCACTTCCACTCCGGCTTTCAATCGCAACATTGCGGTGCTTTCTTCCGACATGACTCTCTCCTGCGCACTGATTGAGGACTCATCCCATTTGTTTCAATGATGCCCGTACCCGCCTGGCGCGGACTGCTCCGGACACGGTGGCTTCATCTGCCAACCAAAGTGTAAAGCCAGGCAAAGCCCGACAGCGTGCCCACGGGCAACAGTCCGTCGATGTATTGATCCACGAATTGGTTGGCGCGGGCAATGCCAGATTTCGGCACATAGACAATGTCGTACGGATGCAATTCGACATTGGCGGCGGCAAGGCGGCCGCGCAACGCACCGCGCAGGTCATAGACCAGCGTGGCAACGCTGCCGTTGCGGGGGTTGCGGCGCAACACGACGATGGCCGAAGATTTCGCGGAAGATTTGAATCCGCCGGCTTGAAAGACGGCACTCATGATGGTCAAGCCGTTGTCGTAAGGCACCAGCCCGGGCGATTCCACTTCGCCGCCGACAAAGACTTTCTGCGCGGCCGAGCTTTTCACGATCACCGCCACTTCCGGATCCACCAGGCGCTGGCGATAGCGCGTCTCCAGCAGCGTGTCCAGGATCGCCGGCGTCAGGCCGCTGACCTTGATCTCTCCCACCAGCTCCAGCGAAATGTGGCCATCCGGCCGCACCCACACTTCGGTGTTCAGCTCGGGATGATAGTAGAGCCGGATGACGAGATTGTCGCCGGGCGCGATGCGATACTCCTGCTCATGATAAGCCGGCACGCGCGGCCGCAGCGGCGCAGTGGCTTGCTGCGTGCCGGCGCAAGCCTGCAACAACAGGGCGGCAAAACCGGTGAGCAGCGCCCGGGCCGCAAGCGCACGGCTGCCGGTGGGCCGTTGCACTTGATTCAAAGTCGTTTGCGGTTGCAGCGAACAGCGTGACATGATGGCATCACCTGATTGGGTTTGGTCTGACCGTGATTGATTGCTGCCTGTCTCAAGACAAAGGCCATACCACGGCTTGGGCGGGAGCACACGGCAGGGACGCCGGCGAACGCGGCAGAAACAAAACAAAGGGTTGAAAGAAGTGGAGAGAAAAGTGCGCGGCAGGCCTGACGTGCGCAGGCGTGGGTTAGCAATATTTTGTTGCACTCAGGCGCCGTACGATTTGATCGAAACGGCGTATTTCGTTACACCATTGATGTCGCCTCCCAGCCAACCTCACGTTTCCAGCACGGCCTCCTGCGGGGGCCGCTGCGCAGCCGGAGACTTGGCTTTGCGCGCCGCAGCCGCCAGCGCGATTTGGCGCAGACGCGCCAGCGCCTGTTTCGCCATCAATTCGACCCAGCCCACCGCAGCCTGCTTGCCGGTGACGACAATCAAAATCAAGCGGCCGGCGAAACTGAAGATGAAACTGTTGCGCTGCCAGCCCTCCAGCAGCAAGGAGCGCACGCCCTGGGTCTCCCCGAGCTGGCGGAACAGCGCGGCCGCCGCCGCCATGTGACTGGCGGCCAGCCGGCCAAGGGCCGCCGCCGATACCTCCGGCGTGGCCAGCGGCACATTTCCCACCTGCACGACCGGCCTGCCGTCTTGATCACACAGCATGACCACCTCCGCTTGCGTGCGGTGCGCGAGCTGCTGCAAAACGACTCTCACCTCCGGCCAACCGCTGCCGGATGGGCTCCGTCGCGGCAGCACCGTGGGCGGTGCTGGTGGCGCGACCGGTACAATGACTTCCGGCCGCAGCGGCGGTGAAGAACTCGTTGCCGGCGCCGGCAGAGCCGGGCGCGGCATGGCGGGCAGTTCGGCAGGCTGCGGACCCTGCCACTGCCGCCGGGCGTGCAGATTGCTGATCTTTTGTCGCAGCGCATGAACCAATGGGGCGATCGTCAAAGGGCCGCGGCCGACCTGCCACAGCGCCGCCAGGCCCAGCCCGCCAAGCAACAGGTTGGCCGACCACATCGCCAGCAGCGGCGGGATGCGCTCACGATCCGCCAGGCGCTCGCCGCCGATCATGCACGCCCAGTAGATCAAAAAGAAGATCAGGCTCAGGCCCGAGCTGGAGGCAAAACCACCCTGCCGCACCAGCAAGCCCAGCGGCGCACCAATGAGCACGAATACCACGCACGCTGCCGGAAAGGCGTACTTCTTGTGAATTTCAACCAGCAAGCTGTGCACGCGCTGCTGCAGTTCCTGCTGCCGTGCCGACCAAACCTGCAGGAAGCCGCGCAAACGATCGCGTTGCTCAGCCGGCAAGTCGGCAGGCAGCACGGACAGCGGGATTTCCCGCGGCGTGCCGTCCGGCTTTGCGGGCAGCTCAAGGCCTTCGGCGGCAAACACGGCGTGCAGCCACTGCTGCCACTGCGCCAGCGCCGCCACACTGGCGCTCACCTCCTGCCGCATTTGTGCCAGGGTTTGTTCGCGATCGGTACGCGCCGTTGACAGCAAGCCGGCAGAGCTGTCTTCCAGGAAGATGACAAACTCATGCTTGATGAAAGTCAGCCGCCGCAATTCCTGCAACGCACTGAAATCGATTTCCTGAATTTCGCCGTCGAACAAGGTCAACGTCACCCGGCGGCCAGCGGAATCGGTTTGCATCCAGCCGGTGCGCGCCGCGATCATGCGCTGCACCTGCGGCACCGAGAGATCCTGCACCAGCAAATTGGTCAATTTCGTCACTGCCAGGCTTTCTGCCACGGCAGCGGCCAGCAGATGGTAATTGGGCAAATCGCGAAACCACACGCCGGGCTCCAGGCGAATGGTGGGCTTGTGCAATGCGATCGTGGTGGCGAGACGGCGCGCGCGGTAGTTGAATTCCGGCAGCACGCGGTCGGTAAACCAAAACAGCAGGAGCGCAAGCACGGCGGCGGCGGCCAGCACCGGCGCCACCAACCGCCGCAGACTGAGGCCCGCGGCTTGCATGGCGGTGATTTCCTCTTCCGCGGCCAGCCGGCCAAACGCCATCAGCGTGGCCGTGAGCACGGCCATCGGCACGGCCGTGGCCATCATCCAGGCGAGGTTGCAGCCGAAAAACTCCAGGATGGTGGTGAGCGGCAGGCCCTTGCTCAGCAGCCGGTTGAGCTGGCGAAACAGGAGATCAAGCACGAAGACAAAGGTGAGCACCGCAAAGCTGAAGCAGAACGGCCCGGCGTGTTCGCGCAAGAGATAGCGTGTCAGGAGGAATGTGCGCATGATGGAATGCGGCGGATGATGGCGCGGTTGCAAATGACCCTGCCAAACGCGGTGCGAAAGCAAGACCTGGCATGCTCGCCCGGCGAGTCCCAATTGCCTGAATTATAAAACACCTTCCCGCCAGATGCGGAATCGATTTGGCTTTTGCGCAACACCTTTCCGCATCCGCAGGGAATGCCCTTATATTCGTCCATTGAATCGCGTTCACGAGGGACAGGCTGTGTGGCGCGGCGCAGGCTCTGAGGATGGGCTGTTCTCAAATGGCTTTGGTTTCTGCGGGGTCTTAGCTCTCGTGCGGCCGTTTGGCCCAACCACATCCTCATCCGGCCATGACCGGCGCGGAAAATCGCCCCCAGGCAGGCGAGATTCCGCCTCCTTCCGAGATGCTGCCACCTCACACCAGGACGATTACCGACAGCAGCGGAACTTCCCCACATCAGACCTTCTCAACAAACCTCACAGTACCGACAGACTACTTGGACTACTCTCATGCGTTCACACTTGAACATGTGGCTCACCCGCCGCAGCCGGCATGGGCTGATCCTGCTGGCAGTTATCGCCGTCCTCGGTTGCAGCCAGAAGTCCGGACACCAACTGCCGCAAACCGCGGTGATCGGCCTGAGCAGTGATTTCGACACGTTGCTGGAGCTGGGCACCGCCAACGCCGACGCGCTGCACGTTATCGAAGAGATGCTGTTCCTGACTTTGTGCGAGCTGGACAGCTCGCTGGCCCTGCAGCCGCGGCTGGCGCGCACCTGGGAAACCAGTGCCGAGGGCAGAGAGGTGACGTTTCACTTGCGTGACGACGTGTACTGGTCCGACGGGCAGCCCACGACGGCAGAAGACGTGATCTTCACCCATCAACTGGCGGTCAATCCGGCAACGGCGTATACCGGCCGCGACCGCTTCGCCGAGGTCGACTCTGTGGCTGCGCTCGATGCTTATACCGTCCGCTTCACCTTCAAGCGCGCCTATCCGGATGCCATGCTGGATATTCAAATTCCGATTCTGCCCAGGCACGTGCTCGCCAGTGTGCCGCCGGCGGAATTGCGGCGGGCGCCCTTCAATCGCAGGCCGGTGAGCAATGGGCCCTTTGTGCTCCAGGAATGGCGGCCGAATGATCGCATCATCTTTGCCGCCAATCCGCGCTACTATGGCGGCAAACCGAAGCTCGACCACGTCGTGCTTCGCATTGTGCCGGAGGAGAATACGCTGGTGGCCGGCCTGCAAGCCGGCGAGATCGACTTGTTGCCCTATGTTTCCGCCAGCAAACTCGGCGAGCTGAGCCAACAGCCGCAACTGCGCGTGCTGACATATCCCGATCGCGGCTACAGTTTTCTTGCTTTCAACTTGCAGCGGCCGATCTTTCAGGAGGCGGCGGTGCGCCAGGCCATCACCCGGGCCATCAATCGCCAAAACCTGATTGAGGTGCTGCTCAACGGCCGCGGCCGCGTCGTGCCCGGCCCGATTCCGCCGTACTTCTGGGCCTATGATGATTCGCTCGCCACCGATCTCTACGATCCGGCGCAGGCGGCCGCCTTGCTGCAACAGGCCGGCTGGGAGGATCACGATGGGGACGGCGTGCGCGACCGGCGTGGCCAGGCACTGGCTTTCACCATGAAAACCAATGCCGACAACAAAATGCGCAGTGACGCGCTGGTGATGATACAGGCGGATTTGCAGAAAATCGGCGTGCAGGCCAGGCCCGAGTTGCTGGAGTTCGGCCGGCTGGTGGAGGAGGTGTTGCAAAAGCGCGATTTTGACACCGTGCTGCTCTCCTGGAAAACCGGATATTCCGTCAATCCCTCCCAGGTTTGGCATTCCGAGGCGATTGCAAACGGATACAATCTCACCTCCTATCACAATCCGCGGGTGGATTCCCTGCTGGTGGCCGGTCGCCAGGAGAATGACCGCGAGCGCAGCGGCCGGATTTGGCGTGCGTTTCAGCGCCTGGTCGCCGCCGATTGCCCATATGTCTTTCTCTACATGCAGGAGAACCCCGCGGTGGTGCATCAGCGGCTGCAGCAGGTCAAGATGGACGTGCGCGGCTATCTCATCAACGTCGAAGAGTGGACGCTGGCCGCGCCCACTCCCTGATTTGAATAAGCTCGCCTCGGCGAAACGTCGGGAGCGTGCAAAAATAGTCATCTCTGATTTACGGCAAAACTGCGTCTTGCGAGTATAGTCAGGTGGATTCCCTGCGAGGCATTGTCCGTTCTGGCAGTCTGAGATGACACGGACATGCTCGTTTGCACGGCGGGCAGCCAGGGCCGGCCCGCCGTGGCGGGAGATTCATCAGAACGTCGATTCGGGCCGGAGAACGTCCTGCAAGAAGAGGCGTAATCGCAACACTCAGAAAAGCCGGGGCACAGGAGTGTTACGATTGCGCCTTTCTTTTTGTCAGGGCGGCCTGGCATCATATTGCAGGGAGCATTTGCGGCACGCCCCTGTGCGAATGTGCTGAGGGTTTCGGCATATTTGAACTCGGGACAGGGGGGCAGCCCCAAACCGATCGCACAGGAGAACATGCATGCAAGGAGAAAGACTTGAAATTCCAAGTTCTCGTGGCCGGCGGCCGTGAGCTGCAAAACGCCGTGGCAACTTGTTTCGCTGAAAACCCTGAAGCCGCCCTGTGGCAGTGCAGCACGGAAGAAAAGCTGAAAGAGGCGCTGGCACGCACGCCCGCACCGGATTTGATTCTGATCGATTTCGATCTGCACCAGCTCAAACCGCTCAAGCTGCTTTCCCAGTTGCTCGCCACGGGCGAAAAGCGCAATGTCGTGCTGGTGGCGGCCGCGCCCGCCATTGAAGACGTGGTGAAGTGCCTGCACTTGGGCGCGAGTGATTTCCTGCAGTATCCCAGGGAAAAGGCCAAGCTCCAAACCGCCCTGCGGGACGCCTTTGCCCGTTGGGAAAAGAATCAAAAGGGCGCGGCCTTTGGCGCGCAGTTGCATGATCGCTTCGACGTGCAGGGCTTGATCGGCGAAAGCCCGCAAATGCAGCAGGTGGTGCAAACCATCAAGAAGATCAGCCAGCGCCGCTGGGTGACCGTCTTGATTCGCGGCGAAACCGGCACGGGCAAGGAGTTGGTGGCGCGCGCGATTCACTACGGCAGCGCCGAAACGCCCGCCAATGCGCCCTTCGTCGAAGTCAACTGCACCGCCATTCCGGAGAATCTGCTGGAGGCGGAATTGTTCGGCTACGAAAAGGGCGCCTTCACCGACGCCAAATTCAGCAAGAAAGGGTTGTTCGAGATTGCCGAAGGCGGCACGCTGTTTCTCGACGAAATCGGCGACATGAGCCTGCTGTTGCAGGCCAAACTGTTGAAGGCCATCGAAGAAAAACGCATACGCCGGCTGGGCGGCACGCAAAGCCTGGAAGTCAAGACGCGCATCATGGCGGGCACGCATGCCCATCTCGAAAAGGCCATCGAAGAGGGGCGCTTTCGCCGGGACTTGTACTACCGCTTGAACGTGATCACGCTCGCGCTGCCGCCGTTGCGCGAGCGCGGCCGGGACATTCTCGTGCTGGCGCATCACTTCCTTGCGGCCTATGCCCGCGAATATCAAACGCCGGCGCAAAAGCTCACGCCCGCCGCGGAACAAGCGTTGATGCAATACGACTGGCCCGGCAACGTGCGCGAGCTGAAACACGTGCTCGAGCGCGCCGTGCTGCTCAGCGAAAACGCGGCCATCGATGTTCCCGATATTCACGAAGCCCTGGGCGTGGAACCCAGGCCGCGGGCCGCCTCCCCCAAGCTGGCCGAGGGCGCGCTGCCATGGAGCCGTGCCATCGAAATCCCGCCGGAGGGGCTGTCGTTACGCGACGGCGAATGCCGGTTGATCGAAGAAGTACTGCGCCTGACGAAATGGAACAAGACGCGCGCTTCGCAAATCCTGGGCATCTCGCGGCCCCGCCTGGCGCGCAAAATCGAAGAGTATAAGATTCAGGCGCAACCTCGAAAGGCATTTGAGCTTACCGCAGTCTAAGGCACTGTTCCCAGGGCAGCATGGCGCTTGATCAACCACTCGAAATCGTCATTGCCGGCGAAAGCCGGTTCCAGCAGCGCCTGGCACAGGTACTGCCGGCCGGCAGCTTTGCCTGCCGCAAAACCGCCGGCGCAGCGGAGATGATCGACTTGCTTGCCGAACGGCCGGCGCACGTCGTTCTTCTGCAATTCGATGCGCCGGAAGCTGATCCGCTGCAAGTCCTCGCGCGGCTGCAGCAGGAGCAGGAAGACCTGGCTGTCATCATGCTGGCGCATGATCCGCCAACCGAGGCGGTCGTGCGCTGCCTGAAGCACGGGGTGCGTGACTTTTTGAAATTTCCGGAAGACCTGAGCCGGCTGCCGGAGCTGATCCACGAGATCTGCCAGGGCGCCGGCCCGCAAACGGAGCCGGCTGCAACCGATGCCGGCGCACCCGGGCGGGACGGCTTGCTCGGCGCCTGCCCGCAGATGCAGCAAATCCGCAAACGTATCCAGCGCCTCAGCCGCGTCAAATGGGTGACGGTTTTGATTCTCGGAGAAACCGGCACCGGCAAGGAAGTGGTGGCGCGCGCGATTCACAACGCCTCCACCGTGCTCTCACACGAGGGCAACTTCATCGAGGTGAACTGCACCGCTCTGCCGGCGAACCTGCTGGAGGCGGAACTGTTTGGCTATGAACGGGGTGCCTTCACCGACGCCAAGACGCGCAAGCAGGGATTGTTCGAGCTGGCGGAAGGCGGCACGCTGTTTCTCGATGAAATCGGCGACATGAGTCTGCTGTTGCAGGCCAAACTGTTGAAGGCGATCGAAGAGAAGCGATTCCGGCGGCTGGGCGGCACGGTCGACGTGCAGGTGAATACCCGCATCATCGCCGGCACCAACGCCGATTTGCGGCGGGCAGTGGCGGCAGGCCAGTTTCGCCAGGATTTGTTTTACCGCTTGAACGTCGTCACCCTCGAGCTGCCGCCATTGCGCGAACGGGGCGCGGACATCTTGCTGCTCGCCCGGCATTTCTTGCGGCAATTTCGGCTAAGTTATGAAATCGCCGTAACCGGCTTCAGCCCGGAGGCGGAGGATTACCTGCTGGGATATCCGTGGCCGGGGAACGTACGCGAACTGAAGCACGCCGTCGAGCGCGCGGTCTTGTTGGGCGAAGCCGGGGAAATCACGCTGGCGGACTTGCGCTCGGCGTTGGGATTGACACCGCCGACGCAGCCGGTCAGCCCTCAGGCTTATTTGCCAACCACGAACCCGCTCTCGATTCCAACCGATGGGTTGAGTTTGAAGGAAGGTGAGCGCCGGTTGATCGAGGAGATTTTGAAGCTCACCAAGTGGAATCGCACCAAGGCCGCGGAAATCCTGGGGATTTCGCGGCCGCGTTTGAAGCGCAAGATGGAGGAATACCGCCTCGGCAATCCGCACGAGGAGCCGGGGTTTTAGGACGCGGCGAGGAAACCGCCCGTGCTTGCGGCAGCGCGCCGCCCCTCGATTTGCCCTCCCAAAAGATCTCTCCAGTTGCGGCCAGCACCCCGGGCTTTGTCAGAACGCCCGGCTTGCCGCCAGCATTCCTCATCCCTCCTCTTTGTGACTGTCCCGGCCCTTCACCACACGTTTCAATTTCAGGCGCAACACGTCCAGCTCTTCAGAAGGAAAGGTGTGCTTGATTCTTTCCAGCACGGAGATGGCCTCGAAGATCGCATCCACCAGTTCCATGTAACGGGCGGAGCTGCTCTTGTGGCCAAGGTCCTGCTCCAGGCTGCGGAGCGCCAGGGTTTCCACCATGTGCTTCATGTCGGCGAGGTGATGCACGATCATGCGGAAGGTCTGTGTCATGAAGGCGTCGATGCCGGGCAGTGAGGTTTCCCCCGCGGTTTGGCTGATCATCCGGCGCACGCTGCCCAGCTCCAGCCGCCAATCCTGCACGCGCGCGGGTGCGCCGGCCACGGCGCGATAGGTGCGGGAATACTCCACCGAGATCCTGGCCTGCTCCAGCAACTGGTCGAAATCGACCGGCTTCACCAAATAGGCCACCACCGGCAGTTCGATGGACTGCGCCGCGGATTCCAGCGAGGGATAGCCGGTCACCATGATCACTGGCATGCCGGGCGCGACCTGCGGCAGAGATTTGATCAACTCGAGATCGGTGTTGCCCGGCATCTTGATATCGGCAATCATCAAGTCATATTGCTGGCTGCGCAGCTTGGCCAGCGCACCAGGGGCGTCGTTCACACAGTCGCATTCGAAGCCGCGGCGGCGCAACAAGGCCGCGGTGGATTGCAAAAAGGTCTCCTCGTCATCAGCCATCAAAATTCTGCCCAAAGGCTCCATGGCAATCTCCGTTTTGGGGTTTCAAAGAGGTGGTGCGCAAAGGGCCATGCCGGCGCAGTTCAATTGTCGGCAGACCGGATTGGCGCGCTGCCCGCGAGCGGCAGCAGGATGTGAAACGTGGTGCCCCGGCCCTCCCTGCTTTCAAAATGAATGCTGCCGCCCGAAGCCTCTGCCAGATTTTTGGAAATGGAGAGGCCGAGGCCCAGCCCGCCCGTTGCCGATCCGCTCTTGGTGGTGAAGAACGGCTCGAACACTTGCGACTGAATCTCCTCCGGAATGCCGCAACCCTGATCCGCCACAATGAGGTTCAGCCAGCCGTCGCGCGCCGTGGCCTCCACCTTGATCTCACTGCCGGGCGGTGACGCTTCGATGGCATTGCGCAGCAGATTGAACAGCACCTGGCGCAAGGTTCCTTCCGAATCCACCCGCGCCTGGCCGGCCTGTTCGATGGCGACCGTGATGGTGACGCCGGCCTGCTGGGCGCCGGATCTGACGAGCGCCACCACGTCGCGGATGGCTTCGCTGGCGGGATATTCCCTGGTCAAATTGCGGTCCGGCCGGTAGAGCGTGAACATTTGCTGCACGATGCCGGCGATGCGGTCGATCTCGCGTTCCAGCCGCGGCACGAATTCATAGTCCGGGTGATCGCGCGGCACATGATCTTTGATCAGCAGAAAAGAATTCTTGATGCCGGCGAGCGGATTATTGATCTCATGCGCGATGCGTGCCGCCATGCGGCCGGTGGCCGCGAGCTTCTCATTCTCCAGACGCTGGCGTTCGAGCTGCTGCAGCCGTGCGGTGCGGACTCGCACCAGCTCCTCCAGTTGTTCATTGTAGCGGCGAATTTGATCTTCCGCCTGCTTGCGCTCGCTGACATCGCGGAACACCAGCACCACGCCGATGATGTTGCCGCGCTCGTCGCGAATGGGCGCGGCGCTGTCATCGATGGGAAATTCGCGGCCGTCCCTGGCGAGCAAAATCGTGTGATTGGCCAGGCCGGTGATCACGCCTTCGCGCAGTGCGCGCAGCGCCGGGTTTTCCGCGGGCTGGCGCGTGGTCTCATTGACGATGCGAAACACCGTGCTCAGCTCCGCGCCCACCGCGGCTGATTCCGGCCAGCCGGTGAGCGCCTGCGCCACCGCATTCATGAACACGACGATGCCCTTCTCGTTGGTGGCAATGACGGCGTCACCGATGCACTTCAGCGTGGTGGCAAACCATTGCCGGCTTTCCTTGATTTCGCGCTCCAGCTTGTGCCGGTAAAGCCCCATTTCGATGTTGGAATGCAGCTCGCGCTCTTCAAAGGGCTTCAACACGTAGCCGTAAGGCTCGGTGAGCTTGGCCGCTTGCAGTGTTTTCTCATCGGCATAGGCAGTCAAAAAGATCACCGGCAAGTCGTAGCGGCTGCGAATTTGTTCTGCAGTTTTGATGCCATCCAGCTCGCCCGCCAGCATGATGTCCATCAAGATCAAATCAGGCAGCACGCTGGGCACTTGCGCCAGGGCTTCTTCGCCGCTGGAACAGACAGCCACGACCTCGTATCCGAACTTCAGCAATCGGCTCTGAATGTCAAGCGCGACGATCGTTTCATCTTCGACAACCATAATTTTCGTAGCCGGATTCTGATTCATGGGTGCTTTCTCTCACAAGTTATGCCTATTTCTGAGGGCGGCAGGCCGGGTGCGGCCGCTGCCGTATCTGCCGCGGCTGGGCGCGGCGTGCAAAACTCGGCAAATGCGCAAATCCTGGGGCGGCGTGGCAAAATCTTGCGCAGCCCGGGAGGCCAGTCTCACTCGATCACCTTGGCCAGTTTCAACAATTGCGAGCTGAACTCCACACCTTCGGCTTTGGCAGCGGACAAATTCACGATGACGCGCGGATTCTCACCCTTGCTGCCGATGCCCACGGTCAGCCCGGCCTCGACATAGGCCGGCACGCCGGTAAAGGTGAGAATCTTGCGGCTGCGGCTGACGGCGGTAATGGTTTTCAGCTCCACCGCGCGCAGGGGCGCCACATAGAAAATGTCAATGCCGTTGCGCACTGCGGCCTCCTCCAGATTGAGATCGTCCGTGAGCGCGATCGGCACGTGCCGGATCGGCAGGTCCACCAGCTTGTCGATCTGCGATTTCGCCATCACGGCGACGAAATCATCCTTGCAGGAGAGCGAACTGCGAAAGGCGATTTGATACAAGATGCCAACGACCAACTCGCTGCCGGCCCGCGCCTTCAGGTTGCGATCGAAAGCCAGAATCTTGTGCAACAAGGCGTATTGCACCTCGGCCGGCACTTCCACCTCCTGGGCCTGTCCCACAGGGGTCGCCAGCAGCAACAAGCTGATCACCAGCAGCAGGATTCGCATGGTTTGCAATCGTCCGGGATCTAGAACTTGACGCGCAGTTCCACCTGGTAATTGCGCCGGTTCTGCGCGATACCCGCCTGGCGGTGCTCGACGCCGCCCGGCGTCTGATAGGTGGCATCGAAGACATTGTCGATCGCCACGGCCGCGTGCACGCGGCGCAGCCATGCCGGCGCGGCTGCGCCGGCGCGCGAACTCAGGCGCAGATTGGCGAGCAGATAGCCCGGCGTGCGCGAACGGTAAACCGTGAGCCGCGAGGTTTCATATTGCATTTCCAGCGCGATTTCGAGAGGCCGGGGCACCGGACAGACCAGGCCGAGCCTGGCGAGATGGCGCGGTGAATTGGTCAGAAATTTCCGGGTGCGGCTGTCATCGCGCGCGCTCTGATAAGAGTAGCTGGCATAGCCGCGCGGCCCGTCTGGCGGCCGCAGACTCACTTCGAACTCGGCGCCATGGGCTTTGGCGCGGCTGACATTGCGGAATTGCGCCAGGCCGTCGAGCGGATCGACCACCGGGTCGATCAAATCCCGCATCAGGTATTGATAAAGCGAAATCGCACTGAACCATGCCGTGGTCAGGCGCTGTTCGCCGACCAGTTCGACGGTCGTGATGTGCTCGGGAGCCACCGCAGAATTGGATTTGTAGGAAACCCCATCATCCGTGTTCACTTCCCAGGGCGAAGGCGCACGAAAGGCTGCGCCATAGAGCAGCTTGAGGGTCGTGCTTTTGCGGGGATGATAAACCAGTGCCGCCCGCGGCGCCCGCGCGCTGCCCACGGTGGAGTAGCGATCCCAGCGCAGCCCCAGCGTGAGCGCGAGATTGGCGGTGGCCTGCAACTCATCCTGCCAATACCAGGACAGGAGGTGAAAGGGAAAATCACCGTCGAAAAACGTCTGGTGCCGGTCCCACGCGCGATAACGGGCCTGCAGGTGCCGTTGATATTCCACCCCGGCAGTTACGCGGTTGTTGGCGCCGGTGTCCCACAGGAATTGCGCTTCGCTTCCCACCCAGGTGCCGCGCGAGAGATCACGGTAGGTTGTCGCATAGGGATATTTTCCGGCATAGGCATAGTGATCGTAGTAGCCGCGCAGCAGGAGACTTTTGTTGCCGCCGAAGCTGCCGCTCCATTTAAGCTCGAGGAAGCGGCGGCCGTCAGAGGTTTTGGCTTCGCGGTTGAACACAGTGGCGTAGGCACCGGTCGGAATGCCCTTGTCACGGCTGGTGATCAGGCCGAACAGCCCGGCGCCTTTGTAGGCCAGGGCCGCAAACAGGCTGCGGTATTTGTCCCAATCCAGATTTTCAGCAATGCCGTTGTTGGTCGCGGGATCATCATACTCGGGATAATAGAGATTCCGGCCGTCGCTCGCGCCCCACTGCCCGGCAACAGCCAAATCCAACCCGTTGGCGAATTCCCTGCCGAAGCGCAGGCCGGCGCGGCGGCGGCCCAGGCTGCCGAACGCCGTGGTCAGCTCGCCACCTTCCACTGCCTTGCCCGGCTTGGGCACGAGATTGATCACGGCAAACATGGCATTGGTGCCATACAAGGCGGAACCCGGGCCGCGCACGATTTCGACGCGCTCGAGCGCAGCGAGATCGACCGCCAGTTCGGTGCCGATCATCGCCGAACCGTAGAAATTCTCGTTAAGCGTGTGGCCGTCGAGCAGCAACAGAATGCGATTGTTGTAGTCCGTTGGCCGGCTGAAGCCGCGCACACCGACGTAGCTGTAGTTGCGGTCATTGCTCACGTAGAACCCGCGCACACTGCGCAGCAATTGCTCCAGCGTTTCGAAACCATAGGCCTTGATTTCAGCGGCGGTGATGATGGTGACGGCGGCCGGCGCTTCACTGGCGGTTTGCTCATATTTGGCCGCGGTATTGATCTTGATGTTGAGCAATTCATCGAGCGAGCGGCCGAGCAGCTCGTCCGGCTCCTGCGCCAGCGCCGGCACGGCGAGCAGGACGAGGCTGCTCAGCCACCAGCGCACCGGGTGTTTCTGCCAGAGTTTCATCATGCTGGAAAAACCAGTTGGAATTCCGTGCCTGCTTCCGTGCGGCAAGTGAGTGTGCCCTTGAGCTGCCTGGTGAGCATTTGCACCAGCTTCAGCCCCAGGGATTTGGTGTGCTGAAGATCCAGACCCGGCGGCAGGCCGATGCCATCATCGCGCACGAACAAGACCAGCTCGCCGGCGGTCAAGCGCGTGAGCCGTATGCTGATCTCGCCGCGCCGGCCGTGGGGAAAGGCGTATTTGAGCGAATTGGACACCAGCTCGTTGAGCAACAACCCGCACGGAATGGCGGTATCGACATTCAGATGGAGGTTTTCCACTTCGAGCCGGAGCTTGATCAAGCTGGCATTGGCGACATAAGAGCGGTACAAGTGATTGGTCAGGTTGCGCACGTACTCGGCAAAGTCGATGCGGGCGAGATCCTTGGACTGGTACAGCTTCTCATGGATGAGCGCCATGGATTTGATGCGATTCTGGCTTTCGGTGAACATGGCAGCCACCGCCGGCTCGGTGAGCGAGCTGGACTGCAGATTGAGCAGACTTGAGATCACCTGCAGATTGTTCTTCACCCGGTGGTGAATCTCCTTGAGCAGGACCTCCTTCTCGCGCAGCGAGGCCTTGAGCGCCTCGTCCTGCTCGTGAATCTGCGCCAGCATCTCGTTGAAGCTGTCGATCAGCAAGCCCAGCTCGTCGTGGCTCTCCTTGCGGGCGCGGACGGAATAATCCTTCTGTTCGGAGACCGCGCGCGCCGTCGCCACCAAATGCAGAATCGGCCGGGAGATCACGTGCTGCAACTGCGAGGAGAGCAGAAAGGCGGCGATCGAGGAGGCCAGCAGCACGGCGAGCATGATGCCGGCATAGCGCTGCAGCCGTTCTTCCATGGCGCGCAGATCACTCTGCAGGAGAATCGTGCCGATGGTTTGGTTCTCCATCACGATGGGGCGGGCGAGCAACAAGTGGTTCTGCCAAAAGAGATGGCCGTTTTGCAGCAAGATCATGGGTAACAGGGGCTGGCCGCCTGCCTGCTGATAGCGTGCGAAAGCCGCGGGCGCGTCTCTGCGATAGATCACGGCCGCGATAATGTGCGGCTCGGCGGCCAGTGCGGCCATGGTTTCCTCGGCGGCTTTGGGATCGTTGAACACCAGCGCGGCCGTCGAGTTGGCGCCGATCACGTCCGCCAGAATCGACACGTTTTGCACGATGGTGCTGCGAAAAGTGATCAGCTCATAGCCGAGAAAGGCGGCGCACGCCAGCAGCAGCGCCACGGTGCTCGTCAACATGATGATCAGGGTCAGTTTCCGCTTGATCGAGAGATGGGCCAGCAAATTCATGACGAGCTCACGTTGTCCCGCAATGTGGCAGGGCTTTGATTGCTATAACTACCTTGCAAACTGCCGGACGCGGAAACCAGTGCGGTGCGGCGGCATCGAAAGTCCGCAGTGGTGCAAATTCCGGACATTTCAAAATGCCGGGGGCGTCCGGCGGCCACAAGCTCAGGATTGAGATGCGGCTGCGCAGAGCAGCAGTCTGGCAAACCCGGGCGGCCGGAGAACCGCGCTGCAACAAAACGTTCCGCTGCGCTTCTGCCGGCGCGGGCCGGCGCAACAAAACGTTGCAGTTCAGACCATGCCGTCGCCCCCGCCGTCAATGGTAACGCCAGGTTTATCAGCCTTGCCCTGCCGGTAAAGCAAGTGGGCATCGCATGGCACAGCAGTTGCCGAGACGTGGGCATTGTCATGCCGAGACCAGCGACGGTCTCCACCTCATGCTGCCTCAGTTTCCGTTTTTCTCACCTTCCTATTACTTCGAGTTCCGGCTGAACTCGAACGCTCAAATCAATCATGGAAGAATCGGGTACTGTGTGGACAGAACTGGCTCGGAGGAGCTGCAATGAAGCGGTTGCGTGTTGGAAACTCATCCTTCTGGAACATCATCTTTCTCGCCGGCATGGTCATGATCGTAGGCTGTGAGCAGGGGCCTGCCCCTGCCAGCCTCTCGCCCCTGCAACCCGCCAATCCTGTTGCGCTGGCAAAGGGCGGAAATGGCGTTCCTGCAAACGACAGGATGAACCTGAATGGCAGGGCTGACAAGCGCGTCAAGAGAAAAGACAAGAGCTGCACCGGTACGGTAAGCAAGCGAATGGGGCCGCCAGGCGGCTTTCTCCAGCACTGCGACTATCGCATGGATGTGCCGGCGGGCGCGCTGGACGAAGTTCGGGAAATGTCGATCACGATTCTTGCAACGGACGGCGATTTCTACGATGCCAAGTTTCAGGCGGTTGATTTTGGCGCCGACGGCTGGTTCCTCAAACCGGTCAAAATCACGATTTGGTATGACAAGGCAGATCTCGCCGGCGTAAATCCCGCCGACCTGGTGATCGTCTGGTACAACGAAGAAACCGGCGAGTGGGAAGAGGTCGAGACCATTGTCGACTTTCATGCGCAAAAAGTGGTGGCGCATGTCTGGCATTTCACCCAGTACAGCCTGGCCGCGCGCTGAGCGCCGGCTGCCGGCAGGGTCTCAGCAATGTTGCAGAGATTGCTCACGCCTGCCCACGCCGCGATGATGCGGGTGGTGGCGAAAGTCCAACTGAACAGGAGCGAAATCATGTTTCGACACAGAATGATTTGGGGCGCAGTGATTGCGCTGGCGGTTATGGCAATCGGTTGCGGCGAAGTGCCTGCTCCTGCGCCGCTCTCGCCCGTGATGGCTCCCTCAGCCAGGCTGCTGGCCAAGCCCGGCGGTACAGATCCTGCGGGAGAAACGACCACGGCCTCCACGATTACGCCGGTGTCGCGCAGGACACGCAGCGTCAACGGCTTTGGCGGCACGGCCTCCAAGGTCATGACCTCGAGTTCCGGGGGTTCGCTCTCCTACATGGGCCACAGCCTCGATGTCCCCAAGTACGCCTTCAGCGAGCAGCAAAAGGAATTCTACATCACGGATGTGAGCAGCAATTACATTCAG
Organism: bacterium; assembly: GCA_037445455.1. Lineage (GTDB taxonomy): Bacteria > Zhuqueibacterota > Zhuqueibacteria > Zhuqueibacterales > Zhuqueibacteraceae > Coneutiohabitans. Next base: position 14,533 of record JBBIKM010000029.1, on the reverse strand, counting down.
GCCAACTATGGACCCGACGGCTGGTTTCTTGTACCCATCAAAGTCACGATTTCCTATGCCGACGCCAATCTCAAGAAAGGTGAAATTAATCGTCTGACCATTGCGTGGTATGATGAAACTCTTGGACAATGGGTTGACTCCGGCGGCGTCGTCGACCAGGCAAGCCAGACGATCACGACCTATGTTTGGCATTTCACCCAATACACCCTCTCCGTAAAATGAGCATGCAGCAGGTGATCAAAACAAGGGTGAACAGCACGACTGGAGCGCGTCATGCGACATGAATTCTCCTCCACTTCCGTCCGGCTGCTGCTGATGAGTTTGCTGGTGGCGGTGCTGATGAGCAGCGGTTGCAGTGAGGATCAGACGCCTTCCCCGGTTGGGTCGGAGCAGGCGCCAACCGCGGCCTCCGGGCACAGTCTCAACAAGCCGGTGGCCTCCGTTGCCGATTCCCGGGTGGCCCGCGAATCTACTCTGGCTCTCGCGCAATGGGAGAGCTGGTCAGTCTCCCGCCTGATTCGTGCCAGCGAAGGCGGCAGCGTCAGTATCGATGCCTTCTCCATCAATATTCCGGCGGGCGCGCTCGCCCAAGACACGGAAATCAACATCACCTGTGACAGTGACACCTATTTGCAGGGCGAATTCGGTCCCGACGGCACGCAATTCAAAATTCCTGCCCGGGTCACCATCAGCTATGCCAACGCCAAACTCAATGGCATCAAGTCCTCGAATCTCTCCATAAGCTGGTTTGATCCGGCAAGCAACAAGTGGGTCGATCTCGGCGGCACGATTGACACCAACAGCAAAACCGTGTCGGTGCCGGTTTGGCATTTCACACAATACGCCCTGTCGAGCAGATGATCTGGAGTCATGCCAGGAAGGCTTTTGCAAAGCAGCGTCACCCAACCAAGACTTGAACGACAAACCATTTATCCGCCCCCGCAGGAGGACCATCATGATGCGCATGAAACAGTTGCCCAGGCTGGCGACCCTGGTTGGCGCAATCAGCTTTGCCCTGCTCATCACCGGCTGCACGGAGAAACCGAATTCACCGATCGGCAACAGCGATCCCGCATTGCCGGAACTGTCGAGCCAGATCAGCCGGCAGACCCGCAAGGTTCTCGACCCCAGTCGTATGAAGCTGCTCCGGCCCAAGGCGCCCCTGGCGCTGCAAAAGGGCCATTTTTGCAGCGGCACCAAAACCAAGCTGATCAAAGCCGACCGCAAGGACAATATCGAACTGTGTCATGAAAAGCTCGAGTTCCCGGCCGGCGCGGTCAATCAAGAGACCGAGATCTCCTTCGCGGCGGTGAACGACCATCTCGTCGAGCTGGAGATCAGCCCGAACGCCACCTTCCACGCCGCGGCAACTTTGACCCTGCATCTGAAGGTGGTCAACTTGATCGACGTCAACCTGGCGGCCTTGACCATCAGCCGTTACGATGCGGCCTCCGGCAACTGGATCGATCTGCCCAGCAGCCTCGATGACAAGCAGGAAAACATTTCCACGAACATTACGCAGGCCGGCCGCTATGCGCTGACCTGGAACGTCACGCCGGAGGAGAAGGAATTCATCGCCTGGCAGGGTGAGAACTGGGGCGGCAGCCGCACGAAAAAAATGCTGCGGTCCAAAGGCGGGCGCCTGGAGTTTCATGGCCATGAAATGGACGTCCCCGCTTACGCATTGCGCGGTGACTTCAAGATGGTGATTACTGAAGTCGACAAGGAAGCGGCCCAGGTTGATTTTGGCCCCAGCGGTTACTTCGATCAGCCGGTGAAAGTGACGATCTGTTACAAGAATCTCGACACCACCGGTCTGGATCCCAACACTTTCACCGTCACCTGGTTCGATCCAGTCACGCGCCAGTGGATCGACGTGGGCGGCACGGTTGATGAGAAGGGCAGGAAGATTTGGGTTTACGTCTGGCACTTCACGCAATACAGCCTGGCCAGCCGGTAACAAGCGTCCGGTGCGCCCAAGGAATTGTCACGTGATCGCACGCAGAGGTGCGGGCTGTAACGTAACATTACGATTCCAGCGGGCAGCGCAGCCGATCCTGCGCGTGAAGGCCCAAGGTCTGCAGCAAAGCCGTTGATTTGATTAACCCAACGCCAGGTCATCCGACGTGGTATGCCACTTGCAGTTGTGCAATGGGTAGGTAGGTCATATGCCGAGAAAGAAAAAGATAGAGAGCCGCAAGCCCCAGGAGCAATACCGGGCGCTGGCCAACAACCTCGCGGCTTTCATCAAAATGACGGAACACGGCGGCCAATCCGATTCCGAGACTTTTGTTGACCTGAGCTATAGCATGGAAAAGCTGGCGCGCAGACTTCAGACCGAAGACGACAAGGCCAAGAGTGCGGCCTATTTCAAGCTGGCGGTGGAGCACCTCAAACAGCATGCGCAAATCAGGCAGGACCAGGCCCAGGAACTCACCCTCTGTTACAGCGCCGGGCAAACCTATGCGCTGCTGGGGCTGGTCGAGGAAGCGATTCAGAACTACGAACAGGCGCTCAAGCTGAGCACGCTGCTGCAGGATTACAAACTCCAGGCCCGCACGCTGCGCCAAATCGGCAATCTGAAGCTGCGGCAGAGCCGGTGGAAAGAGGCCCATGCGCTTTTCGAGCGCAGCCGCAAAATCTGCCTGGAGCACGGCGAAGCGCTGGAAGAAGCCTATGCGTTGAACAGCCTGGCCACCGGCTATTTTCAGACCGCGGCCTGGCGCAAAATGGAGACCGCCTGCGAGCACGCCCGCGCCATCGCCGAGCGCATGAACGACGAAGAACTCACCGCCTGCGTCTACAACAACCTGGGCGCGATGTACAATCTGCAGGGGCACAGTGACAAAGCACTCGCCGCGCTGCAGAAGAGCCTGCCGTTGTTCGAGAAGCTGGGAGACTTGCGCGGCCTGGCGGAAACCTACAACAACCTCGCCACCGCTTATCGCGACAAGGAGTTCTGGAATGAGGCCGGGAAGTACTATGCCAAGAGCCTGCAGCTCGCCCGCGAAATCGGTGACGCCGTGGTCGAAGCGCAGGCCAGCCTGAATCGCGTCGAGCTTTATTTGCTGATGCATGATCTGGAGATGGCCGAGAAGCAGTGCCAGATCGCGCTGCGCGTGTTTCATGGCTTGCAGCACAAGTCCGGCGAGGCCGATGCCTGCCGTCTCATGGGCGTGGTCTACACCCGGCAGGAGAACTGGGGCCTGGCGCTCAAGTATCTCGACGAAGCGCTGGCGCTCGGCAGCCAGCACGACCTGCGCCTGGTGCTGGCCGAGACGCACCGCAGCTTCATCGAATATTGGCTCGCCAGGGGCAACCGGAAAAATGCAATCAAGCACCTGCAGAAGTCCCTGGAGCATTATCGCCAGCTCAAGGCCAGCCGCGAGATTCGCAAACTGGAAAAACTGTTGCTCGATCTGCGGACGCAAAAGTAAAGCACGCCGCGTCGCGCTGCTCCCGCCGCTGGCGGCGGAGCGCCGCAACGGCGCGCCTTTTCTGTTTGCCGTTGCTGCCGGGCGGCACCACTTCAAGAAACTCCACCGCTCATGCTCACCTTTGTAGCGCGTCGCGTGTTGCAGGCGCTCCTGCTGGTTTGGGGCGTGTTGACCCTCACCTTCTTCCTGATGCATGCCAGTCCCGGCGATCCCACCGCACGCTTTCTTTCACCACAAATTTCACCGCCAACGCTGGCGCTGCTGCGGCAGCAATTCGGCTTCGATCAGCCGCTGCACTGGCAATATCTCAAGTGGCTCAGGCAATGCCTCGCCGGGGAATGGGGATACTCACTCACGCAAGGCCGGCCGGTGTCCGCCATTCTGGCCGAGGCCATTCCCGCGACGCTGCAGTTGACCATTCCCGCTCTCCTGCTCATTTTTCTTTTGGGAATCACGCTGGGCACGCTCGCCGCCCACTATCGCCAGCGCTGGCCGGACGTGCTCATCAATCACGCCGGCCTGGCATTCTACTGCATGCCGAGTTTCTGGCTGGGATTGCTGCTGCTCTCGCTCTTCGCGCTGAAGCTGGGCTGGCTGCCCACTTCGCACGCCGCTACGCTGCGATTGGCCGAAGCGGGCTTCTGGGAAACCTGCCGGGATCGCCTGGCGCATCTGGTGTTGCCGGCCTTGACGCTCGCGCTGCCCGGCGCCGCCGCCACCGCGCGCTACGTGCGCGAGCATTTGGTGAATGTCATGGACTCGACGTTCATTCGCCTGGCGCAGGCCAAAGGCCTGCCGCCCTGGCGCATCATGATCCGGCACGCGTTGCCGCACGCCCGGCTGCCGCTGCTCTCGCTGCTGGGCTTGAGCTTTCCCTTCCTCCTGGGAGGCGCCTTTCTCACTGAAACCGTCTTCGCCTGGCCCGGCATGGGCCGCGTCACGCTGGAAGCCATCTTTGCGCGCGATTATCCGGTGATTCTGGCCGCCACGGCACTCTCCGCAATCATGGTCATCGCCGGTAACCTCATCACGGATGTTTGCTACCGGCTGGCGGATCCGAGAATCAAAGCACCGGCATGAGCGTGAATTCCCCTGCCCTCGCCTTCAGCTCACCTGTCCCAATCGCAGCCCGCCGGCGCGGCAGAAAATGAAAGATACGCGGGCCTTCCCGCAGGACGTGCGCATGCCGAGTTTTCTGCAAAAATTCTTGCGCTACAAACTGGCGTGGGCCGGTGCCGTGGTGGTGTGCGGCTGGCTGCTGGCCGGTGCGCTGGCGCCGCGACTGGCACCGCATGACCCTTTGGCGCAGATGATTGCGCAGCGTTATCATCCGCCCAGTTGGCAGTATCCGCTCGGCACCGATCAGTTCGGCCGCGACGTGTTGAGCCGGCTGATCCTGGGTGCGCGCGTCTCCCTCACCCTCGGCCTCTCCGTGACGGCTCTCGCCTTGCTGTTGGGCGCGACCCTGGGCGCGCTCGCCGGTTATGCCGGCGGCCGCCTCGACGGCGTCATCATGCGGCTGGTGGAATTGCTGCTCGCCTTCCCCGTGGTTTATCTGCTCACCAGTTTTGTCGCGCTGTTCGGCACGGACTGGCGCAAGCTCGTGCTGGTGATGGCGGCCACCATGTGGATGGACATTGCCCGGCTGATGCGCGCTGAAGTCATGTCGCTCAAGCAACGCGATTTCATCAAAGCTGCGCAGGTGCTGGGGCTGAGCCGCGGTCGCATCATCCTGCGCCATCTCCTGCCCAACGCACTGCCGCCGGTCATCGCAATGATGGCGCTGCGGCTGGCGGATGTCATTCTCATCGAAGCGAGCCTGAGCTTCTTGGGATTGGGCGTGCAGCCGCCCGAAGTGAGCTGGGGCAGCATCATCCGCGACGGCCGCGACGTGCTGGCTTCGGCTTGGTGGATCGTGACCTTTCCCGGCCTGGCGATCACGCTCACTGCCATGGGCCTGCACTGGAGCGGGGAGGGCTTGCGCCAAGCCTTCACGCCTTGAGCGCGGCGCGCAGCAACAAACGCAATACCTCCGCCGGTGCTTTTCATTTCAGCGGAATTCGCATCTGGTATGAACCAGCCGGAATTGCTCAACATCGAAAATCTGGAAATTCGCTTTCAGCGGAAGGACGGGGCCGCGGCCACGGTGGTTCGCGGTTTCAATCTGTCGCTCCTTCCCGGAGAATCGCTGGCGCTGGTGGGAGAATCCGGCTGCGGCAAGACCACGGTGGCGCTGGCGCTTCCCCGGCTGATCGCGGCCCCGGGGCAGATTGTCAATGGAAGAATTCTGTTTGCCGGCGAGGATCTGTTGCAGGCCTCAGAGCAACGCCTGCGGCAAATCCGCTGGCGGGAGATCGCTTTGATCTTTCAAGATCCGGCGGCAGCATTGAATCCCCTGCGCCGGGTGGGCAGCCAGGTGGCGGAGGTGCTGCAACTCCATCTCGGCTTGGGGCGCAAAGCGGCACGGCAGCGCACGCTGGCGCTTTTCGAAGCGGCCCGCCTGCCGGAAGTGGAACGTTGTTTTGCGGCTTATCCGCACGAGCTGAGCAGCGGCATGCGGCAACGCGCGTTGATCGCCATGGCCATGGCCTGCCGGCCACGCTTGATCATCGCGGATGAACCGACAACTGCGCTGGATGCTGCAACTCGTGACGAAGTGCTGGCCTGCCTGCTGCGGCTGCAGCAGGAACTGGGCGTGAGCCTGCTCTTCATCAGCCACGACTTGGCGCTGGTGGCGGGTTTTTGCGATCGCGTTGCCATCATGCATGCCGGCGGCATCGTGGAATGCGATGAGACGCGGCGCGTCTTGCGCGCGCCGCAGCATGCGCACACCCGGCAACTGCTGGCCGCAGCCCAACGCTTCGTGCCGCAGGGCCTGCACTCGAATCCAGCCATCATGGACGGCACAGCCATTGGCGACATTATCATGGATCCAAACAGAGTGATCCGATGATTCGACACTTTGCCCAAGTCTTTAAGGGCTCTTTATTGGATGACGGCTGCGGTGGATTTGCATCTTAAGCTGACAGCACACCCGCACGCCCATTTGATAGAATACCAGCGGTTCATGCCAGAAGGCCACAGGCATCGAAATCGTGTCCGTCCGAAAATGTTCAACCCTGGCTGAGCCGAGGTTGCTGCAACCTCAAATGTCTTGGAAACTCCAAGAAAGTCGATGCGATGGCCAAGCCGTTGCAGGAACATTTCGCAAAAATTGGCGATTTCGGAGGGACACTAAATCATTCTGCCGACCAATCATTCTGTCAGTCGTTCTCTCCGGATCTCGAACTTCGGTTTGTGGAATTATCTCATGAAGCTGCTCCAGCCCCGCGCAGAGGCGGCACTCTTTGCCGCGACCGATCTCGAGCTGCATTTTCCCGCGCGTGCCTCCGGCCAACAGCCGGTCCGCGCCCTCGCCGGCGTCACGTTCAGCATTTTCCCGGGCGAAACAGTCGCGCTGGTGGGTGAATCCGGTTGCGGCAAGACCACCCTGCTGCACTGCCTGTTCGGACTGCTCGCGCCCACCCGCGGCAGCGTTCGCTTTCGCGGGCAGGAGATTTCCGCGCTGACCGGAATGGCTGGCCTGCACTTCCGGCGGCAAGCCCAGCTCGTTTTCCAGGACGCCGGGGCGGCGCTCAATCCGCGGCTCCGCATTCGCGAGGCGGTCCGCGAGCCGCTGCTGGCCCATGGCCTGCTGCCTCGCGACGCTGCAAGCCGCCGCGCGCAGGAATTGCTGGACCTGGTCGAGATTCCGCGGCGCGAGCACGAGGCGCTGCCCTCCCAGCTTAGCGAGGGTCAACGCCATCGCGTGGTGCTGGCGCGCGCGCTCGCGCTCGCACCGGTCTTTCTGGCTGCCGATGAGCCGCTGTCTTCACTGGATGTTCTCACCAAAAGCCGCATGCTCGATTTGCTCCTTCGCCTGCGCGAACAGCAGCGTCTGACGATGCTGATCGTCTCGCACGATCTCGCGTTGGTGCGCCAATTCTGCACCCGCACCCTGGTGATGGCCGCCGGCAAACTCGTGACGGCCCAGCCGTGAACGCGGCAATGGCCAATGCCCCGCCGTAATGCCTCTGCCATAGGTGGGCACGATCCCTCAAGGCTGGGCCGTGGCATCACAACACTTGACTCCAGCCGCCAAAAGCAACGGTCCAACCGTTGCTGATCAACATGACTCCGCCAAAAAGCAAATGATCCGCCACGGCTGGGCCGTGGCATCACAACACTTTGCTCCAGGCGCCAAAAGCAACGGTCCAACCGTTGCTGATCAACATGACTCCGCCAAAAAGCAAATGATCCGCGCAGGCTGGGCCGTGGCATCACAACACTTTGCTCCAGGCGCCAAAAGCAACGGTGCAACCGGTGCGGATCAACATGATCACCGCCTGCAATCGCGGCATTACGCCCGGTCGAGCTTCGATCTTGACTTTGGCGCGGTTTGATTGCATACTCCGGCAGCATTGCATCAGCACCTTGCCGAACCCGAACGTTTCGCCAGGATCAAACATGTCAGAGCGCCGCCCTGTTGCCCCGCACACGCTGTATCTCATTCATCATTCCCACACCGACATTGGTTACACCGAGTTTCAGCCGCGCATCGAGCGCTGGCACGTGGACTTCATCCGCCAGGCGCTGCGCATTCTGCGGGAGTCCCGCCCCCACCGCAATCACCATTTCGACGGCTTCAAATGGACTTGTGAGACCTTCTGGCCGGTGGAGAAATTTCTTCAGCAGGCCGGCCACGAGGAAAGACATGCCTTCGAGCAGGCGCTGCAAACCGGCGATTTTGGCCTCTCTGCCAGCTTTTTGAATTTGACCGAGTTGCTGGATTACGAAGTGCTGTGCAACATGATCCGGCGCGCCGTCGATTACGGCAGGAAAATCGGCGTGCGGGTCGACAGCGCCATGACTGCCGACATCAACGGCTACAGTTGGGGCTTTGCCCAGGCACTGCTCGACAACGGCGTCGAAAATCTCTTCAGTTGCGTGCACACCCATCACGGCATGTTTCCCGCCGGCCGCAAGCAATTTCCGTTCTGGTGGGAAACGCCGCAAGGCGGGCGCGTGCTGGTGTGGAACGGCGAGCATTACCACTTCGGCAATGATCTTGGCCTGGCGCCGGGCGCAGCCTCGACGTATCTCATCAAGGATGAATTTCCGCTGGCCGCGATGTATGATGACGTCTGGCCGATCGCCACCACACGCATTCCCCGCTACTTTGCCAGGCTGCGCGACGAGGGTTATCCCTTCGATTTCGTCCCGGTGATGGTTTCCGGCCTGCGCAATGACAATGCGCCGCCCAGCGCCCGCCTCATCGCAATGATCCGGCGCTGGAACGAAACGCACGGCGAAGAAATCCGGCTGCAGATGGTGACGCTGAGCGAATTCTTTGCAAGCGTGCGGCGCACCGAAGTCGAGCTGCCGGTCTATCGTGGCGACTGGCCGGATTGGTGGTCGGACGGCACCGCAAGCTGCCCGCAACACACCAAGATATTCCGGCAGGCGCAACGCGATCTGCGCTATTATCGGCAGTTGTGCCGGCATTATCCGCAGGTTGCGCGGGCGGACTGCAGCCGCATCGAATACAACTTGACCCTGTTTGCCGAGCATACCTTTCAAGGATCAGAATCGGTCTCGCACCCCTGGAACTGGGTGCCGCTGATTGTTTCCGCGCGCAAGCAAGCCTTCGCCATCGCCGCATACGAAGAGATTCAAGTCCAGCTCGAGCAGGCGCGCAGCCAGCTCGGCGCGGTGGGCATGCGACCGGACATGCCGCTGCGCCACAAGGCCGTGAATCCCAACGGCCATGCCATCAGCGGCCTCGCGAAGATGATGGTGCATCACTTTGAGTTTTTCGAATTGCGGCTTGATCAGGGCGTGGAGGTTTGGGACTTGTCCACAGCCACGCGGGTGGCGCATCAGATGGAAGAAGTGCCGCGCGGAGTGATGATCAGCGTTCCCTGCGCGCTGCCGGCTGGCGAGGAGAAATTATTCGAAGTGCGTGCCGTGCCAGCCGCGACCGGCAACACGACCAGCAGTTTTCGCCTGCAGGGCGTGGAGGGCGTCTTCGACGTGGCGCAAGCCGGGGCCGGCGTGCAACACGGCAGCTTCTTTGTGGAGACGCCATTCGTGCGCATTGCCTGGCAGGAAGAGCGCGGCATCATTTCCTGGTTTGACAAGCAAAATCAAGTGGAGTTACTCGATCGGCGGCGGGAGCAGGGCGCGTTCACGCCGGTTTATGAAATCACGCCGGTGCCGGACCGCAGCCAAATGACGATCGTGCGCCAGCGAATGGGCCGCAATCGCAAGGGCCTGGCGGTGCAGCGCGCCGTGGGCAAGCTGGCGGCGGTGGAATCATCCAGCAGCGGCAGCGTGTGGGCCGCGGCGGAATTGCGTTACGCTCTGCCCGGCACCAGTTTGTTCCTGCTCGAACTCCGGGCGCATGCGCAGGCGCCCCGCGTTGAGGTGATCGTGCGCATCAACAAAGACCAGCGCTGGGAACCGGAAAATCTCTATCTCGCCCTGCCATTTGCCACCGGCGACCAGCCATTCCAACTCTGGCTCGACAAAGCCGGCGCGCCCGTGCGGCCGCGCATCGATCAACTGCCGGGCACGTTGACCGATTTCTACAGCCTCCAGGAGGGCCTGGCCTGCGTGGCCGAAGATTACGGCATTGCGATCGCCACGCCGGATGCCAATCTGATTCAACTCGGCGATCTGCGCGTCAAACCGCGGCTGCTGCAGGGCATGCCGGGATTGGAAAACGAACCGATGCCGATCTACGCCTGGCTCATGACGAATTACTGGGAAACCAATTTCGAGGCCGGTTTGGGCGGCTTTTATGAATTCCGCTTCGCGGTGCAATGGGGCCCCGAGCTGAATCGCGAACAACGCGCGCTGCAATGTTGCCGCGATCTGTGCGCCGGCATCGATTGCTTTCGTTTGGAATCGGAGGTGTGAGATGCGAATGTCAGCTTTCCTGCCTGCCCTGCTGTGCCTAAGCTGCGGCCTCTCGCCTGCGCAGGAACCGGCCGCGCCCGCCGAATGGCGCGGCGTCTGGCTCACCAATGTCGACAGTGAGGTGTTGGACAGCCGCGCGGGCATCGAGGAAGCCATGCGCTTTCTCGCCGAACACAATTTCAACATTGTCTATCCGGTGGTATGGAACAAGGCCATGACCACCTATCGCAGCGCCGTGATGGACAGCCTGTTCGGCCTGGCCATCAATCCGCGCTACGGTGATCGCGATCCGTTGAAAGAGCTGATTGAGGCCGCGCACCGGCATGGCTTGGCGGTCATCCCCTGGTTCGAGTTCGGTTTTTCCTCCTCCTATCAGGAAAACGGCGGCCATTTGCTGCGCCGCAAGCCGCATTGGGCCGAGCGCGATCGCGACGGCAACCTGCTCACCAAGAATGGCTTTGAATGGATGAATCCTTATCATCCGGAAGTGCAGGAATTCATGCTGGCGCTGGTGCTGGAGGTGGTGCGCAATTATGAGGTCGACGGCGTGCAGGGTGATGACCGGCTGCCGGCCAATCCCAGCGAAGGCGGCTATTCCGCCTTTACCGACAGCCTGTATCGCGCCGAGCATAACGGCGCCGCGCCGCCGGCAGATTTCAAAGACCCGGCCTGGCTGCGCTGGCGTGCGGACAAACTCAGTGACTTTGGCCGCCGCCTGTATCTGGCGGTCAAGGCCGTCAAGCCGAAGGCCATCGTGTCGTGGGCGCCCAGCGTTTATCCCTGGGCCTATGAGGAATACTTGCAGGACTGGCCGGCCTGGGTGCGTGGCGGCTATGCCGATGTAGTGCATCCCCAGGTGTATCGCTACAGCATTGCCGACTATCGCCGCACCCTGGACGAGATGGCGCCGCGCAAAGTCGGTCTCGCGCCGGAACAGCAACGCCTGCTCTACCCCGGCATTTTGATGAATCTCGGCGATTATCGCATGTCAGTCGATTACTTGCTGGCGGCGCTAGCTTACAACCGGCAGCAGGGTTATGCCGGCGAGGTGTTCTTTTTCTATGAAGGCTTGCGCCGCAATCACGACGAGTTGGCGGACACATTAAAAGCGACCTTC
>JBBIKM010000029.1:307-2962 GCA_037445455.1 bacterium | reverse complement strand
CGCAATGAGGCCAGGGCTTGTTGCTTTTCGTTGGCGTGAGGAGTCGTGGCCGCCGTTGTCAGGTGGCGCGCATCCTCCCCGGCGCGGGCGGAAGCGCGCCCTTGCACCCCTGGCCCTGCGCATGGGGAGATCTTCGGGGCAAGTCAAAAGTCGGGGTTCGCTTTATCCGGCTGGAAAATCCTGTCGCGCGGCGCGATCAGAGTGCGACAATCGGACTCGCAAACCGCACGTTCTGCTCACGGCATCTTTTGAACTTGGGAAATCAGCGCTTCGGGAGTGTTGGGGGGAATTTTCCCGGGCGAATCAACGCGCACGGGCGGGAGCAGGCGAGGTGGCAGTCCGAGGGGAAGAATCCTTGAAGAGATTTTCCAGCACCAGCGTTGCAGCGCCCACCAGCACGGCGTCCTCCCCCAGCATGCCGGTGCGAATGTCAACCGCCTCGACCGGCGAGCGCAAAATGCCACGGGCAACGTGCGCGCGCACTTCGTCCGCCAGCAGCGGGCTGCGATAGAACAACGGGCCGTGCAGAATCATCAAAGGCGGGTTGAAGGCATAGATAAGATTGATGCACACCGCGCCGAGCAGCGTGCCGAATTCCTTGATCAGTTGCAGCGCCAGGGGATCACCGGATTCGGCCGCAGCGACGAGGTCCTTCACCTCGCAATTCGCCGGCAGGCTGGTGGTCCAGCCGTCCTCGCGGCCGCGGCGGGCCGCCGCCTTCAAATTGGAGTGTGAGAGAATGTCGCCCCAATCGTGGTGTTGGGGGGCAAGCAAGAGCGAACGGCCGCCGGCCTGTCCGAGTGCAAGCTCGTTATAGCCGATCTCGCCGGCACTCGAGGTCGCGCCGCGCAGCAACTGGCCGTTGACGATAATGCCGGCGCCGATACCGTCTTCCACCCACAGGCAAATCAGGTCGCGCACCAGGCGGCCGCTGCCAAACTGAAATTCCCCCAGCGTCACAGCCTTCACGTCGTTCTCAAGCTGCACCGGCACAGACAGCGAATCGCTCAAGTAGCTCTGCACCGGAAAATCCTGCCAGCCCTCCAGCGTGTATGCCTCGCGCAAGCAGCCTTGTTCATAATTCAAAATGCCGGGCAGGCCAACGCCCATGCCAAGAATGCGATCGGCAGGCACGCGATGGCTGCGCAGCATTTTCTGCAGTCCCTTGGTCAGGCGATCGAGCACCTGCGCCGGCGGTGTGCCCAAGGCACAGCTCTGCGTTTCCTGATCGATCCGGCGCGCGTTGCTGTCCAGCAGGCCGAAACGAAAGAAATCGCGTTCGAGCTGCGCGGCGAGAATGATGCCGGCGCGCGGACTGATGGCCAGCAGCACTTCGCGGCGGCCGCCGCGTTCGGTGGAGGCGCCCTTGCCCACCGTGGCCAGCAAACCGCGCTTCGCGAGCTTCTGCGTGATGAGCGTGACGGCGGCACGCGAGAGATTCAAGCGCCGCGCCACCTTGGCCCGGGAAATCGGGCCGGATTCGAAGATCGTGCGAAACACCCGGATCTCATTCAATCCCGAGAGCTTGTTCTGCAGCGCGGGCGTCATGGCGGAGGGCATCGCAGGCCTCATCTGAGCAACAGCAGTTGGCGGGTCTCACTTCTCTCACCCGCCTGCAAACGATAGTGATAGACGCCGCTGGCGGCGGTCGCGTCCTGCCAGCGCACTTGATAGTTGCCCGGTGACAGCATGCGATCGATCAACTGCGCGACCGCCTGGCCGTTCGCATTGAACACGGTCAGGCGCACCGGCGTGGTCTCGCGCAGGCTGAATTCGATCCACGTTGCCGCATTGAAGGGATTGGGATAATTCTGCGCCAGCGCGAAAATCGGCGCGACCGCGCTGCGCTGGCTGATGCTGGTGATTTGGCCGGCAAAGTGTCGCGCGGCTTCGGCCAGGGTCATGAACTCCAGGGCGCTGCCATACTCGGCGCGCAACGAATCAAGCACTTCGCCCACCCAGCGCACCACCAGGCCATTCTCATACCCCTGCCGCATGAAGGGATCATGGAGCAACAGGCAGAAGTAACCGTCGGCGCGGCCCAGGGTGCGCACATCTTGCAGCGCCTGCCGCAGCCGGTCTTGATAGCTTGCCGGCGCCATTTGCCAGGTGTATTCGCGGTGCGGGGGCAGATTCATCAGCCCCTCGGCGATCGCTGCCTTGGTGGGTCCGGAGGTCGAAATCCAGCGAAAGCCCTGATCGACCAGCACGCGAAAAGTGGTGAAATCCGCATGGTGGCCGGGAGGCACAAAGGAGAGCGGCCGCACTCCCAGGCTGTCGGCCAGGATCTGCAAGCCGTCGCGGATCAGTTTCTCCTGCTCCGCATAGCTGAAGGGCAGTTGGTAGGTGGTGCAATACATCTCGTGACTGGACTGGTTGCAACGCTGGCAAATGTGCGTGTAACCGTGCATGGCAATCTCGTGGCCGCGGCCTGCAGAGGCAATCAGCTCGCGCTTGAGCCTGCCATCCTGATTGGCGGATTCGATCAGACGATGCGGGATGGTGACCCAGGTCACTTTGGCGCCGCGGCTTTCCGCCGCCTGCTCAAAAGCCGTGATGCTGCGCGGCAAAATCGCGGTGTTGCGTGACATGATGTCGTCCACGCGCAGGACAAAAATCAACTTTTGCGGTTGCGCGCTGGCAGCCGCGGCGGTG
>JBBIKM010000029.1:0-292 GCA_037445455.1 bacterium | reverse complement strand
AGAAGCAACAGAGAATGAAGAACTCTGGCCATATGGCGCATTCCTGTCTGGGTTGAAAACGATTCACGCGCCGGCAATTGCCGCCGCCCGTTGGCCGGCCGCCGCACCGCTGGCAAACGTGTGCGGTGCCAGGCTGGTCCAAACCGAGTCCGGCGGCGGCAGCGCATGCCGTCCGGCAACAAGAAGATTTCCCGAATCGGTGGTTTCCGGCAAATGACGTGGGCGCCGCAGGCCCACCTGCGCCGGAGCCATGAGAATGCGCGCCGCTTCGCAGCCGGCCACATTCTTGCGG
>JBBIKM010000028.1:22577-43346 GCA_037445455.1 bacterium | reverse complement strand
ATCCGCGCTTCCTCGCCGAACTCAATATCGCCACGGCCCCGCTCGAAGCGGAGGGGGTGGAAGTCGGCGAGGCCGGGGTCCTCGTAGGATTCGCCGTCCATGACGTGGCATGCGGCGGAAGGCAGCACGTACAGGCCGGCATCTATGAACCAATCAACTTCAGTCCATAGAGGCTGTCTTCCGCTTATGTTTCAGCGATCGCGGAGTTGACAAGTGAAACGTTGCACATTGATCATCACCCTTGCCGCATTGCTCACCGGCTGGCACAACGCGGCCGCGCAATCCGGCAGCGCGGTGCGGGTTGAAATCTCCTCGCAACCGCGGCCGGCCTCCGCGTCTTCCGGCCGGGGTGAAATCGATCTGTCCATTCGCAGCAGCAGCCGCGGCTACCTGACTTTGTATCAAATCACGCCCACCGGCGGTTTCGAAATTCTCTATCCCAAGCCGCATCACTGCTGGCGCGCGCTGGAGGCCAATCGCACGTATCGCCTGGAAGAATTGGCGGAGGATATCCGCCTGCCGTATGAAAGCCCCGTTGGCAATGCTTATGTCGGCGGCGTTCTCACGGCGCGCGCGACGCATATCGTGCCCTGGTTGGAGCAAGCCTTGCGCGAGCGGGGATTGTCATCCGGCAGGGGCAATTTGGCAGGCGCGGCGCCAGATCCGCAGCGCGTGATTGCAGATCTGGAGGCTGACATGCAATACCGGCTGGGCGCTTCCGCCAGGCCGGCATTTGCGGTTGCCACGATTCCTTTCGGTTCGACCGCAGGCCTGGCACAGCAGCAGCCAGGCGATTCATCCCTTTCGACGCAGGCCGGGCAAACCTCTCATGCTTTGCAGCCGGCGGCAAGGCAGCCGGCAGTTCCTTCGCCTTTGTTTGGCACGCGACCGGGCGGCGCGGGGGTGAATGCCTTCGATCCACAACGCAAACCGGTGCCGGAGTTGCAGAGCAAGCCGCGCGATTCCGTCAGCGTTCCCACAAAATCTTCCCGCCCTGGCTTCGTGCTGCCGGAAAAAAAGAAGACGGCGACACCTGCCGGCCGCAGCACGCAACAGAAACCTTCCGCCAAAACCCGCGAGCGCAACTGACGTGCTCATTCCTCGCCGTTGTTTCGCAAACCAAGTTGTTTGAGTTTGGTAAAAACATGGCTGCGGTCCATCCCCGCAAACTCCGCGGTTTTGCTGACGTTGTTGCCGAAACGCCGGAGAAGCTGTGCGAAATACAGCTTTTCGAACTGCTCTTTTGCTTCCTTGTAGGGCAGATTGCCAAAGTCGGGCGGGTCAGCAGCGCTGCCCGGTGCCAGACGGCCGCGAATCACCTCCGGTTGAATGACTTCACTGTCTTCCAGCAACATGGCACTGGCAATGATGTTCTCCAGCTCACGCACGTTGCCGGGGAAATGATAACTCTCCAGCAGGCGCAGGGCCTCCGGCGAAATGTCCTTCACCCGGCGCGCGCCACGGCGGCTGTACACCTCCAGGAAATGCCGCACCAGCACCGGCACATCGCCATGGCGCTCGCGCAACGGCGGCACGGTGATGGGAAAGCGATTCAAGCGATGGAACAGCTCCTCGCGAAAGCGCCCCTGCGCCACCGCCTCCGCGAGCCTTGTGTTGGTGGCGGCAATGACGCGCACATTGACTTCGATCTGTTCCGTGCCGCCCAGGCGCTCGAAGGTGCGCTCCTGCAGGAAACGGAAGAACTTGATTTGAAGGTGAACCGGCAGATCTCCAATCTCATCCAGAAAAAGCGTGGTATGGTTGGCGCGCTCGAACTTGCCGGCGCGGCGTGAAACAGCGCCGGTGAAAGCGCCTTTTTCGTGGCCAAACAATTCACTTTCCGCGAGATGCTCCGGCAGGGAGGCACAGTCGGCGACCAGCAATTGCTTCTGTCTGCGCGGGCTGTTGAAGTGGATCGCGCGGGCCACCAGCTCCTTGCCGGTGCCGCTTTCCCCCTGCAACAAAATCGTCTCATCTGTTTCCGCGACTTTGCGAATCAAATCGAACATCCGGCGCATGGCAGTGCTTTCTCCGATGATGTTCTCGAAACGATAGCGCTGCTTCACCTCTTCCTGTTGATAGAAGTGCTCGCGCTGCAGCCGGAATTGCTGGATGGCGGCGTCGATGCGGCTGACCAAACGTTCATAATTGAGCGGCTGCTTCTCGAAAAAATCGAAGGCGCCGGCCTGCCGTGCTTGCGCCGGCGAGTCCTCGGTGCCGTAGCCGGTGAGCACGATGACGCAAATATCGGGATAGTCTTCGTGCAGTTGCTGCAGCACTTCGAAGCCGTCGACGTCCGGCAGCCGCAAATCCAAAAGCACGACGTCGAAATTGCTGCGGCGTACCAACCCCAACGCTTCGCGGCCGCTGGCCGCCGCCTCGGTTTTGTAACCGACTTCGCTCAGCCATCTGGCGAGCTGTGCCCGCATGCTCTCTTCATCATCGACGATCAAGACTCTGCCGGCTTTCATCACCCACTCACCCCTTTCGTTTTACCGCGTGGTTAGTGCCGAATGGAATCGCGGCTGGCCAGCAGGCAGCGCTGCACCACGCCGGGCATGCGATTCCAAAACAGATGGTTGATTTCCAAAAACAGTTCGCCGCCGATTTCAGGGAAACTGCTTTGCTCCCAGGAAGCGGAGGTGATAATGATCTTTGCCGCCGGCGCATATCGCTTGAGCAGCGGGATGAAATCCTGCGCCGTTTGCGTGGCACTGCGATCCTTGCGCAGGTGATAATCGAGCAGGATGGCATCGAAGCGGCACTGCTGCGTCAATACAACGGCATCGTTGCCGAACTCCGTGCTGGTGACGTGATAGCCCAGGCGCGACAACTCCTGCGCGATGCGTGCGAGCATGTGCGCGTCATCATTCACCACCAAAATATTGCCGCCGGCGGCCGGCGCTTCTTCGGGGCCGGCGGCAGTGCTCGCCCACTTGCTGATCGGCGGCGGACCGTTCGTTTGCGGGCCGGGCTGGTGATTCTCCAGATGCAGCGGCAGCACCACTTCCACCGTGGTGCCCTGGTTCTCCTTGCTGCGCAACCGCAGTTTGCCGCCGTGATCCACCTCCACGATGCGCTTGGTCACCGCCAATCCCAGACCATAGCCCTTGGGCTTGGTGCTGATGAAGGGATTCAGCACTTTGTAAACCATGTCCTCGGGAATGCCGCTGCCGGTGTCGGTGACCGAAATTTGAATTTCCCGGGCGCTGCGCAGGGCATTGATGCGCAGCAGTCCGCCCCGGGGCATGGCATCCAGCGCATTCGTCATGATGTTGATGAAAGCGCGCACCAGGCGGCCGGGGTCAACGTACATGCGCAAGTCCAACGCCACCTCATCGCGCTTGATCTCCACGCCCTGGCGCAGGGCCTTGGCGGCAATGACCTGCACGGCCTCGCCGACGACATTGCGCAGATTGCACCACTGCGGCTCAGGCGGTGCTTTGTAGGCGCGGCTGCGCAAATGGTTGGCAAAGTCCTCGATGCGCTGCATGTGCGCGTTGATGTTTTGAATCGCGCGTTTGATTTCCGCCGGTTGCAACTGCTGCTCGCGCTCGCGCCGCTCCAGCCATTGCGTTTCGCTGGCAATCAGCGTCGAGATGTTCTTGATGTCGTGCGTCAGTCCCGCCACTGCCTCTTCGATGGCGGTTGCCTCCAGCACTTTGGCCAGGCCGATCTGCGCCTTGATGCGCAAGTCATGCCATTCTCCAATCTTCATCGCCACCGCGGCATTGTGCGCCACGGCCGTCAGCGTGTCCTGATCCTGCTCGTCGAAATCATGCGGCTCGGTGCTTTGCACGTCGAGCACGCCGATGGTCTCTTCGCGAAAGATCAGCGGCACAGCGATTTCGGAATTCACCTGCGCATGCGCCAGGGCGTGCGGGTTTCTGCCGGCCAAATCCCCGGCCAGGTGCGGCTGGCCGCTGCGAAACACCTGCACCGGCAGGCTGTCCTCCTCCAAGGGCAGGGCTTTGCCCACCAGCTCACGATTGGCTTGCTCGCCGTCCACTGCCTGCAACAGGAGGCGCTGGCGTTCGGCATCTTTGATCCACACAAACGCCATTTTGTTGGTACGCCCAACAACGTTGAGACATTCGCTGGCAATGAAATTAAGAATCTCCTGCAGGCTGTTTTCGTGGCTCAACGCTTCGCTGATGCCGCGCGCCGTGATCACCTCCTGTGTTTTCTTTTCTGCGATATGATACAGCCAGCGATTGCGAAGGGCGGTGGCAGCGGCCTCGGCGAGAAGGCCGAGCAACTGTCGTTGCGGAAGAGTCGGCACTGCCGGCTTCTTCCCCGCCACCACCAAACAACCCTGCAGGCGGTCATCGCCCAGGCACGGCAGGGCCAGTTCCCAGTGCAGCTCGGGCCAAATGGCGAAGGCCGGATCATTTCCGCTGGTGTTTTCGATGAACAACGGCTGGCCGCCTTTCAAAACCGCGCCCGCCGTGCCTTCGCCCTTCTCCAGGCTGGGCAGGCGCCGCCCGGCAACGGAAAAATCCCGGCGGAACTTGAACCGCCAGTCCTCCGGCGTGTGCTCGCGGTAAACCAAATAGGCGCTGGCCGTGCCGGAGACTTTTTCCACCATCAATAGAATCTCCTCGAAGAAGGCCTCCAGCTCGATTTGCTGGTTGGCGTTGTGCACCAGCGCCCGCACTTGCTCAACCAGTTTGAAATGACGATCCCATTCGATCTCGAGGCGCGCCTGCTGCAACAACAAGGAGGCGTGGCAGGCCATGATCTCGAGCATCTTCACTTCACTCTCGCTGAATTCGCGCGGCTTCCCCAGCCCCAAACTGATCACGCCCCAGACTTTGCCGGCAACTTTGAGCGGCAGACAGGCAAGGGCATTGACTTTGTATTTGACCGCCATTTCGCGATAGGCAAAGTCCGGGCATTCGATTTCATCCGTGATGTCGCGCACGAAGCGCGGCCGGCCCACCTGCGCCACCCAGCCGGCCACGCCCTGCCCCACTTTCAGCGCGAAGGTTTGCAGATCCTCCGCGCCCAAGCCCAGGGCGTCGACGATATGCAACGTTTCATGCACCGGTTCCACCATCATGACCGAACAGTTCCTGGTGTTGTCCACCGCATTCATGAATGCTTCCAACAGCACCCGAATGACGTTGCCCTGACCGGCCTTGGTGTCGATCATTTCCAGATTGCTGCGCAGCGTGCTGAGAACGTTCTTGGCCACCGCCTGTTGATTCACGGCGACCGTGAACAACTCGCGCGCGCGTTGATACTTTTGTTGGGAAAAATAGAGATCGGCCAGCCGTTCGGTGGTAAAGTAGTCCTGAAAGATCGATTCATAGATGCGATTGCGCGGCCGGAAGAAGCCGTTCTGCTCGGTGAGCGCACCGAGCGCCAACAGGGTCTTGAGCGGGGGATCGAATTTCTTCGAGCTGACCGAGCCGGCGCGCAGGACGCGCATCAGGCTTTCCACCAGTTGGCTGTCTCGTTCAATCTGGGTGATAACCATTTCGACGTTGGTTTCGCCCTCTTTCAAGATGCTGGCGATTGCCGCTTCCGCGCGTTTCAGGGTGAGGCCCATGGTTTCCTTGCGCACGTAGGCGCTCTCCAGCGTGCGGTAGCAAATTTTCTGCAAGAGATAACCCGTGCCGGCCGTGGCTTCGTACAACAGCCGCCCGCAACCGGCCTCGCAACCAAGCTCAAAACGGCGGCAGACGCGGCTCAGCATGTCCTCCACGTCTTCATAGCGAAAATCTTCCAGCAGAATGCGCATGCTGTATTCCGAAAACGAATGGCCCTTCTCCACCTGCAGATCGAGCGTGTCCAGCGTGCCGCTGATGATGAATTGAAAATTGGGCGGCAGCTTCTGGGTCGCCTGCGATTGCTGCAGGTTGATCAGCACGCGCAGCAGGTCCTGGGTGAAGGACTTGGAAAAAGTCTCGAAGCTGTCCAGCAAGACGACGATTCTGCTGGTCACGCCCACGTGTTGGCTGGCCGCAGCGAGCGCGGCCTTGAGGTCTTCCAGATCGGGCGAGGCCGGCAGTTCGCTGCGCAGGGCGGTGCGGCCGGCGCCGGGCAAATCCTGCCAGCGCTCGCTCAGCGCGTGATAGAGTCCCGCAACGTTGAAGCCATCAAGGTCTTCCGGTTTGATCAGTATGAAATGATAAGGCAGGCCGCGCCGGCGGCACTCCTCGATCAGCATCGCCAGAAAGGTGGTTTTCCCAATCTTCTTGCCGCCGGAGACGACGTACCAGTGCCCAAGGGCGAGTCCGGAAATCGTTTTCTCCAGCAGGGCGGGCCGCTTAATCATCACCGCCTCATCCTGCACCGGATGTAGCGGTTTCTTGTAAATGAAGGGATTTGGATACATGGCTGTGCTGTTGCTTGTCGAGTGCGGCGTTCGATCAACCCATGACGGACATGAAAGTGGCAATGACTTTTTCGAAGGGAACGGGCTTTTTGAGGTATTCCTGCACGCCGAGCTTCTTGATTTTGTCCTCGACCACGGGATTTTCCACGGCGGTCAACACCACGACTTTCAGCGCCGGATCACAGTTGGGAATTTGCCGCTGGCGAATCAGCTCCAGCAGCCGCACGCCGGCCCACAGTGTGTCGCTGGACACCTCGAAAGCACGGCCGGGGTCAAACATCACGTCCAGCGACAGCAAATCGACTTCACCGGTGCGCAGCCGGGTGACGGCTTCATCGCCATTTTGCGCCACCGCGCAATGAAAGCCACGGCGCGTGAGCGCCGCCAAATAGGGATTGACGCCGCGCTGTTCGTCCTCGACAAAAAGAATGTGGTTCATGGCTCATCGCTCCCGCCGAAATTTGGGTAAGGAAACGCGAAAGGTAGTGAGATAATCCTGATAGGTTTTGATTTTGTCCGGATTCCGGCTGTACGGCACGCTGCTGACGCGGATCTCACCGCCATGTTTTTCAATAATCTCGCGGCAAATCTTCAACCCCAGGCCGGTGCCGGGAATGTAGCGCATCTTATCCTTGGTATCGCCGCGCGCGAAACCCAGAAAGATGGTCTCAAAATCATGCTCGGGAATGCCCAGGCCGCGATCGGTAATCTCGATGTGCACTTTGTCGTCGTCTTCCATGCCGCTGATGTCGATGTAACGGTTGGAATGGGAATACTTCACCGCGTTGTCGATCAGGTTGGTGAAGGCCTGCTCCATCTTGCCGCGGTCGAATTCCAGCCGCGGCAAATGCTTGACACTGTCCTTGATGATCAGGCGCAGTCCGCGCTCCAGGGCGCGCAGACGATAAGCGGCGGCGCAGTTTTCCACCACGTCGCGCAAATATCCGGATTTGAAAACATACTCCACGTGTTCGCGCGTACGGTCGCTGAGCAGCAGCGTATTGTCCACCTGGCGTTTGGCGCGATGAATTTCTTCCTCGATGGCGCTGACGAATTGATCGATGTCCTTGTCGGGCTGGCTGTGCTCGAGAAAATCCTTCAATCCGCCTACCTGGGTCAGAATGTTGTGCAGGGGGCTGCGGAATTCATGCGCGGCCTCGGCGATGTTGGACTCCAAACGATCGATGGTCATGAGCGCCCGAATGTTGCGAATCGCGACCGCGACCTGGCGGGCAAACGTCTCCACCACTTTCATGCGGCGCCGCAACATGCGCTTGTCGCCGCTCACCAAATCCTGCCGGTCGGTCAGATCGATTTGCAGGGTGCCCACGGCCTTGTCCTTCACGATCAGGGGAATGACGAACTGGGACTTGATGCCTGCCTTCTTGATGCTGTCCTGATTGCAGGTCGGATCTTTGGCGCAATCCTCACTCAGAATTGAGGCTTTGGCGCGCAGGGCCTGGGCCAGAATATCAGTCCCCTTCAAGTCTCGTTTGGTTTCATGCACGATCGCCTTCCAATTCTCGCCGGCCGCGTAGTGTCCTTCGATCGTGTTCGCCGTCTCATTGACCAGCGACAGCATCCAGCGCGAATAGCCGATGTTTTTCAGGCTGGCGAAAATGTGGCCGATGACTTCCTTTTCCGTCATGGCGTTCAGAATCTCGAAGCTCGCCTGATTGAGCGCCTCCAATTGCATCTCGAGCTCGGTGCGCAGGTCGAGTTCTTCCTTCATCTGCTTCACCAAATTCGCCTGCTCGATGCCCAAGCCGGCCAGATTGACGATGCGCTGCAACGTCTCGATTTCATCCGCTTCGATCGCGGCTTTTTCCGCTTTGATATAGCCCGTCTCCAGTGTGCCCAGCACTTCACCGCGTGCAAAGATCGGGATGATTGTGCGCACGTAGCGGGCATGGCCAAAGCGCTCGTAGATGTCCTTGTCCAGCCGGTCATCCCAGCCGGCAAGATATTCCGGCGTCTTGTGGCGCACCACCCAGGCTTGAATATCCTTGCTGTCGAGATCATGCCACGCCGAGTCGATGAACTCCTGCGGCACGTTGCGGCCCTTGACCGTGCCAATCATGCCGATTTCATGATCGACCTTCGAGATGGTGGCATACGCGAAGCCCAGAATTTCGACGACAGCATCCAGCACGCTTTCCAGAATGCGGTCTTCATTCAAATCCTTGCCGGTGGCTGCCTGCTGCACTTTGTCGAAGGCGCGCAGCTTGGTGATGATGCGGTTCTTCGCCGCGATCAGGTTGGCGTTTTCCAGCGCCACTGCCGCCTGATTGGCCAGGGTCGAGAGGAAGTAGACATCGCTTGGTGAAAAGGCATCCAGAGTGTTGCTGTCGACGCTGAGCACGCCCAGCCGGCGGGAGGCGCCGGTCTCCTTGTCGCGATAGGTGATGGGCACGACGATTTTGGACTTGACGTCCTTGAAGATGCCATAGTAGCGATTGATCGGCAGCAGCGCAACATTGTTGGAGAGCGTGGGCTGCTGGGTTTGAAAGACATGGCCGGTCATGCCGCGGTCTCTGGGCGTGGACTTCTCCGGAAACGTCTCGCCCGCAGTCTTCGAACTCAAGGCGCAAAAGACAAGATGATCGGTCTTTTCGTCATAGCGCTTGATGTAGGCACGAATGCTGTTGGGCAGGCGCAGGCAGACCTGGGTGATTTGCTGCAGAATCTCGTCAACATTGTGCGTTTCCAGCAGCGACTGGCCGGCGGCGAGCAGCGCCTTGATTTCGCGCAAATCCTTGGCAATGCCAATGGTGCCGGCATCACGGCCGTTTTCATCACGCAGCACCGCCACCGACAGGCTGAGGGGAATTGCCTCGCCGTTCTTGCCGAGAAACTCGGTTTCATAATTCTTGACGCGCTTGTCCCGGGCTTTCAGCAGTTGCCAGCGGATCGCCTGCGCCTTTTCCAGGCCGGTGGTGTGTTCGTCGGTAGGGTAGCGCGTGGAGACGTGACATCCCACCAGCTCGCCGAAGAGATTGCGCGCGCCGGGATTCATGTAGGTGATCTCGCCGCGTTTGGAGCACATCACCACCGGATCCGGGGTACTTTCCACAATCAGCTCATAGTCCCTGAGCTTCTTGAGCAACCGCGCGTTCTTGAGGGAGATGACGAGCTTGGTAGTGAGGATCTTCATCAACGGTTCGTCAAACTCGCGGGAAAAGCCGGCATTCTTCAGGGGTTTGCCCTGGGCATCCTTTTTGTTGTAGGCCAGCAACAGCCCGAGCAGGCTGCCGTCTTCATCGAGCATGGGATAAGCCAGCTCGGAGTAGACACGCTTGGAAAAGACAAACTCGGCGGGAATCTGTGAATTGCGCGCAGGATGATTCTCCAACTCTTGCCCGTAACTGTTGAACACTTTGCGATGAAAGGCAATGTGGCCGGTCATACCTGTTTTCGGGCCGTCAATGATCGGCAACACCATGCGCTCGCGATTCCGCACCTTGCCGTCTTGCGCAAAACTGGTTTCGAGGATCACATTGTCGCCCTTGACCAGCCAAAGGCTGCACAGTTCGGCATCCAGGATTTCAGTGGCCTTCTCAACGATATAATCGAACTTTTCCGCCAGCGATCTGTTCTCGAACTCGGCCAGCAGGACAT
Organism: bacterium; assembly: GCA_037445455.1. Lineage (GTDB taxonomy): Bacteria > Zhuqueibacterota > Zhuqueibacteria > Zhuqueibacterales > Zhuqueibacteraceae > Coneutiohabitans. The sequence goes on along the minus strand of JBBIKM010000028.1, from coordinate 33,385 downwards.
TGTTCGCAGCCGAAAGCAGGCCGAGCTTGTGAATCATGCGATCGCTGTTGATGAACTTCTGGGATTCGCTGATCGCCAGCGCGCAGAATTCCGCCACCGTCTGGGCAAATGCAATATCCTCCTGTTGGAAATAGTCACGCTGGTTGGATTCGAGAATGAGCAGGCCGAGAGGTTTGTCCTGCATGCGGCGCAAGGGAATGAGCATTTGCGAGGCCGGGCTGGGCGAGCCGTTTGGACGGCTGGCAGGGAATTCGATGGTGGCCGCGATATAGCCCCCGGGTTCGTGGCCGTTGTGCCGCTTGTCGAAGAACCGTTGCATGCCGGCCGGCGCTGCCGCGAGCTCAAGCGTGCAGCCGGCGCCAGTGCCGGCAGATAGGTAGGGGCATTTTTCGCCGCTGAAACATTCCAGCTTTTCTGCCACCGGGTCATGCAACAGCAGGCAGCCCCGTTCCGCCTGCGTTAGAGTGACAGCCTTGGCTAGCAGGTCACTTAGTAGCATGCCGTCCAAGTGTGATCGCTCGTTTGCCATAAAACCCCTCCACACTGGGTGATCCACTCCTCTTCTCTTTTTCGTCCTCTCTCGATCGGAAATATCTCCGCAAATCCAGCGTCTTGCAGGCACAAACAAGAGTCCCAAAACTATCTCGCCAGGAAGAATTGCCCCGCCAGGCAGCGGGTGGACCAAGACAACCCACACCTCTGAATCACAAGTCGTCATCGACGGGGTCGCTGCCATGTCGACCAAGAATGGAAAAGCACACACAGTTGCCTGTATCGGGGGAACGTTTGACGCCTTGCATGCCGGGCACCAGGAATACATTCAAATGGCATTCGCCGCTGCTGACTTCGTGCTGATCTACCTGGCCGCCAACCGTTGCGTGCAGCGTGAAAAGAAGTATGACGTGCGCTCCTACCGCGACCGCCGACGACGGTTGAAGAATTATCTCACCGAAAGCAACATCACACGCGATCGCTACCAAATCAGACAGATCAAATCAAGAAAGCAGTTGGAGAATGAGCTGGCTGAAGAAATCGTCCACAAGGCTGTTGTCGTCGCTGAATACACGGAGATGATCAAGCGCATCAATGAGAGACGCCGGACAAACGGATTGCCTCCGATTCAGATGATTCTCAAAGAGCGAACCCGCGACGACCACCACCACGATATCTCTTCAACCGAAATGCGATTTCCCCGCAGCATTCGCAGCTACATTCCAAACGCCACCTTGATCAAGATCGATACGGACAAGATCAAGAGCACGGCAGCCGGCAAGTTCTTGGAGAAATACAATCTGCTGGCATTCTGCAAGGCTTTGACGCTCAAGCCGTAAGTTCGCCGTCAAACCCTGCTGCCGTTCTCCTAGAATTTCAAGGCAGCACGCGGCGTGTAGTATCTTGCCAGCCAACTCGCCAGGCCGTCCAACCCCGGGAACAAAATTCTCTCCGTGATATTCGCTTTATCCAATTTGTCTCGGATCTCCCACTTCAATGAGGCAGGGACAACGATTTTCCAAAACAATCCAGCATGCGCCTGCAACCAATCGCTGAGCGAGGATCCGGCATGAGGCATCGTTGAGAACAAGGCGTATTGATTGATAATTCTGGTGTCAATTGAAGGGGGATCAAAGAAGACCACAAAGTTCTCTGCAGAAATGCTTTCAAGTTCTCTTAACGACTTGACCACTCTATCCAACATCTCGACTGTGGGAACAAGCGAGCCTTCCTCTTCCAGCGAGGCCCGCAATTGCCGCGGCAGCCGCTTGTTCACTTCGATGAAGTTTACGCACCAAATCGCGCCGTTCACGTCAAAGCGATTGAGATTGGAGGTCGCAAAGTGTAAAGCCACCAGCGGGGAAAACGTCCAGTCAAGCAAGCGCGTGGGCAAGCCATGATGTTGCGCCACCGCCAGCCACTTCCAAAAAGAGCCGCCGTGCTCGACGTCGCTGAGGGCGTATTTCCTAAAGTTCCGCAGCAGATGCTTTTCCAAACTCGCGAAATCCCCACCGAGCCGCATCAGCCGGGTTGACAGGACATAGTTTTCATCCGAGAGCCCGCGGAAGGCATAGGGCGAACGGTGCCGCCTGATGCTCGCATCCCAGGAATCAACGAAGAGATGCTCCATCAAATCCGACCAGCTTGACGCCACGATTTCATTCATGATAAACACCCACCCGCTCTTGTTGTTTCATCCTGACACTTCCAAATTTATGCCAGAACCGCGGCTTTGCAACCTCTTGTGAATTAGCCCAGCGATTCCAACAAGCACACGCCCATGTCGCCTTTTCCCAACATGTTGTTCAAAACTTGTCGGGAAAAGCCAACACTGGTGACCGCACTTACCACCGGCATTCCCCCACACGGCTTGGGTTTTCCGCAATAGCATCTGCGTGCCGCCCTGCTTCCCCGCAGACTGACATTCCCGCCAAACACTTGGAATTTCACGCCGGCTTGCGCGCTTGCGCCTCTGGCCCGCGGGTTGCGTTCGCTCTCCCTGACAACTGATTGCGCCGGGGATTCGGTGCGCTGCTTCATCCGGTTTCTTGGGAGCAAAGAGCATGGAAACGCCATCCGGAAAAAAAGCCAAAGAGCCGCCCTCGTTCTGGTGGTTCGTGCTGCACGGCAACAACACTCGCTCGCTGCTCGACGAGTGCTTCGAGCTGGCCGCATGTTGCCTGGTCAGCTCGAAGTCCTTCGAGTATTTGATGCAACACACGCAGAACGCAGTTCTCGGCTTTCTGCTCTTCGAGCTGCACGCACTGCAAAACTACTTCGGTTTGATCAAGGTGCTGCTTTCGTTGGTGATCTTCATCCTGGTGCGGGGACTGCGCTTTCACGTGACGGTTCGCCGATCTCACCCACGCGGATGATGCTGCGCTCGCAAAAAACGGCGACTGTCGGGTTTTCTCAACGCATTGGTGATTGCGCGCTGGGCAAAGCTGGGCGGGAATTTTCCAGCAATGGCTTCATGCGCCATTTCATTCAGCGTCAAGCTTTGTCGCTCCGCCGTCAGTGAACAAAAGAGAGCTTTTTCATCCAGGAACCGCCCGTTAAGAACGTGCGTGCAGGCGGCGGAGGGGCGGCAATCATTTCATGCCAGCGCTGTGGGCCGGTGTAAGTACATGCATTGTCCTTCCGAAATCCCGGCCTTGTATCAGAAGAGTGTTCGCGGAATGCCTGGATCGTTTCACAAAAACCTCAAATTTCCCGCAGTGCTCGAAATTCTACAAAACAAGGCATGCACTGGCAGGATGCTCACCAGCGGGACAAGCATGCGGGGATGGGGATCGGCTTGACGTTGCAGCACCGGCTTGTGGTTGCCTCGCCTGCCGTGGCTATTCCGCCGGAAAAATCCAGTCTTGACAATTTCTGAAAAATCCTCTATTGTCTGGCCATCGTCGGGTAGGTGGAGCCTTGCGGCTCCCCGTGATTGACGGTTTCGACTAAAATCAATCCGCCTTCTCAATCTGAAATCTTCTGCGCGATTGGGCTCCATATTGGGAAGGCGGATTTTTTTGTTTCCCGCCCGCAGGCCACCCAACGGCCTGCCATCGCGCGCCGCACAACGCGGTTTCCAGCACCTGCGGTGCATCTCCGGGGTTCTGCAGCGAAGTATTCGGGATGGCGTGGCGAGCCCACATCCACAATCCACAAACTTTGAGGTTCACTCTCTCTCACGAAGGGAACGGCATCATGAACGACTCCCGTCTCCGCGCGTCTGGTTTTGGGACGGTATTGCTGCTGCTCGGCATTTTCAGCTTTGCCAACGCGATTGAGTTTCCCAGTCTCGCCTCAGTCGTCCTGCTTTCCGCCGGCGAGGGCGCCGCCTACTCATTTGCCCCTGCCGAGAGCCATGAAAAAGATGCGCCGCTGGTTGCGACAAGTACGGCCGCCAGCGATGCCGGCATTGGTGCGGCGGCCGCGGAGACTCCCGCCTTTGCTGCAGAGGGGGGCCTCAAAGAACAATACGCAGTCACACCTTCGGTAAATGCCAGCGCGGCACCGCTGAATCGCGCGCCCCCGGTCATCTCCAATGTCGCCAGCGGCAATCTCTCGCCCACCACCGCGACCATCAAATGGCGAACCGATCAGCCCAGCGATTCCCAGGTGGAATTCGGTCCGACGGCGGCTTATGGCCAGTCCTCGCCGCGCGATACGACCCGCGTGACTGCCCACGCCGTCGTCCTGACTGGACTGACGCCGGGCACGTCCTATCACTTTCGCGTGCTCTCCGCGGATTCGGCGGGCACGATCGGCCGCAGCGATGACTTCACTTTCAACACCAGTGTCCCGCCCCACAGCGACGATTTCAGCGGCAGTTCGCTTGATCCCGCCAAATGGCAAAGAGGCGCACCCGCGCAAAACCTCTCGGTGGTGACGGACGGCAGCCTGCGCCTGCGTTCGGTCAGCGGCAAGAGCGGGTGGATTTACACTACTGAAAAATTCCCGGGCCGCGACCGGCTGGTGCAGATCAAAGTCGTGCGACCGAACGACGACGGCGCCCTGGGCATGTCGCCGACGGTTTCCCCTGCTTCGGAATTTGGTTTATATAACGGGGCGAACTGGTATCGCTTCTACAATTACCGCAACAGCAGTGATGAGCCGTACCGGTTGCATGTGCAGTGGAACAAAAACGGTATTTCCGACGGATTCGATGTTGCCGCCGGGGTCAGATTCGAGCGCGATTACCATCTGCGCTTGCGCACCGCGGCGGATTCGATCTTCTTTGAATACTCGTTCGACGGGGAGCTCTGGGCGACTGCATACACTGAAATTTTCTCGCTGCCGGGTTACACGCTCGACAGCCTGTTCGTCTTTGAGCTGGCAGCCTACAGCACACCGGCAAAGGGCGAATGGATCGTGGATGATTTTCTGCTGGGTTCGAGTCTGCCGGCGGCCGCGGATACCATGTCACCCGTGATTTTCGCAGTCGCCAGCAGCGAGGTGACCCGCAGCAGCGCTGTGCTCTCCTGGAATACCGATGAAGCGTGTGATGCGCAAGTCGAGTACGGTTTGACGGAGACCTACGGTTTCTCCACAGCGGTGACGGCCGCGATGGCAACAACCCACCGGGTGCTGCTGAGTGATTTGCAGGAGGGCGTGCCTTATCATTTTCGGATGAAGTCGCGCGACCGGGCGGGCAATCTGAGTGTGAGCGGGGATTTCACTTTTGTCACGCCCGATCAGACGCCACCGGTGATCACCAACGTGCGCAGCGACAGCATCACGGCCACCACTGCTCAAATTGCCTGGGAGACGAACGAGGCGAGCGATGCGCAGGTCGAGTTTGGCCTGAGTACGAGCTATGGCTCCACCGCGCCCGCACTGGCGGAATTGGTCACCGCGCACCGGCTGACGCTCACCGGCCTGCAGGAGGGCATGACCTATCACTATCGTGTCAAGTCCCGTGATGGCGCCGGCAATCTCAGCACCAGCGCAGATTTCACCTTCACCACGCTTGACCTGACACCGCCGGTCATTTCAAATCTCACGGTGAGCGGCCTCACGCCGGTGGCGGCGTTGATTTCGTGGAACACGAATGAGGCCGGCGATGCGCAGGTCGAGTATGGCCTCTCGCCGGCCTACGGCTTTGTCACGAGGCGCGAGGCCGCATGGGTGACGGCGCACGCGGTTCAGCTTGTGGATCTCGCCCCAGCCACTACCTATCACTGCCGCGTCAAATCGCGCGATCGCGCCGGCAATCTCGGCGTGAGCGATGACTTCGCCTTCACCACGCCGAACGGCCCGCTGTGGGCGGATGATTTCAGCGGCGCCGAACTGAATCCGGCGAAGTGGCAATTGGGCACGAACCCGGGTAATACCGCCAGGGTCGAGGGCGGCGCCTTGCGGCTGCGCTCCACCGGTTCGACCAGCGCGTGGCTCTGCACGCGTGACCGCCTTATTGGCCGCAACAAGATCATTCAGGTGAAGGTGATACAACCCAATGATGACGGCGCGCTCGGCATGTCGCCCACCGTCAGCCCTGCCTCGCCCTATGGATTCTACAACGAAGCGAATTGGTACCGCTTCTACAATTACCGCAACAGCAGCGCCGAACCTTACAAGCTGCATGTGCAGTGGAACAAAGCCGGTGTTTCCGGCGGCCGCGATGTGGCCAACGGTGTGCGCTTTGACCGGGAATTCCATCTGCGGCTGCGCACGACCACGGATTCCATCGCCTTCGAGTATTCGTTCGACAACATTGTTTGGCAGCGCGCCCATGCCGAGGCCTTCTCCCTGCCGGGCTACTCGCTGGATGACGAATTTGCCTTTGAGCTGGCCGCCTACAACACGGCGGTGAAAGGCGAGTGGCTGGTGGATGATTTTGCCGTCTATTCCACCGAGAGGTTGGACAAAGGCGACGCCAGCGCTCCGCAGCTTTTCAACATCAACGTGGCCGAGCTGGAAGCGGACCGCGCCCTCATCACCTGGCAAACCAACGAGGCCAGTGATGCGCAGGTGGAGTACGGCCTGACTGCCGCCTATGGCTCGCTGTCGCCGCTTGCCCCCGGACTCCGGATGTTGCACACGGTGGCGCTCACCGATCTGAGTCCCGGCACCACCTATCACTATCGCGTCAAGTCGCGCGACGCGGCCGGCAACCTGGCGATGAGCCGCGATTCTACTTTCCGCACGGCAGGCAGTGCCGTGCTCGCGCGTATCCTGCTCGCCGATTCCCTGGCGGGCCGCACCGCCGGCAGCCGCAACGGTGGCGTGTTTCTTCCCGGGGGCGGCTGGCAGGTGACAGGCGCGGAAGACATGATCGTCTATGATCTCGGCTTCTATGTGGAAAACGGTTCGCTGGAATTGGACGTGCGCAATTTCAGCCCGAAAGAACAGAATTCCTTTCCCCGCCATCACATCGTCAGCATGTTTCGCAATCCCTGGGGCAATCATCATCCGGTGGAAAACCAGGAAACTGTGTGGGACTTGCATGCCGGCTCGCGTTACACGCCCGGCGTGAAGATGCTGTCGTGGGCATATGATCAGCAGGAGCAGAACACCACAATCCTCGAGGATTGGTCGCGCGCGCAGACTTATCGCATCAAGGTGACCTGGGAGGGCAACCGCCTCAACTATTACCGCGACGGCGTGCTGCAGGCCGCGCACACGCACACCGCGCCGATGCAGTTGCGCTACGTTTTTCTCGGCCGCGATTTCACCGTGGGCACCGATCTCATCACCGGCTTCAAGAACAATCAGTACGGCGCGATGATCGGACCGATCTATTCAAACCTGATTGTCACGGCCAACCTTCCCGCAGCGGATGCCACGCCGCCGCAGATTTCCGCGATCACGGTTCGCGATCGTTATGCCAACGGCGCGCGGCTGGCCTGGTCCACCCACGAGGCAGCCGTCTGCTTCGTGGAATACGGCACGACGGCGGCTGTCACTCAGCGGACCGCGGTGCTGGGTCCGCCGGATACGAGCTTCAGCGTCACCCTCGCGGAGTTGCGGCCCAATCAGACTTACTACTATCGCCTCACTGCCATCGACAACGCCGGCAACCGCACCACTACCGGCACGCAGACTTTCATCACCAGGACGCGCGGCCTGCACATTTTCAAACCGATCGCTGACACTTACGTCGAAACCGCCGGCTTGTACGCCACCCGGCGTGATTACGGCAATTACGGCTGGATGAATTTGGGCGCGGGCAAAGGCCGTGAATGCTACCTGCGTTTCGCCGTCGCCGGCCTGGATTCCGCAGTCGTCTCGGCGACGCTGCGGCTGCACGGCCGCCAATCCGGCATCGGCGGCAATTTGGTGCGGGTCTTAAACTCGGCGTGGGAAGAGAACAATGCGACCTGGCTCTCCAAGCCGGCGGCTTTCGGCGCGGTGTTGGACAGCATCAACCTGGTGCAGGAGAAGGAGTGGCACAGCGCCAACGTCACCGCCGCCCTCACCGGCAACGGAACCTTCGACTTTGCGCTGATCGGCAGCGGGCCTGATTTCGTGTCCTTCGATTCGCGCGAGTCACCCAATGCCCAGCCGGAACTGATTATCGCGCAAAAAGGCTATGAGGCCGGGATGCCCTCCGTGCCGCTGTACGGCGTGCACGAGATTATACTGAATGCGAACCAGCCCGGCACAAATCCATATCTCGACGGCCCGGCCGTCACCGTGACGTTTACCGGTGTTGCCGGCGCGGCCCGGGGACAAAGGTTGAGCCTGAATGGTTTTTGGGACGGCGGCACCGTCTATCGCGTGCGCTTCTCGCCCCCGGCGTGGGGCGAATGGCAGTGGTCTTCCTCCTCCAGCGATGCGGGGTTGCAGGGTAAAGCCGGCCGGCTGGTGTGTGAAGGCCGCTTGCCTGCCGGCCATGCGAACGCCGGCGGGCCGCTGCGCCAAGCCAACGGTTCCCCTTACATCCTGGAAACCACAGAAGGCCGGCCCTTCTTCCTGATGGGCGACACGCAATGGTCGTTTGCGAGTGCGAAAATATCCTGGCCGGTTGAATTCAAAACTTATGTCGACGCACGCGCGGCGCAGGGGTTCAATTATGTGCACGGCCAGTTGTATGCGTTGCGGCCCGACAGCAATAATTTCAACGAGGGCGGGCAGGCTTTCATCAATCGTGATGTCGATCGTCTCAACCCCGGCTATTGGCAGGCTTTTGACCGGCGCCTGGCTTATTTGAATGAGATGGGATTGACCGCCGGACTGATGTTCGCCTGGGCCAATGAGGGCTGGCAGAGATTCGCCACCACCGCGCAGGTCGACCGTTACGTGCTGCATTTGATCAACCGCTATGCGGCTTACCATCTCATCTGGATTCTCGCCGGAGAATATGAAGAAGCGGGGGTGCCGGGCGGCTATGATCGGCTGGGCGAGTTCGTCAAGTCCAATGATCCCTACCGCCATCCGATAACGACGCATACGGTGGACACCAATGCTGACGATTTCGGCAATACCGGCTGGCTGACCACGATTTATCAGCAGCTCTTTGATCCCAGCCGCATCACCTCCGACCGGCGCTACAACAAGCCCGTGATCAATTCCGAGTTTGGCTATGAAGGCGATCAATCGGCGGAGGACGTGCGCCGGGATGCCTGGGAGATCGTGATGCGCGGCGGCTTTCTCGTCTATGGCAACACGGCAACTTTTCACCATAACGCGGTGATGTCGCAGGCGAATCTCTACTCTGCCGGCGCCCGGTTCATGACGCTGCTCAAGAATTTCTGGACGAACAACGGCCGCTATGCCGTCAATTGGTGGCGCTATTCGCGCTTCGAAGCGTTGCCCAATGGGCGCTGGCTGGCCGGCCTGCCCGGCTCGGAGTATGTCGTGTATGTCGAGAATGCCCTGCCTTTCCGCGTGAATCTCAGCGAGGCCACCGGCACGCTCAGCGGCCAATGGTTCAACACCCGCACCGGCGAGTGGAGCGGAGTGATTTTCGGCGCGGCGAGTGATACCTTTGCCCTGACGCCGCCGGGCGAGGGCTATGCCGCATTTCTGAGCACCGGTACCAGCAGCGCGCCGAGCATGAAATGCCAGCCCTCGACCGATCCCGCGACGCTCGGTTTGCCGGAGTGCTTCGAGCTGGCGCAGAACTATCCCAACCCGTTCCGCAGCGAAACCGCAATCAAACTGGCGTTGCCGGAGCAAGGCCGGGTGGAGGCCGTGATTTACGATCTGGCGGGCCGGGAGGTCACGCGTTTGTATGACGGCAATCTGGCGCCCGGCTATCACGTGCTGCACTGGAGTGGCCAGCACTCCGCCGGCGCCAGCCTGAGCAGCGGCATCTATTTGCTGCGCGTGATCTATAGCTCTCCCGGCAACGGCCGGGAAGTGATGACGAAGCGGATCTTGTATTTGAAATGAACGGCACGACTCTCATCGCCCCCGAAGAGTCATGCTCAGGCGCTGCCCTGCTCGCTCGCGCAGCGGCAGCGCCTGGTTCCCCAACGCCGAATTCTGCAGGCAGTCACGGCGGTTTGTATTTTCCTGCATGATTCCGCAAGCAAACCTGAACGCGGTGCCGCAACCCACCTCCCACGGACGGCCTCACCTGTTTCTTTCAGCCTGCAAAAACCCATTGCGCCTGTGCTGCCGCTCCTGCAGATGCGCGTGCGCGCGGAGAGACAGCATCTGATGGGATGCAGCCGAGTGACTTCCAACTCTTGACTGCTTCACCTGCCATTGTCTCCCAAAGGAGGCCCCGTGAACCTGCGTGCCCTCAACTGGCGGCGGGCTGTGCTGCTCGCTGTTATCGTTTTGTTGAATCCTGCCGGCACGGCATTGGCGCCGGCACAATCCAACAATCCCACCGTCTCACAACTTGTCGGCACATTTGAATGGCGCTCGGACCCGGCGGGCGGCGCCAACCGCTTTGACGAGGCGATCATCGCCTTCACCGTGCGGGAGCTGCCCGATGGGCGACTGCACGTTTCTGCTCGAGTAGATTTGGGTGAAGGCAAGGCCGGGGATGATTATCTGGTCAACCCCTATCTGCAGTTACAGCACGACAGGCAATATCTTCTGCGCGGCACGGTCGGCGGCAAGCGAGCCGAACCCAGCCCGGCGCGGTTGGTGCCCTTTGCAGCGGAGCTGGTCTTTGCCAAACCGCAAGGCCCGCTCGCGGGCTGGCACGCCGGCTATGAATCCTATGTCGATGGCTCGCATGTTCGCGACACCGGCCAGGGTGCGGAGGAGAGCGAAGGTTTGTTTGATGCCGTCGCGCCTGCGATCAGCGCGGTGCGGCTGCTCAATGCCTCGCAAACCACCGCCACCCTGCGCTGGGAAACCGACGAGCCGGCATTCACACAAGTGGAATTCGGCCCGACTGCCGGCTATGGCAGCGTTTCGGT
>JBBIKM010000028.1:2230-22553 GCA_037445455.1 bacterium | reverse complement strand
CGTGCAATTGGTGAATCTACTGCCGAACACGCTTTATCACTATCGCGTGCGGGCCTGGGATGCGGCCGGCAACCTGGCAGTCTCACCGGATTTCACCTTCACCAGCGCCCTGAATGCACCCGACACGCTCACGGCTTATGATGATTTCGAACGCACCGACCTCGGCCCGAACTGGACGCGCGAACCGCAATACTGGACGATCACCGACGGCGAGCTTGATCACACGCCCGAGGCCTGGAAGTCGTGGCGCTATCTCACGGTGTATAACGCAGTGAGCAACGGCGATGGCCGCGAGATTATCGAAGTGTCCTACCGCTGGGGCAAGAATGTAACGGCGTTGGGCGTGCGCGAAGGCGCGCTCGCGCTGATGGTGGACGAGGACAGTCCGCATGCGAGCGGGTACTGGATTTGGCATCGTTATGGCCAGGTGTGGTTGTGGACCATCAACAACGGGGAATATGTCGGCGGGCTTGATCTCGGGCGCTGGTCCGGCTCCGCCGATCCCGGTGCCGGCGACGTTGTCACCATCAAGATCCGGCAGGAGAGTGACGGCAATCATTTTGATTACTACATCAACGGCAGCTATTCCGCCACCGCGCATGATCCCGCCAGGCATTTCCCCACCACTGAGCGCTGGTACGTGGGCTTTTTTCTGCGCGGCGAGGAAATGAAAAACGAAGTCGATGATTTCCAGATCACCTACGTGCGCAGATCCGGCGGTGCTGCTGCGCCTGCGAGTCTGGCGGGCGGCAGCGCGATCCCGCCGCAACAGTTTTTCCTCTCACCCAACTATCCCAATCCCTTCCATCAGGACACCCGCCTGTGGTTGCAAGTGCCTGAGCCGGGCCGCGCGCAAGCCGTGATCTACAACCTGCAGGGGCAGGAGATATTGCGGCTGTTCGAAGGCCAACTGGCGGGCGGCACCCATCTGCTGCAGTGGAACGGCGCCGCTGCCGGCGGCAGCCAGGCACGCAACGGCGTATATTTCCTGCGCATTCTTTTCGAGGGCGAAAACGGCAGCCGCGAACTTTCCACGCGCAGACTGTTGTTGGCGAAATAAGAGCAGCGAGTGGAGGGCCTGTGGAAACGCAAACGCCAAGCCTGCGCTGCAACTCAAGCTTGGCGTCCTTTGCGCCTCGGTGGCCGGGAGGCCGTGGGGGGCCCGGCCCCATCACTTCCTCAGGAAGCCGGGCTAGGGGTGGCCAGTCAGCAGATTGCTCCAGGCCTCGCGGGTGAGATAGTCGTTGAGCAGAAACACAAACAGGATGATCAACCAGACGAAGCCGGCGCCGGCAAACACCCAGGTGAGCTTGCCGCTGTAGCGCACGTGCATGAAGTAGAGCACCACCAGCGTGGCTTTGGCGACGGCGATGGTCATCGCGATCAGGTTGTTGAACGGCCCGAGGTCGATGAAGGCGACGATCACGGTCACGACCGTCAGGACGAGCAAAGCCGCGAAGATGGTATAGTAAACGCGCTTGGGAACGAGATGAGGACCCATCAGTGACGACCTATGAGATAAAGTAACGGAAACAGGAATATCCAGACGATGTCGACGAAGTGCCAGTACAGCCCGAAAATTTCAATGGGGGAATTGTACTCGACGGAATACCGGCCCTGCCGCGCCTGGTAAATGAGGAAGACCAGGATGCCGATGCCGATCACCATGTGCAGCGCATGCATGCCGGTCATCGCAAAATACAGCGCGAAGAAGATCTGCATCTGCGGCGGATGCGCTTCCTCGGGGTGAAACATCGGGCCGGGGATGAGATGCTCGTGATACTTGTGCGTGTACTCGACTGCTTTGATTCCCAAAAAGGCCGCGCCCAGCACGATGGTGAGAAACAAGAACAGAATCAACTGCCGGCGATTGCCCTGCTGGCCGTAAAACACCGCCAGCGCCATGGTCAAACTGCTGCAGATCAAAATGGCAGTGTTGACGCCGCCCAGTGTGATGTCGAGATAATGGCTGCCCTGGATGAAGGCCTCGGGATAGCTCATGCGGTACACCAGGTAGGCGGCAAACAAACCGCCGAAGAACAAGATCTCCTGCACCAGGAAAGCCCACATGCCCAACCCGGCGGCTTCGAACTGCTGGTCCAGATCTTCGAAGTGGTGGGCGAGGGCGGGATGATGCTCAGACAAGGGTCGCCTCCTCTGCTTTGGCGTTTTCCCTGGCGAATTTGGCGTAGTCATAGGCGTCGCCGGTCACCACCGGCGTTTTGTCAAAATTGTGCGTGGGCGGCGGCGAGGTGGTCTGCCACTCCAGGCCGGTGGCGCTCCACGGGTTGGCGCTGGCACGCGGGCCGCTCTTGAGCGACCAGATGAAGTAGATGAGCGGAATCAAGTAGCCCACACCCAGAATCGTCGCGCCCGCGGAAGACAACACGTTCAACACCTGGAACTCCTCGGGATACACATGGTAGCGTCGCGGCATGCCGAGATAGCCCAGCACGAACTGCGGGAAAAAGGTCAGATTGAAGCCGACGAACACCACCAGCGCGGCAAAACGCGACCAGCCTTCGGGATAGAGCCGGCCAGTAATCTTCGGCCACCAAAAATGCAGGCCGCCGAGATAGGCCATAATCGTGCCGCCCACCATGATGTAATGAAAATGGGCGACGATGAAGTAGGTGTCATGCACATGCACATCGACCGCCAGCGTCGATAGAAACATGCCGGTGAGGCCGCCAACGGTGAAGAGTCCAATAAACCCGATGGCGTACAGCATCGGCGCCTGATATGACACCGAGCCTTTGTAAAGCGTCGCGGTCCAGTTGAATACCTTGATGGCGGAGGGAATGGCCACCAGAAAGCTCAGGAAGGAGAAGACCATGCCGGCGTAAATCGACTGGCCGGTCGTGAACATGTGGTGGCCCCACACCAAAAAGCTGATGACCGCAATGGCCAGACTGGAAAAGGCGACGAATTCGTATCCGAAGATTTTCTTGCGCGAGAAGCAGGTGATCAGTTCGCTCATCACGCCCATGGCAGGCAGCACCATGATGTAGACCGCCGGGTGCGAGTAGAACCAAAACAAATGCTGAAACAGCAGGGGATCGCCGCCGACCGCGGGATCGAAGATGCCGATGTGAAACAACCGCTCCAGGCCGACCAGCACGATGGTGATGGCCACGACCGGCGTGCCGAGCACTTGAATCAGACTGGTGGCATAATGCGCCCAGATGAACAGCGGCATGCGAAACCAGGTCATGCCGGGCGCGCGCATCTTGTGGATGGTGACGATAAAGTTCAAGCCGGTCAAAATCGAGGAGAAGCCGGTGATGAAGATGCCGACGGCGGCCAGGATGACATTGGTGTTGGAGTACGTGCTGCTGTAGGGCGTGTAAAACGTCCAGCCGGTGTCCACGCCGCCGAAGAGGACGGCGGCAAATGTGAACACGCCGCCGATCATGTAGATGTACCAGCTCAGCAGGTTGATGCGGGGGAAGGCCAGGTCCCTGGCGCCGATCATCAGCGGCACCAAGAAGTTGCCGAGAATGGCCGGAATCGCCGGGATCAGAAAGAAGAACACCATCATGATCCCGTGCATGGTGAACATCTTGTTGTAGGTCTCCGACTGCATCAAGTCGGCGGCCGGCGTCATCAGCTCCAGGCGCACGAACACGGCGAACAGCCCACCGATCAAAAAGAACAAGGTCACCGTGATCAAATAGAGAATCGCGATGCGCTTGTGGTCAACGGTGAGCAGCCAGGATTTCGCACTGAAGCCGGCATTCAAATAGTGCTTCTTCGGAACCTCGTCCGGATCGGCAATTTGATGCTCAAAAGGTCGAAAAACAGCAGTAGCCATTGTTCTTCTTCTCTCACAGTGATGATGCCAGGGCGGGAGCGGGCTGGCACAGAAGCGCGCTGGGCCTCTGCGGTCGCCCGCGGCCGCCGGGACGTGTGACTATTTCAGCGTCTTGAGATATGCCATAATCTGCAGCAAGCCCGCCTCGTTGATCTGCCCCTGGAACGTCGGCATGAGGGGATTGTAGCCCGCCACGAGTTTTGCGCCGGGATTCAAGATCGATTCGCGCAGGTAGGCCTCATCGGCCACCACGGTGCGGCCATCCGCCAGCTTCACGGACGAGCCGAACAAGCCCACCAGCGCAGGCCCGCGCGCGCCAGGGACACGGGCGTGGCACGTGCCGCAGCCGAGCTGGTTGAACTTCTTCTCGCCCGCCGAGGCCAGCGTCTCGCCACTTTCACTTCCGCTCAGCCACTTTTCGAATTCCGCCGGTTCCATCACCACCACGCTGCCGATCATCTCCGAATGCTTGGTGCCGCAGTATTCCGCGCAAAAGAGATGATAGACGCCGGTCTTGGTGGCCTCAAACCACAAGTGGGTGTAACGGCCCGGCACCACATCCTTCTTGATGCGAAACGCCGGAATGTAGAAGCTGTGAATGACGTCTTCGGTGGCCATGGTCAGCTTCACCGCCTGGCCGACGGGCACATGCAATTGGTTGATCTCGCGCTGGCCGCTGGGGTGTTGCACGTACCACATCCATTGCTTGCCGACGACGTAGATCTCCATGGCATCCTTGGGCGGCGCGGAATAGGCCTTGAAGTACAGACTGGCGCCCCACCAGAAGACAATCACGACAAGGATGAACGGGATCACCGTCCAGGCCAGTTCGAGCTTGAGCAAGCCGGGAATTTGCATCGGCGCTTCGTCTTCCGAGCGGCGGCGATAGCGCACCGCGAACACATAGATCAAGAAGAAGATCAGCAGCGAGAAAAACAGCGAGAGGCCGACAAGAAAGTAGTACAGCAAGTCCACTTCCACTGCCAGCCGGGTTGCTTGTTCGGGGAGGAGTTGAAAGCCTTTGTCCATGATTCCGTACGATTTCTACTCATCAGAATAATTAGCCGCCGGGGGGCGGAGGTTGCCGTGCCGGGCAGCGCTCAGCCGGCTTTGACGCTCGCCAGCTTGTTGCGCCGATCGCGCCACAGCATCACCAGCACGAAACCTGCCAGCAGCACCACCGTGGTCACGCCCGCCAGGCGCAGAACATTCATGATTATCAAGCCATATTTGCCGGTGCGAGGATCATAGTGAAAGCAATACAGCAAAAGCTGATCGACCGCCGAGCCGATCTTGTTTTCCGAGGCTTCGATCAAGCTCAGGCGCAGGTCGCGGCTGGGATAGTCGACACCGTAGAAATAGCGCGCCAGCCTGCCCTCGGGCGTGACAATCATCAGGCCGCCGGTATGCGCGTATTGCTGCGAAACCGGATCGAACTCATAGCGGAAACCCACCGCCTCGGTGAGCTGTTTGATGGCCAGGGAATCGCCGGTGAGAAAATGCCAGCCGCTCTCGGCGCCCGGCCGGTTGTAGTCCTTCACATAGTTCTTCTTCTTCTCGGCGGCCAGTGCCGGCGTTTCCCGCGGGTCGAAGCTCACCGCAATGACGTTGAACTCCTTGCCGGCGTCAAAGGGCAACACCTTCAGACTGCGATTCAATTCGTTCAGCACCAGATTGCACAACATCGGGCAGTTGTAATAGATGAGGGCGAGAATCGCCGGCTTTTTGCCGAAGTATTGCTGCAACGGCACGGCCGCGCCGGTTTCATCGAAAAACTGCAGCTCCAGCGGCACCTGGCCGCCGAGCTTTTGATCGATGCCGATTCTCTTGAGAATATCCGGCTGGTTGCTGGCATTCAAACCCTGGCCCCGTACGCCCGCTGCCGTGAGGGCAAGCAGGCCCAGCACGACAAACAGCGACAGCGCCGGCAACACTACAACCCGGCTCAGCAGATTCTTCATGGCTTTTCCTCCGGCACCGCGCTGGCACTGGTCCGTCCGGCAGGTTCGGCCGCTGCTGCTGGCCGTGCCGGCAGGCCGCGTTTGAGCAGCAACGTCATGGCGCTGTCAATCGGAATGCGAACGATGCCGGCTTCCCGCGCGGTCCAGCCATAACTGTGCAGCATGGAATCCTCGGCAGCCAAAAAGGCTTGCAGGTCACGCTCTGGTGTGATTTGCAGCCGCGGCGCCGGCGGAATCTGCAACGTGTCCGCCAGCACATGCGGCGGGAGGGCCGACTTTTCGTGCTGGCGCTCAAAAAATTTGAGGGCGCCATACATCAAGGCCAGCGAAACGACGATGACGGCGAACAGCCCGACTCCGGAGAGCGCCAGCGAACGCGCATTGGCGTCAGTGGTTTCGTATCCGCGGTGATTGTTTTGAGTTATATTCATCATCCAGCTCGATCCTGCATGGTATGCCCCGGCAGGGCGATGCAGCAAACAGCCGAGGCGCTCAGTGCGAATGCTCCTTGTGGCTGAAGGCGATTTCGACGCGGGGGTCGCGCAGCGGCAACAGCGGGCGATCCTTGAGCTGCCGGACGAAATAGGCGATCCACAAGCCGCCGATGCCGACCGGCGCCGCCACATCCAGCCAGTGGAAGGCGAAGGTTTCGGTGTGAAAACTCGGCGCGATCAACCAGAAGAGATCAATGAAACGCATCACGATCATCCCAACCGCCACTTTGACCAGCAGCTCGACCCGCCGCTTCATCTTGCGCGACAGCAGCAGCACGAAGGGCAGCGCAAAATGAAAGACCACGAGCGCCAGGGAGATCCACTGCCAGCCGCCGTGCAGCCGGTGCAAATACCACGGAATTTCCTCGGGCAGGTTGCCGGACCAAATGATGAGAAACTGCGAGAACGAGACATAGGCCCACAGCAGCACGAAGGCAAACATCAGGTTGCCGAGATCGTGAAAATGCTTGGCGCCCATGACCTCGGAAAGTGGCCGGTGTTGCGACAGGCGCGCCACCACCACGATGGCGAAGGCCAGGGTGAGCAGCCCCTGCCCCACCACGAACAGCACGCCATAGATGGTCGAATACCAATGGGGATCGAGCGACATCACCCAATCCACCGACGCGAACGTGAGCGTGAGCACGTAGATCACCAGGCTCGGCCCGCTCAGTTGCCGCAGCCGGCGGGTGAGCATCAGGTCGCCGCTCTGATCCTGCTGTTTCGACCAGCGATTGAGAAAAAAGATGAGCAGCGCCCAGATGGCAAAATAGGCGATGGTGCGGGCGGTGAAGAACGGCACGTTGAGGTAGCGCGCTTTGTGCTGCAAAATGGGGTCGCCGCTCACCGCTTCGGGCCGCGCCCACAAATACAATTCCTGCAGGCCGAAAGCCAGCGGCAGGAACAGCACGATCAGCAACGGCAGCGTGCGCGAGCTGGCCTCGAGCAGGCGCTGAATCGAAAAGCCCCAGCCGCCTCCCACCAAATGATGCAGCGCCAGCAGGGCAAAGCTGCCGAGCGTGAGGCCCAGCCAGAAGAGATAGCCGAGCAGGTAGGATTGAAAGAACTGCGCCGTGCCGAGCGCAGCGCCCACGCCGCACAGTGCCAGCGCCAGCACGCCGACGATCAAGGCGCGTTGTTGCCAGCGGGCCAGGATCGGCGTCAAGGTTTCGGCGTGGTTCATGGCGTTACTCCGAGTTGGGCGCGCTGACCGGCCGGCACGTCGTCAAGCGTGGCGTTTTGGCTCAATTGCAGGGCGCGAATGTACGCCACAATCGCCCAGCGATCATCGACCGGCACGCGATCGGCATAGCTGTACATGGTTCCGAATCCATTGGTGATCACATCGAAGAAGTATCCCGCCGGCGCTTCGCGCAGCCGCTGAATATGCAAAGAGGGCGGCCGGCGCATGCCGCGCTGCACGATCATGCCGTTACCGTCACCGAGGCGGGCATGGCAGGGCGCACAGTAGATGTTGTAGCGCTCCTGGCCGCGCGCCAGCAATTGCGGGGTGAGGGCAACGGGCAGGCGATCCGCCAACTGGTTGCCGACTTTGCCGGTGTAGAGATGGGCATCGGTGCGGAGCTGGCCGCGGCCGATGGTGCCCGGCACCTGTGGCCGTGAGGCGCGGCCATCCGCGAAAACCGTGCTGCCTTCCAGCGGCTCAAGGCGGGGCTGATCATGCATATCCTGGCGGCAGCCGGACGCGAGCACGGCCAGCAACAGCAAACCAAGCGTGGTGGCCGGGGGAAAAAGCGAATTCTTCTTGCGGGTCATGCGATACTGTTGGTTTTAATCATGCGATTCAATGTTGTCCCCCAATGCGGCTGCCTCAAGGCTCGACTTCGTGCACCGCGTCGGGTTGAAGGCTCTCCAAAAAGACCCTGGTCGTCAGGGGATCGAACTTGGGATCGCTGGCCTGAATGCACAGGAAAAAACGGTCGCGCGAGGCGCGCTCGAAAGACGCCACGTTGAACACGGGATGATAGGGCTGCGGCAAGCCGTTGAGCGCAAACATCGCCAGCACCGCGGTAAAGGCGGCGAACAAAATCGTGGTCTCGAAGGTAATTGGAATGAACGAGGGCCAACTGTTGAATGGCCGGCCGCCGACGTTGAGCGGATAATCGATGACGGCGGCGTAATATTGAAAGAAGAAGCCGACAAAGCAGCCCACCAGTCCGCCGATCAGAACGATGCGTGGCAGGCGGTTGCGATGCACGTGGATCGCTTCGGCCAGGCCTTCGATCGGAAACGGCGAGTAGGCGTCCACATTGCGGTAGCCTTCGGCATGGGTGCGCTTCGCCGCAGCCAGCAGCGCGCCGGGCGTTTCAAACTCGGCCAGCAGGCCGTAAAGCGCAGTGTCGTTGGTTGATTTGGTGCCGGTATTCATGGGCTTGCCTAGACTCCTGGAGTGCGAGAACGGCCGCGGGGCGGGGCGCCGCGCCGCCGGCCTGCGTCTGCCAGCTTGGTTTATTTGCGTTCTTCCGTGGGCACCAGGGTACGCATCTCGAAGATCGAGATGGCGGGCAGCACGCGCACGAACAGGAAGATCAGCGCGAAGAACAAGCCGATGGTGCCGAGATACGTCGCCCAGTCCCAGGTCGTGGGATAATACATGCCCCACGAGGAGGGCAGAAAATCACGGTGCAGACTGGTGACGACGATGACGAATCGTTCCAGCCACATGCCGATGCTGACCACGATCGAAATCGCGAACAGCCAGAGGGGGCTGCTCTGCACCTTTTCGATCCACAACAATTGCGGCACAACCAGGTTGCAGAGGAGCAGGGCCCAGTAAGCCGGGGCATAGGGGCCGGTCCAGCGATTCCACATCATGTACCATTCATACTGGTTGCCGCTGTACCACGCCATGAAGGCCTCCACGGCGTAGCCATAAGCGACGATCAAGCCGGTCGCCAGCATGATTTTCGCCATGTTGCGCAGATGCACGGTGGTGATGAAATCTTCCAAACCATAAATCGCGCGCAGCGGAATCGCGAGAATCAAAACCATGGCGAAACCGGCGTAAATGGCGCCCGCCACGAAGTAGGGCGGAAAGATGGTCGCATGCCAGCCGGGAATGATTGACATCGCAAAGTCGAAGCTGATCACGGTGTGCACCGACAGCACCAGCGGCGTGGCCAGGCCGGCGAGCAGCAGGTACGTGGTTTCATAGCGCGACCAGTGCACCGCCGAACCGCGCCAGCCCATGGCAAGGAAGCCATAGGTCAGACGCAACCACCGGTTCTTCGTGCGATCGCGCAGTGTGGCCAGATCGGGCAACAGGCCAATGTACCAGAACAGCAGCGAGACGGAGGCATACGTGGTGATGGCGAACACGTCCCACGCCAGCGGGCTGCGGGTTTGCGGCCACAGCGCCATGGTGTTGGGATAAGGCAGCAGCCAATACGCCAACCATGGCCGGCCAACGTGAATGAGCGGAAAGATGCCGGCACACGCCACGGCAAACAGCGTCATGGCTTCGGCAAAGCGGTTGATCGAGGTTCGCCAGGCTTGCCGGAACAACAGCAGGATGGCGGAGATCAACGTGCCGGCGTGGCCGATACCGATCCACCAGACCAGGTTGATGATCGCGAAGCCCCACCCCACGGGATTGTTGATGCCCCAGATGCCCACGCCCTTGACGAACAAGTAGGCGAGGGCGGCAAACAGCATCATCACGCCGGCAAACGCAATGGTGAATCCGATGAGCCAGCCCTTGGGCGTTTTGCGGGTGAGCACGATCGCGCTCACCTTGTCGGTGATCGAGCCGTACGTGTGGCCGGGCGCGAGTACCGGCGCCTCCTGGCGGTATTTTGCCAGCTTTTTGATCAGCGTTTCAGTTTGTGCCATGTTTCTTGCGCGATGAGTGTCGTCTCGCCTGTGCCTTCCATTCAATTCGCAGCCGCGTGCGGCGCTGCCCCAATCTGGCCGGCGCCCAGCTTACGCGTGACTGCCCTCTTCCGCCAGGGCCGGGTTGGGATTGCGCAGCCGCGCCAGATACGTGGTGCGGGGCCGGGTGTTCAAATCAGCCAGCAGGCCGTAGTTCAGCGGACTCTTTTTCAACCTGGCCACGCGGCTGTTCGGGTCATTGAGGTTGCCGAAGATGATCGCCTGCGCCGGGCACACCTGCTGGCAGGCGGTGAGAATCTCGCCATCGGCGATGGCGCGCTCTTCCTTCTTGGCTTCGATGCGCGCCGCGTTGATGCGCTGCACGCAGTAGGTGCATTTTTCCATCACCCCGCGCGAGCGCACGGTGACATCGGGGTTGCGCTGCAGCTTGACGATCGGCGTTTCGAAATCGGAATACAGCAGGAAGTTGAAGCGCCGCACTTTGTAGGGGCAGTTGTTGGCGCAGTAGCGCGTGCCCACGCAGCGGTTGTAGACCATGTCATTCAAGCCTTCGGAACTGTGCACTGTTGCACCCACCGGACAAACCGGCTCACATGGCGCCTTTTCGCAGTGCATGCACGGCACCGGCTGATGATAGGTGTCGGGATGATCGAGATCACCTTCGTAGTAGCGATCCACGCGAATCCAGTGCATCTCGCGGCCGATGAGCACCTGCTCCTTGCCGACCACGGCGATGTTGTTCTCCGACTGGCAGGCGATGGTGCAGGCGTTGCAGCCCAGGCAGGCATTCAAATCAATCACCATACCCCAGGCGTTGTCTTCATATTTGTGCTCGGGGTAGAGCGTCATCTCCGGCGCCGGTTCGTGGCCCATCTCATGGACGAACTCCGGATGCGCGACGAACTCCGCCAGGGTGCCGGTGCGCACGAGATGGCGATTCTCCATGCTGTGGTGCATCTGGCTGGTGGCCAGGCGATGGCGCTCGCCGCTCTTGCGAATTTCCAGGCCGTGTCCAAACCAGGGCGCTGCCGAGGTCCGCAAGGCATAGGCATTGAATCCGGTCCCGCTGGCAAGCTGGCCGCCGCGGCTGCGGCCATAGCCGAAGTGAACGGTAACGGTTTCTTCGGGATGGCCGGGCATGATCCACACCGGCGCCTTGACCGTGCGGCCTTGATACTGCAGTTCGACGACCTCTTCATTCTGCAATTTCAGGCGCTGTGCCGTTGCCGGGCTGAGCAGCGCGGCATTGTCCCAGGTGAGCTTGGTGAGTGGCTTGGGCAACTCTTGCAGCCAGCCGTTGTTGGCGAAGCGTCCATCACCCACGCTGGGGTCGGGACGAAAGCAAATGGCGAGACCCGCGCTGGATGCCGTTTCGGTGGGCGGCGGCAACTGGCCGGTGAACGAGACGGACTTCAGCGGCAGCGCGGTGTTGGCCACCACCCCGTCATGCACTGACACCTGCCAGAAGGTTTCAAAGTCCGGCGCGTTATGCTGCTTCTGCCAGTACTCGCGCACGCAGTCATAGCCGGTCAAACCGCTTTGGCCGAGCATGACGGCCAGCATCTCATGCGCAGATTTGCTGTTGTAGAGCGGCGCAATCAGCGGCTGGATGATCGTCACCGTGCCGTCGAAGGCGCGGGCGTCACTCCACGATTCGAGATAATGCGATTCGGGAATATGCCAGTGGCACAACGCGGCGGTTTCATCATCATGCAGACTGAGCTGGACGCGCAGGCCCACGCGCGCGAGCGCCCCGGCGAAATCCAAATCCGCGGGCGCGGCGAAGACGGGATTGCCGCCCATCATCACCAGCAGCTCGACGGCGCCGGCGTTCATGTCATGGACCAATTCGCGCAGCGAGGCCATTTGGTCGACCGGCGCAGCCTCGACCGGCGCGGTGTACACGACGGTGTTGCCGGCATTGCCCAACGCGTGATTCAGGGCATGCGCCAGCAGATGCACCACCGGCGGCTGGTTGTCGCCTGCGATCACCATGCCGGCGCCGCGATGAGCCTTCAAATCGTCGGCAATGGCTTTGATCCATTTCTGCTGGCTGCTGTCGAGCGCGGCCGGCGTGCTGCCAATGCCGCATTCCGCTGCCACCGCCCGCGCAACATTTTCGACGGCCGCCGGCGGCAGCGCCCAACGATGATCCGCCATGGTGCCGGTCAGCGTGGGCGTGCTTTCGATCATGTACAGCCGGTTCATCTTCTGCTCGCCGTCCACGACGCGGCGCTGGCTGGAAAATTCGCGGGCGTAACGCACGCTGTTGGGATGATCGATGAGGAAGTCGGCGTCGAGCGCGAGAATGACCGCGGCACGGTCAAAGCGGTAGTGCGTCTCCACCACTTCGCCGAACGCCAGGACGGCGCCGGCGCGGGCATGATCGCGGCTGGTCGGTTCGTATTGATGCCACTTCGCCGCCGGGAATGCCGCCTGCAGGCGCTGCAATTGATCCGCCAGCGTCGGAGAAGTGACGGTTTCGGTGAGCACGCGCAGGCCGGCGCCCTGCTTTTCGCGCAGCGCCTCCAGCTTCAAGTTGAATTCGGAGAGAAAAGCCTCCCACGTGCTCACCCGGCCCGCGCGCGTGACCACCTGCGCCCGGTCGGGATCATAGAGCGTCAGCACCGAGGCTTGCGCGAAAATGTCGGTTGCGCCCAGGCTGGCAGGATGATCGGGATTGCCTTCGACTTTGGTGGGCCGGCCCATGTGGCTTTCCACCAACAAGCCCTGCGCGAAACCGCGCTGCACCATGGCGGTGGCAAAGTAGACTGGCTTGCCGGGCACGATTTGCTCGGGCGGCTGCACGTAGGGAAAGATTTTCTCCACCGGCTGGCGCGTGCAGGCATTCAGACCGGCGAGCGCGAGCGAAGCGCCCATGAACTTGAGGAAATTGCGGCGATTGACGGCGCTGGAATAATCCACCACACCGGGCGCGAACTCATTTTCCACGAACTGTTGGAAGGCCGGCGTTTCGGCCAACTCTTCCAGACAGCGCCAATACTGCCTGCCCTGCTTGCCGTTCAAGCGCCGGCGAATTGCCTCCAAATCGAGGTGAGGGGTGTCGGTCATCGTGCTCATCGATGGCAAATGGAACAATCGGTTAGTTTGCGAATCTGATATTCCTGCACCAGTTGGGCGCCGAGTTTCTCCTGATCCTCCGCCCGCCAGGTGGTGCTGAAAACCTGGTCGCGCGGCCGCACGAATTTTTCCGGATTGCGATGGCATTGCAGACACCACGCCATCTCCAGCGGGTTCTCGCGCCAGGTGAGCGCCATCTCCTGAATCGGGCCGTGACAGGTCACGCAGCCGATGCCCTTTTTCAGATGGATGCTGTGATTGAAATAAACAAAGTCGGGGAGATCATTGACCCGCACCCAGGCAATCGCACGATCGCTGCGCCAGCTTTCGCGCACCGGCTCGAGGATTTCCGCGGTGGTGTGAATCTGGGAATGGCAGGTCATGCAGGTTTTCGTGGCGGGGATGCCGGCGAAGGCGCTTTCTTCCACGGAAGTGTGGCAGTAGCGGCAGTCGATGCCGAGTTGGCCGACGTGATGGCGGTGGCTGAAGGCCACGGGCTGCTCGCGCACCACATTGGCCTGCGTTACGTAGGAGGAACGTTCAAGAACCAGCATCAACCACAGGAAACCGCCGACAAAGAAGACTGCGCCAAAAATGCTTACTTTGGAAAGGGTGTTTGTACTCGGATGAAAAATCTGAGCCATCAGAATTCTCGAATCAATGATCAGGCCGAAAGCTGTTTTCAAATTGCCTAAGCATACTGCAGGCGGGCACGCCTGAGCCGCAATGGTTCACCGGGCTGGCGCGACGACTTGGTGGGAGCGCTCCCTACCCTTCCTGACTTGCATACCGCGAAGCGGGCTTGCACCGGCGCGCGTCATCATCTCGTGGAACTCGCCGGACAGCCTGATTGCACATGATGTGGTTCAAAACAGGTGTCAAAAATAGAAAAGAATCCTCCATTGTCAAGCGAATTTCTCGTTGCCTCCGAGAAAATTGATGCCGCACTGCGGCATGAGATCGCGTTCGCGCAGCGCGTCAGCGCGCCTCAAGAGACGGTGTCAGTCACTCTTCAACCATCCGCGCGCACGCGTCACCGCCTTGCGCCAGTTTTGATAAAGATGCTGGCGCTTCGCCTGCGTCATCCGCGGTGAGAAGCGCGCTTCCGCGCGCCAGTGCTGCGCGAGATCATCGAGATCGCGCCAGCAGCCAACCGCCAATCCCGCCAGATAGGCAGCGCCCAGCGCGGTGGTCTCCGTCACCGCCGGACGCACCACCGGTATGGGCACGATGTCCGCCTGGAACTGCATGAGTAAATCATTACGCACGGCGCCGCCGTCCACGCGCAATTCGGTGATGGCGGTGTTGGCATCTTCCTGCATGGCCTCGGCAAGATCGCGCGCTTGATAGGCAATGGCCTCCAGCGCGGCGCGCGCCAGGTGGCTGCGATTGGTGCCGCGCGTCAACCCCACGATGGTGCCGCGCGCCTCGGCATCCCAATACGGTGAACCCAGTCCGGCAAACGCCGGCACGAGATAGACGCCGCCGTTATCCTGCGCCTGCGCCGCCAAAGGCTCGATCTCGGCCGCCGTGTTAATGATTTGCAGCTCATCACGCAGCCACTGCACCACGGCGCCCGCGACAAACACCGAGCCTTCGAGCGCGTATTGCACCTTGCCGCCGCCGATCTGCCAGGCAATCGTGGTCAGCAGGCCGTGCTTCGAAGCAACCACCTGCCCGCCGGTCTGCATGAGCATAAAGCAGCCGGTGCCGTAGGTGTTTTTCAGCATGCCCGGCTGAAAACAGGTTTGCCCGAACAGGGCGGCTTGTTGATCGCCCGCCATGCCGGCAATCGGAATCTCCGCGCCCAGCCACTCGGCGGCCGCCAGCCCGAACAGGCTGCTGCTCGGCCGCACTTTGGGCAGCAGCGCCGCCGGAATATCGAACGCCGCCAGCAGTTCACGATCCCAATCGACTTCGTGAATGTTGAATAACATGGTGCGCGAGGCATTCGAGCAATCCGTCGCGTGAACTTTGCCGCCGGTCAGCTTCCACAACAGCCAGGTGTCGATTGTGCCGAAGGCAAGATCGCCCTGCTGGGCGCGCGGCCGCAGTCCCGGAACATTGTCCAACAGCCATTTGATTTTCGTGGCGGAGAAATAGGGATCCGCCACCAGCCCGGTGCGCCGGGAAATCTCCTGGCGCCACTTGCTCGCGCGCAGCTCCTCGCAGATCGCGGCAGTGCGCCGATCCTGCCAGACAATGGCGGGATGCACGGGCCTGCCGGTCTTGCGCTCCCACAGCAAGGTGGTCTCGCGCTGGTTGGTGATCCCGATCGCCGCGAGGTCCTGCGCGCGCAATCCGGCTTTCTGCAGCGCCGCGCGCGCGGTGCTCAATTGCGTCTGCCAAATTTCTTCGGGATCATGCTCCACCCAGCCGGGCCGGGGATAATGCTGCTGGAATTCCTGTTGCGCCCAGGCCAGCATGCGGCCTTCTTGATCGAAAACAATGCTGCGGCTGCTGGTGGTGCCTTGATCCAACGCCAGGAGGTATTTCATTGTGATTCTCCTTGCCCATGATGACCCGCTGCCGGTTGATGCGCTCTCATTGTGCGGCCGGCCTTTCCGACTTTGACAGGAGCTGAGTCAGCACGGCCACCTCCGCGGTCGGCAATTGGCACGCGTAGTTTTCGCAAACGTAGGCCGTGGCCCTGCCCGCGAGCATGGTCATGCCGGAGAGCATCGGCATTCTTTTATTCAAGAACTCCCTGCCCTCGCCGCCGGCGAGCAGCAAAATCTTGTTGGGCAGGAATCTTTCGTGCACGCAGCGCAACAACGTGCGCGTGTCTTCCGCCTGCGGCTCGCCGGCAATGATGATTTGCAGCGGTTTGTTTTGGCTGAAATCCATGGTGGTGAGCATTTGCGGCGCAGCATGCGGCATTTGCTCCAGACGGGCCGCAAACAGCCGCAACCCGTGCTCCGCGAGTTCCCACAAGTGCGGCTGGTCGAGCATGTGCGCCAGCCGCAGCAGATTGGCCGCCGCCACCGCGTTGCCGGAAGGCTCGGCGCCGTCATACTCCTCCTTCATGCGCAGCAGGATCGATTGATCCCCGCCGGGCGTGTCATAGAAGCCGCCACCGTCGGCATCGCGAAAGAGGCGAATCTGCGTTTCGGTCAGCTTCTCCGCGAATTGCAGCCAGGCAATTTCGAAACCGGCTTCATACAAATCCAGCAAGCCCTGCACGAAAAAGGCATAGTCCTCGAGTTGCGCCGGATGTTTGGACTCGCCGTCGCGATAGCGGCGTTTGAGCGTCGCGCCGGCGGGATCATAATTCCTGGCCAGCACGAACGCCGCCGCGCGCCCGGCCGCTTCGAGATACATGCGCTCTTCCAGCACTTGATAGGCGCGGGCAAACGCGGAGATCATCAAACCGTTCCACGCCGTAATGATCTTGTCGTCGCGATGCGGCCGCGGCCGCTGCAGGCGCGCTTCGAACAATTGCGCCCGGCAGCGTTCGCTGATTGTGTTGATCTCCGCCTCCGGCCGGGCAAAATGAATCGCGGCCTCGGCCGGCGTGCGAGCGGCATAAAGCACGTTGCGGTCGCCAAACTCGCCGTGTGGATCGCTGAGGGTGTTGCCGCTGTCGCGCACGCCGTGGAGAAAATTGAAAATCTCCGCATCCCGCTCGCCGAGCAGTGCCACAATCTCCTGCTTGCGCCAAAGATAGAACGCGCCCTCCTCCTTCTCTGCGGGATGCGCGGGATCCGGTGCGCTGTCGGCATCTTCGGCGGAATAAAAACCGCCGTCGGGATGGGTCATGTCGCGCAGCACATAGTCTAGCACTTCGCGGGCGACTTGCGCGTAGAACGGCGCGCGCGTAAGCTGATAGGCTTCCAAATAGGCGCACGCCAGTTGCGCCTGATCATACAGCATCTTTTCGAAATGCGGCACGCGCCAGTGCGCATCCACCGCGTAACGGTGAAATCCGCCGCCGAGATGGTCATACATGCCGCCCGCCCACATGCAGCGCAGCGTGTGCAGCGTCATGTCGAGCGCGCTTTTTTCCTGCGTGCGGCCATGATAGCGCAGCAGGAAATTGAACACCGCGGGACGCGGAAACTTGGGCGCGCTGCCGAAACCGCCGAGACGCTCATCATAGCTGCGCTCGAACTGCGCAAAGGCGGCGCGCGCCAGGGAGGTCCAGGCCACCGGTCCCGCCGCCCCCGGAGCGGCCGCCTGCGCCTGCATGGCCTGCATGATTTGTGTGCTCGATTCCAGCACCTTTTCGCGCTGCTCCTGCCAGGCACGGCTGAGCTGCAGCAAGAGTTGCGGAAAACCCGGCCGGCCGTAGCGTGACTCCGGCGGGAAATACGTGCCGGCATAAAACGGCTTGAGGTCCGGTGTCAGCCAGGCCGAGAGCGGCCAGCCGCCGGCGCCGGTCAGGCCCTGCAGCACTGCCATGTAAACGCGATCAACATCCGGCCGCTCCTCACGATCGACTTTGATGCAGACATAATGCTCATTCATGATGGCGGCGATGCTGTCGTTCTCAAACGACTCACGCTCCATCACGTGGCACCAATGGCAGGTGGAATAGCCGATGGAAAGAAAGATGGGCTTGTTCTCGCGCCGCGCTTTGGCAAACGCCTCCTCGCCCCAGGGATACCAATCCACCGGGTTGAAGGCGTGCTGCAGCAAGTACGGACTTTTCTCGTGAATCAGGCGATTGGGTTTCCGGCCTTGCGCCAGATGGTCGGCGACGGCGGCGGAGAAGGTATTCATTTTGTCCTCGGCTAACTGTTGAGCGACTGCGCGCGACGAGGGCGGCAACACGACATGATGCAGCTTGAAATGGCTCGCGGCCAGGCCGGCGAGCGCGAGCACGGCAAGAACCAAAACAACGACATGGCCGTTGGAGATTCTCATGCGGCTTCCTGCAGAACGATGGGTGAGCAGCAAATCACCGGCGGGCATTAGTCTCCGCCCGGAATTGCAGTCTCTGAATAAAGAAGTTCCTGCAACGGCCTGGCCGTGGCATTGAAAACCTCAGAGTGCCATGGTGCCCGAAGTTTTGGAAACCTTGGCTCAGCCGTGGCTGGAACATTGCGGGCAGGCGCCCACCACCCGGGTGCTGCGGAGGCGAAGAGCTTCCGGTTTGTGCGGCGCTGCCTGGCAAGGTCAATCTTGCGGACCTCTCGCGCCTCATGCCATCCTGGGGTGATGTTCCCCGGCTCGTGGAACCGCCTCCTGCTGCGAGGATCCCGGCGGCGGCGAGGCCGGCGGAGAATTCAAGCCAACCGGGGCAATCTACCCGGTCTGAAAAATCTCGAGAAATTTCTCGACTTGGGAGAAATCCTGGAACAGATGGTCCGGTGCGGCGGCGCGCAACTCGGCGAGGCTGTAGTCGCCGGTGGCCACGGCAATGGCACCGGCGCCATGCGGCCGGGCGCACGCCACGTCGCGCGGTGTGTCGCCGATCACATACACGTCGTGATTGCGGGGAACAAAGTTGTATCTCTCCTGCACCCGGCGGAGGGCATGCGGCACCAGCTTGTTGCGGTCGCTTTCATCATCGCTGAAGGCGCCAAACTCGAAGTACTTCCATAAGTCGAAGTACTGCAGTTTGATGGCCGCGGCCTGGTACCAGTTGCCGGTGAGCAATCCCAGGTGAAACTGCGGCAGCGCGTGCAGCCGCTCGAGCAGTTCGGGAAAGCCGGGCATCAGCCGGCGCTTGGGCCGCGGCCGCTGCATGTCGACTGCGAGATGAATGAAATAGCGCTGTTTGTAGCGTTCCAACTCCTCCTCCCGCCAGGGCAGGCCGCATTTTTGGAGGGCGTCCCGGAAAATCAGCGTGTCGGTGCGGCCCGAAACCGGAATGCCCTCAAACGCATCCGGAATGCCGTAGAGTTCCTCGAAGGCCTGGCTCATGCCGTGCATGCCCGAGCCGCCGGAGTGAATGAGCGTGCCATCGATATCGAACAAAAGAATCTTCACGTGAGGCGTGACTCCTGTGTTGTTTGAATGAAATGCCGCCGATTGCAATGCCAACGGATGGCTGGCAATATAAGACATTGGCAGGCAAAGCGAAACGGCTTTTTGCTGCTTGCATGTGACAGCCCAAAATGATACTATTGCAGCCGATTCTTTCACGAAAGGGATGTTATGATTGAGCCAAAGACGTTTTATCGCAAACTCGATGCCCTGCTGACGACCATTGGCCGGGAGAAATCCGGCAAGAATTTCCTGTTTACGATTCTGCGCGCCATCGAACAGAATTTCAGCGCGGACCTGCACATCAGCAACGGCCGCCTCTACGAAGAGGCGGGCGACGAATTCATCCAGGTGCGGCGTCCCGGGCAGTCCAAGATCACGCACGGCAGTGCCCGGATCGCCGCCGATTCCGAAGCGGTAAAGCTGCTGCTCAAATACGGCAGCTACATTTATGATGATCCGGCGCTCAGCATCGACAGCGAAATCAACCAGCAGGCAGAGTATGCCATTCCCGCGGCTTTCACCGTGGTGCGCAGTCCCAACGACCGCTGGATCGTGGTGTTCGAGCTCAAAGCCGGCTGGGTGCGGGAGGAGATCGAGTTTTGCATGAACGCGGTGCGCGCGGCGTTGAATTATCGCCTGTTTTCCGATGCGGTCAAGAGCGGACTGGAACAGGCGGCGCACATTCAGAACAGCCTGCTGCCCCACACGCCGCCGCAAATCAAGGGTTATGAGATTGCCGGCCGCTCGCAGCCGGCCGAGTTGGTGGGCGGCGATTTGTTCGACTATTTCACCTTCAGCAATGAAATGTTCGGGGTCAGCATCGGCGACGCCAGCGGCCACGGTCTGCCGGCCGCGCTGCTGGTGCGCGACGTGGTGACCGGCTTGCGCATGGGTCTGGAAGAGCAGATGAAAATGGTGCACACGCTCAAGAAGCTCAACCGGGTGATTCATCGCAGCACCTATTCCACCCGCTTCGTGTCACTGTTTTATGGCGAAATCGAGACCAACGGCCACATCATCTATGCCAATGCCGGCCATCCTGCGCCGCTGCTCGTGCGTGGCAATGAGGTGACCGAGTTGAAGCCGACCGGGATCATTCTGGGCGCGCTGCCCGAGTTGACGATTCACCGCGCGCTCGCCAACTTCGAGCAGGGCGCGGTGATGGCGATGTACAGCGACGGCATCTT
>JBBIKM010000028.1:0-2218 GCA_037445455.1 bacterium | reverse complement strand
CAACGCGGCAGGCGAGGCCTACGGCCTGGAGCGGCTGCGGGATTTGATCATTGCCAACCAGGAAAAAAGTGCCGCGGAAATGCTCGAGACGGTGTTCAACACGGTGTTCGAATTTGGCGAAAGCGCGAAGTGGGAAGACGACGCCACGCTGGTGATCATCAAGCGGCTGGCGGAGTGAAGGGCGACCGGCCGCGGCCGCATTGCAGTTGGGGCGAATTACAGTATGCCATTCATTCCCCATCAGCGCGGCAGTACCCTGCCAGCTCAAGCAGCACACCCCCCACTTCTGGTGAATGACATTCGCAATTACAGGTATGGCAAGCAGAGCGGTACTCGCGCCGCTTCGCCTCAAACCGGCAAACAGGAAAGAATCCTCCCACAGAGGCGAAACGCCCACGAAAACCACTGAAGACAATTCCCTGGGAGTTCATTTCATCGTCGGAAAAACTCGACGCAATCGTTCACATCCTGCCTTTTGAGGCCCCCCGTACTCCGTCACTTTGATCTACAAAAGTGTGGCCAGTTAGGCTCAGCCGGGGTTGGAGCATGTTGGGGTGGGGGCGAACGGCGGCGTATCACCGGCATGCGAGCGAGCGCGCCGATCGTCAGGGGTATGCGCTGTAAAAGCCCATCACGCCAATGCCCATTCCGCCGAGAGAGTCTCTGCCTGTTCGAGAACCGTCTGTGTCGCCTTTTCCTGCTTATCGGGCGGGTAGCCGTGCTTGCGCAGGATGCGCTTGACCAGCACACGCAGTTGAGCGCGGACGTTCTCGCGCCACTGCCAGTCGATCGTGACGTTGTTACGCACTGTCTCGACAAGCTCGCGGGCGATCGCTCTCAAGATCTCATCGCCTAGGACCTTGACCGCGCTGTCGTTCGTTTCCAGCGCGTCGTAGAAGGCCAGCTCATCTTCGGTCAGGCCCAGTTGCTCGCCGCGCGCGTTCGCATCCCGCATCTCCTTTGCGAGCTGGATCAGTTCCTCGATCACCTGAGCCGCCTCAATGGCGCGGTTCTGGTAGCGGCGGATCGTCTGCTCCAGCATCTCGGCGAACGAGCGGGCCTGGACGACGTTCTTGCGGCGCCGGGTGCCGATCTCCCCCCTGAGCAGCTTCTGTAGCAACTCGACCGCGAGGTTGCGCTGGGGCATGCCGCGCACCTCGGTCAGGAACTGGTCGGAGAGGACCGAGATGTCCGGCTTCTGGAGCCCCGCGGCCGTGAAGATGTCCATCACACCTTCGGGCGCGACCGCGCGCGAGATGATCTGGCGGACGGCATGGTCGAGGTCTTCCTCGGGGCGGGCTTCGCCCGGCGCCCGCTTGGCGAGCACCGCCTGCACGGCTTGGAAGAACGCTACGTCGTCCCGGATGCGGAGCGCCTCCTCGTGTGGCACGGCGAGTGCGAAGGCCTGGGACAGCTCCCGCACGGCCCGGATGTAACGGTCCTTGCCGTTCTCCTGCGCAAGGATGTGCTCCTGCGCGGCCGGGAGCAGGCCCAGGCGCTCCTGCGGCGTGCCGGAGGTCCAGCGCGAGCGATCGAAGCCGTGGAAGAGACCGCAGCAGACTTCGTACTTCTCCTGCATCACCGCCACCGCCTCGTCCTGATCGAGCGCCGTGCGTCCGGTGCCACCGCTTTCGGTGTAGGTGGCCAAAGCCGCTTTGAGCTCGTGGGCCAGACCCAGGTAGTCCACCACCAACCCGCCGGGCTTGTCGCGAAAGACCCGATTCACGCGCGCAATTGCTTGCATCAGTCCGTGGCCGCGCATGGGCTTGTCCACGTACATCGTGTGCAGGCTCGGCGCGTCGAAGCCCGTGAGCCACATGTCGCGCACGAGCACGATCCGGAGCGGATCGGACGCGTCGCGGAAGCGGTTGGCGAGCACCTCGCGCCTCGGCTTGTTGCGGACGTGCGGCTGCCAATCGAGCGGGTCGGAGGCGGAGCCGGTCATGACCACTTTGATCGCGCCGCGGGCGTCGTCCTCGTCGTGCCAGTGGGGACGCAGGCGCACGAGTTCGCGGTAGAGCTCCACGCAAATGCGCCGGCTCATGCAGACGATCATGGCCTTGCCCTCCATGGCCTCGAGGCGCTTCTCGAAGTGCTTGGCAATGTCCTGGGCGACGAGTCTAAGGCGCTTTTCCGCGCCGACCACCGCCTCGAGCTGCGCCCACTTGGTCTTGAGCTTCTCCTTGCGCTCGACCTCCTCGCCCTCGGTGGCCTCCTC
>JBBIKM010000027.1:34770-43448 GCA_037445455.1 bacterium | reverse complement strand
CGCGGCAATGCCGTTGGTCGAGCGAAACAGGCCGGGCAGGCCGGCATTGTTGTCATTGGTGCCGCGTTCCCGGCCGTTGATGCCCTCGATCATCAACTTCATCTTGGGCGAGAGATCCGCGGTCAGTTTCAACTGCAGGTTGTAATCGCGATAGCCGTCGCGCGAGAGCGGAATGACGTACATGCTCTGCGCCGTGCGGTAGGACGCAAAAAAACGCAAATCTTTCAACTGGCGGCTGACCAGCGGCACCGGCCCGCCCAGGCTGACGTCGAAATCATAATCCGGATCAACGATATCGAGTTGGCGGCGGTGCTGCCAGAGAAAGAGCTGGCGCAGGGCTTCCGGCGTGAGATCATTGGTGGGATCGTCATCTTGCAGCCGCTTCTGCGCCACGGCATTCCAGCCGCCTTCGAACGGCGCATATTGCTTTTGGGTGAATTCATCCCACGCGCCGTTTTTCGTGCCGGTCCAGCACACGGCTTCATCGACAAATGGCCGGATCCAGTAGGAATTGCGATCATGCGGGGAAGGCCCGAAATGCTTTTGCGAGGCAGGACTGTAGCGCGAGATCAAACCGAAACTGTAGCGATCTTTGCTGCCCTCCTTGGTGGTGACATTGACCACACCGGAGCGAATGTTGCCGTATTCGGCATTGAAGCCGCCGGTTTGAATCTGGATCTCCTCGATGGCGGTGTAACTGATGCCGGTGTAGGGCTTGTTGTCGCGTTCATCGCGCAGCGCGATGCCGTTCACCACAAACGCCGTTTGGCTGGCGGTATTGTCGGTGGCGCGGCCGCGAATGATGATGCCGGCATCCCCGTAACTCACGCCGGCTTGCAGCGCCACCACGTTTTCCAGGCGCACCACCGGCAACGCCTCGACCTCTTTGATGTTCAGGTTGGCGGTGCTGGCCGAAACGTCCTTCTGCACCACGGGCCGCTCCGCCACCACCACCACTTCCTCACCTGCCAGGATCTCCGGCTTCAGGGACACGTTAATGGTGGTGGTGAGATCGATGTTCACCCGCACGTCTGTGACTTCCAAAGCCGTGTAGCCAATTGTGCTGGCGCGCAGGGTGTAGGTTCCGGCAGGAACGAAGGGCAAAACATAGTAACCATCCAGGGCTGTGGCCGCGCCGATGGTCGTGCCGGTGAGCATGACATTGACACCCGGCAGCGGCTGGCCGGTCTCGGCATCTTTCACCATGCCTGCAATCTTTCCGGTGGTGCCGGCATAGGCAAGCGCGGAAAAGCAGGCAAGAGCGGCGAGCAGGCTCACAAACTTTTTAGGCATGCGTGACTCTCCTCTCCTTTTTGAAAATAGAATCGGGATCGCAAGAGAATCTATGGGAATGAATGAGATGCTGCCGTGAAAATGAATTCTTTTGGGGGATGAATTGAGAATTCCGACTCCGGAACGCCGACTCCGAAAATTGCAAGCAGCCAATGGAAAACTGCAAGACTCACGCCACAAAACGGAACGTTCGAACCGTCTAATTTTTCAGGCCTTGCTGCAAACCAATCGCGTCTTTTTTTCTTAGGTTTGTGAAAATGAAGCCCGGGATTCCTGTTGTTGAGAAAGTTCTTTCTATGAAGAAAGATTGCGGATTTTCGGCAAGAATGAGGGGCAGAAGCGAATCATGCTGTCGCGTCCAACATGATCTTGGGATTCAGAATGGATCTAACCAGTCAGGAAATTGTGCACGGCAAAATAGCCAAACTTTCCAGCCATGTCAAGCGAAATGTTCCCGCGGCCGTTCTCACGCCGTTGCGTGGTAACCCCGGCGCGGGCGTCCTGCCGGCTGCCAGCAGGATATTGCCAGTCGCGGAGGCATTGCCTGCGGCCGGCACCGAGGCTGCCGTGGGAGCAGAGGGGGCAGGCGCTAGGCCGGGGGTGTGGCGGGAGCGCAACAGTGTGTCACGGCCGCCGCAGGTTCGATTCAAACGGGCACCCCAAATCCTTGCGCTGCCGAGGCGCCCAAAATTGGCATGGCATTTGTGGATTTTTATCGGCACACTCATTCAACGACAAGGAGCCGTGAACCATGAAAACTGGAACCGTCTTGCGCGCTGCAATCGCCGTGGCCATGCTGCTGATGCAGGCTGCGGCGCGCTCCCAGCCGGCTGCCCCGCTTTCCAATATCGGCCTGAAGCTGGATGTCGGCGCGGGCAGCGAACGCCTGGCCAACGCCCAGAATCTGGAGCCGGCCGGTGCGCTCGCGCTGCATTTGGGCTACGGCGTCTCGCAGCAGGTGACGCTGTGGCTCGGCCTGCAAGTGAGCAATCATGAACACGAAGAGCTGCCGGAGCTGGAAAGCAGTGTTGCGGGCGCGGAGCTAAACCTGCAATACAAACTTCGCCCTTACCAAAGATTCCGGCCCTACGGCAAAGTTGGCCTCGGCGGTTTCGTGCAGGAGATCGAGGCCGCGCAGACAACTCTGAGCGGCGGGGGCGTGGTGTGGGCGCTGGGAGCCGAGTACCGTTTGGTGAGATTTCTTACGGTTGCCGGTGAGTTCTATTGGAAGGACTTTGACTTCGAGCGCCGGCGCCTGGGCCGGGAGAATGATTTCGAGGAGCTGGAGGACCCCATTCCCGGCAACAGCCGCGGCTTCATGCTCCACCTCATCCTGCATTGAGACCGTCAGCAGTCTGTCGCCCCCCGCAAAGCCTGTTTGGCGTGCTGCCCAATGGGCTTTTTGCGTTTGAGGGTCAGTGACCGGCCATGCTGGCCCCGCCTCCCGGCCACCCCCCTGATCGCTGCTCGAATCTGAACCACCCGCTCGGTCCCTGGCGGCGAGCAGCAACGCGCAAGCAACGAAATGCGCCAGCCTCGTGAATCCTGTCCATCTTGTTCATTCTGTCGAACACGCGAATCTCAAATCCGGTGCATTGGGCAACACGCCACGGCAGCGCGCCACGGCCATTTTGCAGGCAGGAGTATGAGGATTTACAGGATTGCAGCGGGAAGCGCGGCGCTAGCCCGTGCTGCCCAGCAAATGCTCGCGGGCGATCGTCGCCCATTCGCCCGAGGGATCGAGCTGCAAATAGCGCTGCCATTGCGCGCGCGCGGCTTCCTGCATGCCGAGCTTCTCGTAGACCACGGCGAGGTTGAAAACAGCGGGTTCATATTCGGGAAAGAGCGTGAGGGCACGCTGGTAGAGCTGCAGCGCCTTGTCGGTCTCGCCCAGTTCGTCGTAAATGTTGGCGAGATTGTAGCAGACGAGATAATTGCTGCTGTCCTCGGCCTGCGCGCGCTCGAGCAACTGCGCTGCGGCCGGCAACTCGCGCTGGTGAAAGTAAATGTTGGCGAGATTGATCAGGGCCTCGACGAAATGCGGATTCATGGCGAGCGCATTTTCGTAGGCGGCAATGGCCTGATCGTACGTTTCGGGATTGCCGTCGGCGCGGTAACCGAGATTGTACCAATCCTCCGCTGTGCGCGGCGCCGCGGTGGCCTCGGGTTTGGGCGTGAGCGCCACCACCGCGCCTTTGGGTTTGTATTCTTCGAACTCGAGCGCGGTCTGCGGCGAGGGCTGCCGGCCGGCCAGAATGCGCTGCGCAATTGCGCGCAACTCCAGCTTCTGGCCGAGCAGCTCGTCGATTTGCCGGAAAACGAGCAGGTCTTTGAATTCGTAGTATTGCTGCGCGTTGGTCTTGACCGCGGGCGTGAACAACCCCCAATGCGCGAAGTAGCGGATGAGATCCGGGCGCAGCCGCGGAAACACGCGTTGAATGCGGGCGAGGGAGTAGAATTTTTTCTCGAGCGAGGCTCTGCTCTCCTGGCCGGTCATTTCCAAAAACTCGGCCTCGGAGAGGATGCGAATGCCGCCGCCGGCGGCATTGATGGCCTCGGCGCGCTTGAGCTTGTTGCTCTTCACGATGTTGGCGAGATAGCCCTCTTCGCCGATCACCAGCATGGTTGTTTCCCTGGTTACGCGCGGAGGGGCCTGGCCGCCGAGGCGCCGCACCAATTCCTGCGCCTGCCGCCGCGAAAAAGCGAAGAGCTTGCCGGTAAACACCACCACGGCGCCGGCAAGGAGATTTTGGTCATCGCGAGTGGGCATGTCCTGCAATCAGATTCCTTCCCCGCTGCGGGCCTGACATGAAAAAACCACACGGATCATTTCCATGTGGTTGCGCTTGCGATTCAAATCGTAAGCCGGAAGAAAATCATTCCTCGTCCGTGCCGGTTTTGCGGCGCGGTTTCCTGGTGACGGGCGGCGCTTTTTCCATGCCGCGGCGGACCGCCCCGCCATTGCCGGACACCGGCGCGGCATGGGTGGCGGTCTTTGCCACTTCTTTCAACTGTGCGGCGGCCTGCAGCTTGGCCACTTTCTCCTTGATCAAGGCGAGCAGCTTTTCTTGATAGCCGTCCTTGAAGTTCCTGGCGTGGAACTTCCTGGTGTGTTTGTCGATCAGCGCGGCCGCCAACTGAATGCCCTCCTTGTTCTTCTTGATGCCGCCGTTGAACTCCTCAAGTTGGGCGGCATCGCGCAACTCATTGTCGTAGCGCAGCGTCGAAACGACCAGGGCATTCTCCTTCACCCACACCGCCACCAAATGCTGCTTGCGGTTCATCACCATTTGCCCGATGCCGTATTTACCGGAGGGGCGCATGGCCTCGCGCAGATTGCCGAACGCTTCCGCCGCCAGCGGGCCGTCAGGCGCCAGGTAATAGGGCGTGTCGAACCGCAGCGGCTCAAGCGCGGCTTGCTCCACAAAAAAGAGAATCTGCAGCGCGCGTTGCGATTTGGGCGCGAGCGCCTCCAATTCGGCTTCGCTCAGGGTGACGAACTTGCCGGCCTCATACTCATAGCCCTTGGTGAGTTCGCCTTCGAGCACCGGACCGTGCACCGGGCAGCGCTTTTCATATTTGATTTTGGATTGGCAGGGCGCGTGCAGCAGGTTGAGCGAAAG
The DNA here is from genome assembly GCA_037445455.1 of bacterium. Classification (GTDB taxonomy): domain Bacteria; phylum Zhuqueibacterota; class Zhuqueibacteria; order Zhuqueibacterales; family Zhuqueibacteraceae; genus Coneutiohabitans. The sequence goes on along the minus strand of JBBIKM010000027.1, from coordinate 38,532 downwards.
ATCATTCGCTTGCGTCGCCGAGTAGATTTTCACCGGAAAGTCGAACTGGCTGAATTGCAGCCGGCCGGTCCACAGCGCTCGCATGGGTTGGTCTCCTTCAAGTGGGCGATTTTATCGGAGAATATACCGCAGCACGCGAAAGTAGCGGAAAAATCAGGCATTATGGTACAGAAAAGCGTTCAGGAAGTCAAGCGGAAATTCCGGTGGTGGCAGCCGTTTAAAGCACGGCGAAGCAGTCTGGGCGCGGCCAAGAGTGCGGGCCAACCGCCACCCAAAGAAGATTACCAAGCGAGGGAAACAACCCAACTCAGGGAAAAGGCCCGGATCCGCTGGGTTGTTCTTGTTCGTTGGAAAATTTTTTTTCTCGCAAGGCAACGGTTTTGCCTTGAATGGGCAAAAGGATCGCAGAACTTCCCCGGGCTTATTACTCCGCTGTTCCCATGCCGTATTTTCCCAGTTTATATAACAGCGTCGTCGTCTTGATGCCCAGGATGCGCGCGGCTTCCGCCTTCACCCCGTGGGCGCGTGCCAGCGCGCGTTCCAGCATGGCGCGCTCGACTTCTTCGAGCGTCTTGTTCAAATCGAGATTGTCGTCGGAGAGGGACAGAATCGCGCCGCGGTCTTTCACCAGCGGCGGCACGTCCGCGAGCGTGATGGTGGCGTCTTCGCAGAGCACGGCGGCGCGCTCAAGCACATTTTCCAACTCGCGCACGTTGCCGGGCCAGTGATAGTTCTTGATCATCTCCAACACGGCGGGCTCCAGGCGCAGGCCGGGCTTGCGCAGTTCACGGCCCAGGCGCTGCAGAAAATGATCGATCAGCACGGGCAAATCTTCCAGCCGCTGGCGCAAGGCCGGCAAATCGATGGGCACGATGTGCAGGCGGTAGTATAAATCCTCGCGAAAACGGCCGGCCGCCACTTCTTCCTTGAGATTGCGGTGGGTGGCGGCAATGACGCGCACATCGACCTGCACGGTTTCCTCGCCGCCGACGCGTTCGAACTCCTTTTCCTGCAGCACGCGCAGCAGCTTGACTTGCAGATTCGGCGAGATGTCGCCCACCTCATCCAGGAAAATGGTGCCGCGCTGGGCCAGTTCGAAGCGGCCGAGCTTGCGCTTGAGCGCGCCGGTGAACGCGCCCTTTTCGTGGCCGAAAAGCTCGGACTCCAGCAGGGTTTCCGACAGCGCGCCGCAGTTCACCCGCACAAACGGGCCTTCGCTGCGGCTGCTGTTTTTGTGAATCGCGCGCGCCACCAGCTCCTTGCCGGTGCCGCTTTCGCCGTAAATGATCACGCTGGCATCGGTGGGCGCGACCTTTTGCAGCACGCGAAAGACTTCCTGCATCACCGGCGCCTGCCCGATGATTTCGCCGAAATTGAACTGCTGCTCCTCCTGCTGGCGCAGGTAGAGATTCTGCTCCTGCAGACGTTCGAGCTGGCGGCGCTGGCCGAGACGCTGCGCAAAGCGCTCCAGCTTCACGGTCAGTTCTTCCGGCGAAATCGGCTTGGTGATGAAATCCGCCGCGCCTTTTTGCATGGCTTGCACCGCCAATTCGATGGAGCCGAACGCGGTGATCACGATCACCTCGCAGCCGGGCCGCAGCGCCTTGACTTTCTCCAGCAGCTCCAGGCCGTTCATGCCGGGCAGGCGGTAGTCCGAAATGATCAAGTCCGCCGGACTGGTGGGCAGCGCCTGCAGCGCGGCTTCGGCCCGCTCAAACGCCATGACCTGATGTCCCTGGCGCCGGGCGACCTGCTCCAGTCCTTCGCGCATGGCGGCGTTGTCTTCAATGATCACGAGCTTGAGTTTCTCAGGCATCTTTCTTTCACTCCTGCACTCTCTTCGGATTGCCCAGCCTTGGATCGGACGAAACCGCATCGTTCCCCACGTGCAAGCCCATCCCTCCTCTCGACAACATCAGGCTTGCTTCGTCGACCTGCGAGGCAAGCCAGGAGTCTGCTCGTGAATTTCGTCTGTTTGGTGGGCGGATTCCAAAACCCGTCAAGGATTGCCCGGCCTCCCGCTTGCGGCCGGCGGTCTTTGCGGCAGGGTCAACCGGAAGTGCGCGCCCTTCCTGCTCGGTACCAGTTCAATATGACCGCCGTTCAATTCAGCGAAACGGCGCACCAGCGCCAGGCCCAGGCCGCTGCCTTGCGGCCGCGTGGTGAAAAAAGGCTCGAAGATCTTGTCCGCCAGCTCGGGCGCGACGCCGGGGCCGCTGTCTTTCACCGAGAGCTGGAGCCGGCCGTGTGATTCTTCGGCGGTGATCTCGAGATCGCCCGTGCCGTTCATGGCCTCGATGGCATTGCCGGCGAGGTTGAGCAACATGCGGCGTAACTGCTCCTCATCCACCAGCGCGGAGGCCGTGGCTGCCACGCGCAGCCGCCAGGTGACGGCCGGATGCAGGCCGTGCAAGTGGCCGTGCACGTCTTCGATGATCGGGCGTACGCGCACCTGCTGGCGCACGCTCGGCCGCGGCCGGGCATAGTCGAGAAAATCGCGCACGGTGTTTTCCAGCCGGCGCACTTCGGCGCGAATGCGCTGCACCTGGGGTTTGAGCGCTGCCGGCGCGTCGCTCTCCAGCATGCCGGCGAACAACTCAATGCCGCCGAGCGGATTGCGAATCTCATGCGCCACGCCGGCCAGCATCATGCGCAGGTTTTGCTCGCGGCTCACGATCGCCGTGTGCATCTGCTGCATGGTCTGCGCCAGAAAGCGAATCTCCTCCGTGCCCTTCACCTCGAATGACACGGAGGGCGCGCCGTGGCCGATGGCTTGCGCCGCCGCACGCAGGCGCTCCAGCGGCGAGGTGATTCGCCGCGCGAACACGATGCCGCTGAGGGTGGCCGCGACCAGGCCGAGGGCGGCAATGCTCCACAACACCCGTTGCGTTTCCGTCACCGCGGCGAGACTCGCAGCGCTGCCTTCAATGCCCACCAGCGCGCGCACCTGCCCGTCTTCCTGCAGCGGCGCGTAGGCGGCTTTGAAAGGCTGCTGCCGCGCATCGAAGAACAGCTTGGCCGCGGAGGCGCGGCCCTGCCACGCACGCGCAATCTCCTCCTGGTCGAAACGCAGCCGGACGTATTCGCTGCCGATGGCCAGTTCGCCGCGGCTGTCGAACAGCAGGCGGGATTCACGGTCGCAGATCACCAGGCGGCTGAGTCTGCCCGCGGCCAGCAGCGGCGCGCAGGCGCGCTGCAGGGTCTGAACCGTACGCGCCTGTTCATCGCCGGGCAACAGACTGATGATCGGCGTCACGCCGGCGGAGGTGGCCGCGAGCTGCGCGCCGGCGGCGGCGAGTGCCACCAGCTTGTCGGCCAGCTCGCTTTCAATCTGTGCGCGCATGCGCCAATGCAAATAAAAACCCGCCAGCGCCAGCAACGTGCCCACCTGCAGAATCAGGAAGAGAATGAGGTGCGTGCGAATTCGTGGACGGAACATGAGGTCAGATGCAGGTTGCAGCCGCGCGGCAGTGATTGCGGCTGAAAGAACGAGTCATGGCTGGAGCTGGCCGCGGCGGCGGAAGATCAGATACAATCCCACCAGGATCAGCACGACGGGCCAGTAGTCCCGCAGCTCCGAAAACGGGCCGAAGATGATCAGAAAAATGGCGGCCATGCCGGTCAAGATGATGCCGGGAATCAACAAGCCGCGTTCGTGCTCGCCGAGGAAGTACATCAGCAGAAAACCCAGGCCGGGTCCGAGAATGAAGATCGGCCAGAGGCTTCCCATATGATCCCAGCGGTTGCTCCAGGTGCAGTACA
>JBBIKM010000027.1:0-34730 GCA_037445455.1 bacterium | reverse complement strand
CATCAGAAAGCCGTAGTAGCGCCGATCGGACAAGTAGGGCAGCAAGAACAGCACACCGCCCGCGATGAGCCACAACGGCCACCATTCCTCCCAATAGAATTTGAGGACATTCCCGGCCAGAAAAGCCAGGCCAAGTACAATCAGCAGACCACCAGCGATCAAAGAAGAACGATTCATCATGTGACCCTCACAACCATCACCACCGCGGAGGAAACTGCATGACAGCCGCCGCAATTAAAGGAAAGGCCCTTTGAATGTCAAGCGCCATCTTGCCCACGGCTGCACGCGCCACGGTGCTCCTGCTTGCATTTGGCCGGCTGCCCGACTATATTGCGCCGCAAATTGCCGGCATATCGGCGAGTCACGCAGGCCGCCGCCGGTACGACGTTCCGCGCGCGACGATTTTCACCATCCACTCAGTCAGGAAACCGGCATGATCGACGAAAAAGATTTCCGTCAGGTGATGGGTACGTTTGCCACCGGCGTCACGATCGTGACGACCCGCACCGGCGAAATCATCCACGGCCTGACGGCCAACGCCTTCTGCTCGGTTTCGCTGGCCCCGCCGCTGGTCCTGGTGTGCGTGAGCAAAACCGCGCAAAGCCATGACTTGATCCGGCAGGGCGGCTGCTTTGCGGTGAATATTCTCGGCGCGCCGCAGCGGGAAGTGGCGCAGCGTTTTGCGCTGGATCAATTGCCGGCGCGTGAACGCTTCGCCGATCTCCGGCTGCGCCGCGCCGTCACCGGTGCGCCGATTTTGGAGGAATGCCTGGCCTGGGTGGACTGCACCCTGGCGGCCGCGCATGACGGCGGTGATCACAGCATCCTGGTGGGTGAAGTCGTGGCCTTGGGACAAGCCGCCACACATCCTCCGCTGCTTTACTTCCGCGGGAGTTACCGCACGCTGTGAGCAGGCCAGGCCTTCTCTTGAAGGCAAGGCAGCCGCTACCCTCATTCAGGAAAATTCCGTCTTGCCCGTGCGGCGCGCAATTGTCTCTTTCTCACGGCAGCGCGGCCGCGACTGATGAATACGACAACGCTGAGTCGAATTCTATTGCCCAGAGAACCAGCCCCAAAGGCGCGAAAGGTGGCAGCGAAGGGCAACGCCCTGGTAACGCCGCCATCAGGAGAAATCACCACGCCCCACCGCGGCGCGAGAGTACGAGGTCAGGAATACCGTCCCTGCAGGGCTGGAGGCGGCCAATTCGATCAGCTCCCAGGGCGCTGCCCGCGGGCTATTCCATGCGACCCCGTCGGGGTCAAGCTGGCCTCCTCTCACGAGCAGAGCGGCTACTAAACGTTGCAGGATAAATGTCATTTGCCGTGGAGCCTTTATGTGGAAATTTTTTTTGCGGCGGGAATGGGCGCTTGCCCTGCTGTTCGTCTTCTTTGCCTGCGCCGGCCCAGCGAGCATGGCCCGGCGCGAATCCGGTGCTGCGATCACCCTGCTGCAAATCAACGATCTCTACGAACTCACACCGGTGAGCGGTGGCAGGGAGGGCGGCATGGCGCGGCTGGCGACTTTGCGCCGGCAACTGCAGGCGGAGAATCCCAACACCTACATGATTCTTGCCGGCGATCTGCTGAGTCCCTCGGCGCTCGGCACGGCAATGGTCGAGGGTGAGCGGCTGGCCGGCCGGCAGATGGTGGCCGTGCTGAATGCCATCGGTCTGAACTTTTGCACCTTCGGCAATCATGAATTCGATTTGAAGGAAAAGGCCTTCTTGCAGCGTTTGTCCGAATCGCGCTTCACCTGGTTTTCCAGCAACGTGTTCGATCGCAACGGCAGGCCGTTTCCCAACGTGGTGGAACACGTCATCTTTACCACCGCTGCCGGCAGCCAGCGCGTGCGTGTGGGAATGTTTGGCGTGACCATGACCAAGAACAAACCCGACTACGTCACTTTCACCGATCCGCTCACCACCGCGCGGCAACAAGTGCAGAAACTCCGCGGCCAGGTGGAAATTCTGATTGCCGTGACACATCTTCCCCTCGAGGAAGACATTGCGCTGGCGCAGGCGCTGCCCGAGATCGACTTGATTCTCGGCGGGCATGAGCATGAGAATGTGCAAGTCTGGCGCGGCCCGGATTTCACGCCGATTCTCAAGGCCGATGCCAACGTGCGCTCAGCCTACATTCACGAGCTGCACTATGACCCCGCAGCCAAACAAGTGCAGATCCACTCGCGCCTGCAGCCCATCACTGACACGATTGCCGAGGATCCGGCGGCGCGCGCCGAAGTGCAGAAATGGGTGGAACTGGCCTTTGCCGCGTTTCGCCAGATGGGCTTTGCGCCGGAGAAGCTCGCGGTCAACTCGCCGGTTGATCTCGATGGCCGGGAATCCGTGGTGCGCAACCGGCCCGGCCTGCTGACGGATTTGATCGCGGCTTCTTTTCTGCGCGCGGCGCCAGAGGCTGATTTGGCGGTGTTCAACGGCGGCTCGATCCGCATCGACGACGTGCTGCCGGCCGGTGCGATCACGGAATACGACATCATTCGCATTCTGCCGTTTGGCGGCAACCTCGCGCTGGTGGAAATGACCGGCGAGCTGCTCGGCAGGGTCCTGGATCAGGGCCGGAAGAACAAGGGCAGCGGCGGCTATCTGCACACGGCCAAGGTGAATTGGGACGAAGGTCAGGGCCGCTGGCTGATCAACGGAAGCGATTTGGAAACCGGCCGCATTTACAAAGTGGCGATCAGTGATTTTCTCATTACCGGAAACGAACAAGGTCTGGACTATTTGAACCGCAGCCATCCCGGCCTCAAAGTCTTGAATGAAAATGTGGCGGAGATTCGGCGCGCGCTCATTCTCCATTTGCAGAAGACCTACGGCGCGCCGTGAGCGCCGTTCGTGAGGAAATGCTTTGCATTATTCGTGGAGCCGCCTTATTTTGCCGCGTTTTCCCGCAAACCGGCCATTGTTTGCGAGTTGGTTCTCCCACGGCTGAGCGGTGGGCTCGCCACAGATGGGCCTGCGAGCGGCAAGATTCCTGCACACTCCCCGGCGCCGCCGGCCTGGCCCAGGTTGACCGCCTCTTGACATGAAACTCATTTCCTGGAACGTGAACGGCATTCGCGCCGTGCTCAAGAAGAATTTCATCGCGTTCATCGAAGCCGCCGCGCCGGACGTGCTGTGCCTGCAGGAAACCAGGGCCGCGCCCGAACAAGTGAGTCTCGTGCTGCCAGGTTATCAGCAGTTTTGGAACACCGCGGAGAAGAAGGGCTATGCCGGCACCGCCATCTTCACCAAAATCGCGCCGCTCAGCGTGCGGCGCGGCATGGGCGTGGCCGGGCATGATCGCGAAGGCCGCGTGCTCACCGCCGAGTTTGCCGACTTCTTTCTCGTCAATGTCTACACGCCGAATGCCAAGCGCGACCTCTCCCGGCTGGAATATCGCGTGCAATGGGACGCGGATTTTTTGAAATTTCTCAAGCGGCTGGAACAAAAAAAGCCGGTGATCTTTTGCGGCGATTTGAATGTCGCGCACACCGAGATTGATCTCGCCAATCCCAAGGCCAACGTCGGCAATCACGGCTTCACCCCGGAAGAGCGCGCCGGTTTCGACAATTTCGTCAAGCGCGGCTTCCTTGACAGCTTTCGCGAATTCCACCGGGAGGGCGGGCATTACACCTGGTGGAGCCAGATCGGCAATGCCCGCCGTCGCAACGTGGGCTGGCGCATCGACTATTTTTGCATTTCAGCGGTGTTGCGGCCGCGGTTGCAAAAGGCATTCATTCTGCCGGAGGTGACCGGCTCGGATCATTGCCCGGTGGGTATTGTCCTGGCGGCCTAGTGCACTGTAATCATGAAAAGCGCATTCACGATGGCTGTTATCCTGCCCGGTAGGTCGCGACGAATTGAGGAACCCGCCCGGGCGCTTGGCCTCGAAACGTGCACAAGTCGAATAAGACTGATTCCTGTTCATGACGAAGCGCCCGGGCGGCGGTGTTTTCGGACGGACACGCATAGGCAATGCCTCTGGCGGGAGAACACGTCAACCGGGCCGCCCAAACAGATTGAAACGACAGCAGGCTGCACAATCGACCAATTGCCTGTTGGAAAAAAGTGAATCAAACCGCGTCATCTGATTTATCACACGAAAAATACGCATGTCCGACTCACGCCTTGAGAAACTCGCCGAGCTGCTGGTCAATTATTCCGTCCGCGTGCGTCCCGGCGATCGCGTCGTCATTCAAGGCGGAACGCCGGCCGAGCCGTTGCTGCTGGCCGTTTACGCGGAGGTGTTGAAGGCCGGCGGCCATCCGCTTCTGCTGCCGGAGCTGCCGGATGCCAATGAGCTGTTTTATCGTCATGCTTCCGAAGCGCAATTGCAGCATGTCTCCGCCGTGGAGCAACTGATTCGCGAAACTTTTGAAGTGATGATTCAAATCGACGCTGCGCCCAACACCCGCGCGCTCAATCAAATCGATGCGGCGCGCCTGGCGCGGCGGGCGCAGGCGCGCGCGGGCCTCAGCCACACCTTGATGCAGCGCTCCGCGCGCGGCGAGCTGCGCTGGGTCTACACGCTCTTTCCCACCCGCGGCTACGCCCAGGACGCCGACATGAGTCTGCGCGAGTTTGAAGATTTCTACTATCAAGCCTGCATGCCAGACCCGCACGACCCCGTCGGCTATTGGCGCCGCGTGGCCGCTGAGCAGGACAAAATCGTGGCCTGGTTGCAGGGCAAACAGACTGTGCACGTCAAAGCGCCGGGCACCGATCTGCGCCTGAGCATTGCCGGCCGGCCGTTCATCAATTGCGCCGGCACTTTCAATATTCCCGACGGCGAAGTGTTCACCGCGCCGGTGGAAGACAGCGTGGCTGGTCACGTCAGCTTCTCCTATCCCGCCATTTATCGCGACAAGGAAGTCGCCGGCGTGCGGCTGTGGTTCGAGGCCGGCCGGGTGGTGCGCGCCACCGCCGAAAAGAATGAAGATCTGCTGCGCGCCACGCTCGATACCGATGCGGGCGCGCGGCGCGTGGGTGAGTTTGCGATTGCGACCAACGCCGGCATCACCCGCTTCACACGACAGATTTTGTTCGATGAAAAAATTGGCGGCAGTTTTCATCTGGCGCTGGGCGCCAGCTATCCCGAGTCCGGTGGCGTCAATGAATCTGCGATTCATTGGGACATGATTTGCGATCTGCGTGCCGGCGGGGAAATTTGGGTGGATGATCAGTTGTTCTACCGCAATGGGAAATTTCTCAGTATGGACAAAAATCTCACTCTCAACAGATAAGGAAAGGATGCACGCCTCATGCAAACAATCCGTCTCATGAACGCTGCGCTGCTGGCCGGTACGCTGCTGCTGCTGGCCTGCCAGGAGCGGCCGCAGTCTTCACAAGCCGCACCCACCGTGGCGGGCGAGCCTGCCCGGCTGCCGCTCGACGTCGGAGTTTCCCTGCCTCTGGATTTGCAGATGCAGGTGGTGGAGATTTCGCCAAACGGCACGGCGCAGATTCAGACAACGTTCTCGCCGCGGCTGGCACAGGCGCGGGTGAATCTCGCCATTACTTTGCCGGAAAAATACGAGTTGCTCAGTGGCGAATTGAGCTGGGAGGGGAATCTCAAACGTGGCGAAACCGGCACGCTCAACCTGAGCGTGCGGTTGCTGGAGCCAACGCCGCGCTACGTGATCGCGCAGGCGGTGGTGACGCCGCCGGAGGGCCGCGTGTTCCGCCAGGGCGCCAGTGCCTATGTCGATCCTGCCCGCCGGCTGGAAAAGGCGGCGGAGATGCAGCCGGTGAAGGGGTATGAAGGGGTGGAAAGCCTGCAAATCCATCGCCCCAACGCGGAGAAGTGAGAACCGATGCCCGCAATCATCGGGTGGAGTAAAACTCGCCGAATCTTGGAGAAAACCATGGGTTTCAAAAAGGCCATACTTTCCTGCGGTCTCGTTGTGCTGCTGCTTGCCGCGGCGACCGCCCGCGCCGATTACAAGGTGACGGGCCGCTTTCTGTATCAGGATCTCGAGCTCGATATCAACGGCTTCACCGGCGCACGACCCAACAAGCCGATTCGCCTGGCGGATGTTTTGATTCTCGACACCAGCAGCAACACGGTGGTGGCGCAGGGCGCCACCGACCTCAATGGTGAGTTCAGCATCACGGTGAATGACAACGCCATTCGTACCATTGCCGTGGTGGTGGTCGCCAACAGTCAGAATACACCGGGCCTGGAGCAAGCCGTGATGGTGATGACCAGCACCAACCGCAATGGCACCGCGCCACATGCGTTCGAAGGCGGCGTTTCCCCCAATCACAATCCCACGCAGGATTTCAACCTGGGGACGGCAGTGGCGCAATACAAAGCCGGCGGTGAGCCCTTCAACATTTATGACAACATGCTGGATAATGCCAATTTCCTGCAGGTGGTGGACGGCGCCCGGCCGCAGGCGCCGATCAAGACCATTGTCAATTTCAACATCAACCGGACGGACGATTTTGCCTACTACAGCGCAGGCGCCGGACCGGGCGGCGGCGTTTTTCTGGGGCCCAATTACGGCTATGACGACACCATCATTCTGCATGAGCTGGGCCACTATGTCGAACGCAACTACGGCGATTTCGACGACAACCCCGGTGGCCGCCATTTCATCGGCGACAGCGCGCAGGATCCGCGGCTTTCCTGGGGCGAAGGCTGGCCGACGTTCTGGGCCTCGCATGTGCGGCAGTGGCGCGGCGACAACAAGCCCAGTGTCTATCTCAACTCGCTCGGCGACTCCACGCGCAACCGCTTCAGCTTCTCTTATGATCTCGAAGACCGCGAAGGCGAAGGCGCCTCTTCCGAGAACGCGGTGCAATCCGCCTTGTGGGACATGACCGACGGCCCCGATACGCCGGATGCCACGCCCGGCGTGGATGACGAGCCGGGATACGAGCTGACGCGCACCTTCGCGGAAACCTGGCTGGTCACCTCCTTCCTGATGTCGACCATCACCGAGCCGCAATCGTTCGAGGATTTTGTCGACACCTGGAATGCCAACATTACCAATCCGCAAAGCGCCACCCTGAATGAGATGCTCTTTCGCAATCACAACATGCAGTTTTTCCCCGACGAGTTTGAGGACGACAACACGCGCGAAAAGGCGGTGCCGCTTTCCTTTGCCCAGGTCGGCGGCGGCGCGGTAACGCATCACACGCACTTTCCCGAGGGTGATGAAGACTGGCTGGTGTTCGAGGCCTTCTCCAGCGTGAAGTATGCGATCAGCACCAACACCATGCGCGACGGCGCGGATACTTATCTCAGCGTGCACGCCGCGGACGGCACCGAATTGGCGGCCAATGATAATGTCGGCACGCCAACGCCCGGCGATAACAACGCTTTCGAGGTGTTGCGCTCGCTGGTTGAGTATCAGCCGGCGCAGAATGGACCGCTCTACATTCGCAGCCGCCGCAGCCCGGCCAACCGCAATGCCAAGTTTGGGAACTACAATCTCGTGGTTTCGGCGGTGGAGGTCGGGCCGGAAGCGCCGAATCTGCAGGTTTCGACGACTTCAGTGGTCGTGGCTGTGCGTCAGGGGGAAGAACGCGAGCGCCAACTGTTCATCACCAACACGGGTACGGTCGATACCCTGGCGTACGAGTTGGAAGAACAGCAGCGAGACCTCCGCGCGTTCGATTTCCCCTGGCTTGTGGCTGCGCCGATGCGTGGCCGCCTGGGCCCGGGTGAGCGAGATACGATCACGGTGAAGCTGACGAGCGCCTTTGCCAATCTCGGGCAAAACGTGGCGCGCTTGGAAATCCGAAGCAACGATCCGAACAACGCGGTGCGCCCGGTTGCCGTGGTGTTGAATGTGAGCTCCGCGACTGCCGTGGCCGAGCAACAAGCACCTCCCGCCGTGCCGGTCAAGTTTGCGTTGCAGCAGAGTTATCCCAACCCATTCGTGCTGGCGAGTGAAAGTGGCGCGCCCAGCGCGACCCGCATCGCCTTTGACATTCCCGCGCAGGCAGCCGGCGGCGTGGCCGTGAGTCTGCGCGTCTATGATGTCCTCGGCCGCGAAGTACGGACGCTGTTGCAGGAGGTCAAACACCCCGGCACCTTTGCGGTGAACTGGGATGGCCGTGACCAGAGCGGCGCATTGGTGCGGAATGGAGTCTACTTCTATAAGATTGTCGCCGGAGAATTTGCCACCGTGCGCAAGCTGATGGTGGTGCGCTGAGTGCGCTGCGGCCCGGCTGCGCTTCGCCTCTGCGCCGTCGCAAGCGGAGAAAACCTCTCGCGTTGATCACGCCCTGGCCGGTTTGATTGCCAATTCGCGCGGATGCGCAGCGGGTATTCACCGCTTGCTCGGCCACCAGGGCATCGAAGCGCGGCTGAAGCATCTGGCGGCCGGCGACTCTCTGCTTTTGCCAGCGGTGGCGGCAGAGCGCAAGACCACCGCTGATTTCGTTCAGTCGATTTTCGACAAGCGCCTGTTTGCCCAGGTAAGCAAGCCGCAGGGGAATTATCGTTATCCCGTTTTGCTGCTGGAGAAATCCACGGCGCCCAGCCGCGAGATTCATCCCCCCACCGGGCGCGGGGCACTGTTGCACATGACGGTGCCCAACCATTTGCCGATTCTGCAATGGTCCTTCCGATACGGTCGAACTGCCGTGGGCGTTACCTCGGCTTGTGCATGGGCGCTGGCCGGGCCACTTCTCGCTTTCGGCTAGTGGGCCATGCGGGGTCACTTGTTCGCACGCAGCGCGAAGTGTTGAAGACCATCCCAGACCTTGGTTCTGGACCGGCAGAGAGTTGCCTGAGCCGGTTTGGCAGTTTGCGGGGCGTCTTTGCTGCGGTTGCGACGAACTCATGGCTGTCGCCGGCATCGCCAAGCTCGCGCTGACCGGATCCAGGAAATTTTTCGCTCCGAATACCGCGCTGCGCATCGCTGATGCCGGCGGATGATTCCGGTTAAGTTCTTTCTTTCCAGTCAGGCAACTGCAGGCGGGAGGGAGAGAAGTTGTTCTCCCTAAAGCTTGTAGAGCCAGAAAATTAGCTTGCATCCCACAGGGTTTTTTAATATCTTTCGCGGCTTTATAAACAAATCTCAGCTCGATTTTGAACGATCCTATCCGCGTCCGGCGGATATTTTTGCTTTCATTCTTGCATGTTTCAACAGCTCACCGGTCATTTCGAAGACCTTTTCAGGAAGCTGAAGGGCCACGGCAAGCTCACTGCGGAGAACATCGCCGAGACTTCGCGCGAGGTGCGGCGCATCTTGCTGGAGGCCGATGTTCATTTCAAAGTTGCCAGGGATTTCGTCGAGGCCGTCGAAAAGAAGGCGGTAGGCGCCGAAGTTCTGACCAGCATTACGCCGGCGCAGCAGATGATCAAAATCGTGCACGAGCAGCTTACCTTGCTGCTCGGTGGCAATGACACGCCGATGCGCGAAAGCAGCATCCCGCCTGCAGTAATCATGGTGGTGGGCCTGCAGGGCACGGGCAAAACCACGTTCTGTGGCAAGTTGGCAAAATTTCTGAAGGCCAGGGGTCGGCGGCCGCTGCTGGTTGCCGCAGATTTGCAACGGCCGGCAGCGATCGAGCAATTGCGCCTTGTGGCCGAAGCGGCGGGCGCGGGCTTTTTCTCGCGGCCGAACACGACGCCGCTGGAGGTTTGCAGGGCCGCGATCACCGAGGCACGCCAGCGCATGCTGGACATCGCGATTCTGGACACGGCCGGCCGGCTGCACGTTGATGACGAACTGATGCAGGAGCTGGTGAACATCAAAAAGAACCTCAAGCCGCATGAGATTCTCTTTGTAGCCGACGGCATGACCGGCCAGGACGCAGTCAACACGGCACAGGCGTTTTTGCAGCGCCTGGATTTCACCGGCGTGGTGCTGACCAAAATGGACGGCGACGCACGCGGCGGCGCGGCGCTCTCGATCAAGGCGATTACCAGCAAGCCGATCAAGTTCATCAGCACCGGTGAGAAACTCGACGCCCTGGAAAAATTCCATCCGGAGCGCATTGCCTCGCGCATTCTGGGCCGGGGCGACATCATCACCCTGGTAGAGAAGGCGCAGCAGGCAGTCGATCAGGAGAAGATGCGCAAGATGGAGGAGAAGCTGCGCCGCGCGGAGTTCACGCTGGAGGATTTCTACGACCAACTGCAGTCGGTCAAGAAGATGGGCCCGTTGAACCAGTTGGTGGGCATGATCCCGGGCCTGGGCGGCAAGATTCCCCGGGATGTGGAGGTCGATGAAAAAGCGCTGGTGCGGGTGGAGGCAATCATTCAATCTATGACGCCGGCGGAGCGCCAACGGCCGCAAATTTTGAACGGCAGCCGCCGGCTGCGCATCGCCAAAGGCAGCGGCAACAGCGTGCAGGAAGTCAACCGCCTGCTCAAGCAGTACGAAATGATGAAGAAGATGATGAAACAGATCGGCGGGCGCAAAGGGCGACCGTCGCGATGATAGGGCCGGCGGCTGCTTACGGGCTGCCCGGCGACATTTCCGCACAACAATTACCCAAACTCAAACGATGTAAGGAGGTTCGATTTGGCCGTTCATCTTCGCCTGAGCCGAATGGGCAAGAAGAAACAACCGATTTACGGCATCGTTGCCATTGATTCACGCGCCGCGCGTGATGGCAAATATCTGGAGAAAATCGGTATTTACAATCCGCGCGCGGAAGCGGAAGCGGTGACCGTTAACGAAGAGCGTGCGCTGTATTGGCTCAGCACCGGCGCGCAACCGACGGATACGGTGCGCAACATTCTGAGCCGGCGCGGCATCATGCTGAAATGGCATCTCAAACGCCGTGGTGCAGATGACGCCAAAATCAGCGAGGAACTGAAGAAGTGGGAAGCACAGCAGGCCGAAAAGCGCCAGCGGTTGGAAATGGCACGGCTGCAGAAAAAGAGCAGGAAAAAAGCTGAGGCCGAACCCGCTCAGCCAGCCGAGGCGCCGGCCACCGCGGACAGCAATGCCTGAGTTCAACCGGTGCACGGTTGCCGGCCACAGTGCCGGGCAGTCGTGGCGTGTCCGTTGATCTTTTTGATTCAATCCTCTCCTTGGGAAAATCGTTTTCGCCGCCTGAGTGACATATCCTTGTGTAGTGCGATGGCTAATGTGGTGGGACACAAGCGGGTTGCCTCGATCGAACGGTGTGGGACGCAGATTCGATAACGACCTGAAGCAGCGAAAATCTCTGCGATTCTGTTCTGCTTTCGAATTCGCGCAGACTCTAGAATCTCGAGGAATGAACCCAATGGAGGGTTGATCATGAAGGAGTTTGTCGAGTTCATTGTCAAGCATCTGGTGGATAAGCCCAGCGATGTCGTGGTCACCGAGGTGGATGGCCAGCGCACCATCGTATTCGAACTGCGCGTAGGTCAGGGTGACATGGGTAAGGTGATCGGCAAGCACGGGCAGACGGCCAAGTCGTTGCGCACTTTGCTGGCAGCGGCCTCCGCAAAAACCGGCAAACGTGCGGTGTTGGAGATACTCGAATGACCGGATTGCCTGACGAGCCTGGACCCGCGGCAGTTCCCCCGACGCGACCGCACGACTGATGCGGCCCGACGGGACGCGGCAATCGCACGGCCAGCCTGCGCACGCGAAGCCCTGCCGGAAATCCCGAAGAAATTCCCCATGGCAGATGTCAAGGAAGTCACGATTGGCGTGATCGTGCGCCCCCACGGCCTGCACGGCATGGTCAAAGTTGTGCCTGAAACCGAAGACCCCGAGCGCTTTCGCCGTCTCGAGGCCGTGGAGTTGCGGCTGCAGGGACGATCATTGGGGTCGTTCCGCCTTGAGCGAATCATCGTCGAAAGCCGCGGCCTGCGCATAAAATTTCATCAACTGGACTCGCTTGCTTCGGTCGAGCCGTTGCGTGGCGCGCAGATTGTCATTGCGCGCGAATCGTGCCTTCCCACTGGTGAGCAGGAATATTACGCTTTTGAGCTGCTGGGCCTGCCGGTGTATACCAGCGCGGGCCGGCTGGTGGGAACGCTCAGCGACGTTGTGCCTTATCCCGCCAATGATGTCTGGGTTGTGCGCGACGCCTCCGGCCGGGAATGGCTGCTTCCTGCCATCAGTTCCGTGATCAAGAGTGTCGAAATGACGGTGCCACGCATCGTGATCGAGCCCCTGGAGGGATTGCTCGACGATTCCACCAGCTTGCCATGATTGACTGAAATGCAGATTCACGTCGTTACCGGATTTCCGAAGCTCTTCCACGGCCCGCTGACCGAGAGCATCATCAAGCGCGCCCTTGAGCGCAAGCTGGCTGAGATTTTCATACACGATTTGCGCGATTACACCACCGACAAGCATCGCACCATCGACGACTATCCCTATGGCGGCGGCCCGGGGATGATCTTGAAGCCGGAACCGATTTTCGCCTGTCTGGATCATCTGCGCGCGCGCTACGAGCTTGCCGGCGCGCCGATCATCCTGACGTCACCGCAGGGCGAACGCTTCACGCAACGGCGCGCGAATGAACTGGCCAAGCTGCCGTCGGTCGTTTTCATTTGCGGCCACTACAAAGGTGTCGATGAGCGGGTGCGTGAAGGCCTGGCGACAGAAGAACTTTCCATTGGCGACTACGTCCTGACCGGCGGCGAATTGCCGGCCATGGTGGTCATCGACGCGACGATTCGATTGCTTCCCGGCGTGTTGGGCGATTGGGATTCGGCAAGCGGTGATTCCTTTCAGCAGGATTCACTCGATTATCCGCATTATACCCGGCCCGAGGAGTTTCGCGGCTTGCGTGTTCCGGAGGTGCTGATCTCCGGCCATCATGCCAAGATTGCGGAGTGGAGAAAAAACATGGCGGAAGCCCGCACCCGCGAGCGCAGAGCGGATTTGTTGAAACCGAAATGAACATGACTACGGTCAAGGAGGATATTCCAAATGAACATTGTCAATGCCCTGACGGCACAACAACTACGCAACGATCATCCGGACTTTTGGCCCGGCGACACAGTGGCGGTGCACCATAAGGTCGTGGAAGGGGACAAAGAACGGACCCAGACCTTTGAAGGTGTCGTGATTCAGCGGCGCGGGCACGGCATCAACGAGACTTTCACCGTGCGCAAGGTTTCGGAAGGCATCGGCGTGGAGCGCATCTTCCCACTGCATTCGCCCAACATTGAGAAGATCGATCATCTGCGCCGCGGGAAAGTACGGCGGGCGCGCCTGTACTATCTGCGTGAGCTGAAAGGCCGCGCGGCCCGCATTGAAGAAAAAAGGTAACCCCATGAGTATTATGGAAAAGCCGCCGGCAGAGCGTTGCGGATGCCGGCGGTTTTCGTTGGCAAGTATGCTCCGGCTGCCGACAAAATGCTTGACAATCAGACTTCGAATATTTACATTGCACCGCGTTTTCTAATCCTGCACAAGATAATCCATTCTGTCATACCTATCGTTACTCTGAACCACTGATCATCCATCCTTCCGTATGGCCCGTGTTGAATTACGCGACGTGAGCAAAGTCTATGACAAGGGCGTGGTTGCCGTCAATCGTGCGAATATTTCGATTGCAGACAAGGAATTTGTGGTTTTGGTCGGACCGTCGGGATGTGGCAAGTCGACGACACTGCGCATGATCGCCGGTCTCGAAGAGGTATCAAGCGGTGAGATCTATATCGGCGACCGCCTGGTCAACGAAGTCCCGCCCAAAGACCGTGATATTGCCATGGTCTTTCAAAACTATGCGCTCTATCCGCACATGACAGTTTTCGAAAACATGGCGTTCGGATTGAAGTTGCGCAAGTATTCCAAGTCGGAAATCGAGACGCGCGTGAAGGAGGCCGCCAAGATCCTGGGGATTGAGCAATTCCTGGATCGCAAACCCAAGGCTCTTTCCGGCGGGCAGCGGCAACGGGTGGCGGTCGGTCGCGCCATCGTGCGCAAGCCCAAGGTGTTCCTGTTTGACGAACCGCTGTCGAACCTTGATGCCAAGCTGCGTGTGCAGACGCGCATCGAAATCTCCAAGTTGCACAGCCGGCTGGAGACGACCATGGTCTATGTGACGCATGATCAGGTCGAGGCCATGACCATGGGCGATCGTATCGTTGTGATGAAGGACGGCCTGGTGCAGCAGATGGATACGCCGCTGAACCTGTATCATCACCCGGCGAACAAATTCGTGGCGGGGTTTATTGGGTCGCCGGCGATGAATTTCATTCCCGGCAGGGTGCTGCGCAACGGCGGCTTGAAATTTCAGTGCGAGCAATTCGCGTTTCCCATTCCGCAGAGTTTTGCGCCCTCGCTTGGCAACCACGTGGGAGAGGACGTGATCTTTGGCATCCGCCCGGAGGACATCCATCTGGCCGGCGATGCCGCGGGCTTGCAGGAGACGGCGGAAACCCCCGGCGTGGTCGAAGTCGTCGAGCCGATGGGCAGTGAAATATATTTGTATGTCAATCTTGGCGCGACAAGTCTGGTTGCCCGCATCAACTCCCGCACGGAGCCCCCAATCGGCAGCCAGTTGCCCCTCACGTTTGACATGAGTAAATCCCACTTCTTCAGCGCTCAAACCGAAGAGAGCCTGCGACCTGCTTAGCTTACTTCTGATCGATTTGCTGCAAGACATCAAATACAGACGTTCCGAGAGCTTCAATCTCCACTGCGCGTCGTGTTGTTGAGGGTGGTGAGCATGCCGGCCATGCTTGCCACGCGGTGATTTCTGTTTGGTGCCGCCAGCCGCTGCAATCTCCGTTCAGGTTTCTTGTGCGGCCGCGCCGCCCGCAATCGGCATGACTGCTCATCTCTCCGGTGCCTCACTCTGACCAAAATCAATTGCTGCGGTATGCGGCCAAGGCAAGAGTCTTGACCCGACGATGAACCTAGCTTTCTCCAAGCGATCACTTTTAATCTAAAGGGCGTGTTATGGATATTGCCGAACTGAAAGCCATGAAGATCGCAGAGCTCAACAAAGTTGCACAGGAATTGAACGTGCAGGGCGCTGCGGGCTTGAAGAAATCCGATTTGATTTTTCGCATTCTGGAAGAGCAAACCAAGAAGGAAGGTTTGATCTTCGCTGACGGCGTGCTGGAAGTGCTGCCGGACGGATACGGCTTTCTGCGCTCACCGGACTACAATTACCTGCCCGGGCCGGATGACATTTACGTCTCCCCCAGCCAGATCAAGCGTTTTGGCCTGCGCACCGGCGATACGGTGTCCGGTCAGATTCGGCCGCCCAAGGAAAATGAGCGGTTCTTTGCGCTGCTCAAAGTCGAAGCCGTCAACTTCGAAAACCCGGATGTCGCCAAGAGCAAGATCCTCTTCGATAATCTCACGCCGCTGTATCCGCTCAAGCGCATCAAGCTCGAACACGATCCGCGGGACTATGCTTCGCGCGTCATTAATCTGCTTTCCCCGCTGGGTAAGGGGCAGCGCGGGCTGATCGTCGCCCAGCCCAAAACCGGCAAGACCACCATTCTGCAGAAAATTGCAAATGCCATCAGCGCCAATCACCCCGAAATCAAACTCATCGTGCTGCTCATCGACGAGCGCCCGGAAGAAGTGACAGATATGGAGCGCTCGGTGGACGCCGAAGTCATCAGCTCGACCTTCGATGAACCCCCGGAGCGGCACGTGCAGGTCGCAGACATGGTCTTGGAAAAGGCGAAACGCCTGGTGGAATACAGTCAGGACGTGGTCATTCTGCTCGATTCGATCACGCGCCTGGCGCGCGCCCATAACGCCGTCGTGCCGCACTCGGGCAAAATCCTCTCCGGTGGTCTTGATGCCACAGCACTGGAACGGCCCAAACGCTTTTTTGGCGCCGCGCGCAATATCGAGGAGGGCGGCAGCTTGAGCATTATCGCCACCGCATTGATTGACACCGGCAGCCGCATGGATGAAGTCATCTTCGAAGAGTTTAAGGGTACCGGCAACATGGAACTGCAACTGGACCGGCGCCTGGCCGACCGGCGGATCTTCCCGGCCATTGATATCAACAAATCGGGAACGCGCAAGGAAGAGCTGCTGCTGAGTGATTTCGAGCTCAACCGCGTCTACATCTTGCGGAAGTTTCTGAGCGAATTGTCCTCGGTGGAAGCGATGGAGTTTCTGCTCGAGCGCATGAAGGGCACCAAATCGAACGAGGAATTCCTGCAGAAGATGAACTCCTGAGCCGTCTGCCGGCGCTCAACTTCCCGCCGCACCTGCGTGCCGGCAGGCCAGTCCTCACGGTGTCATGGCCATCGCGACACCAGCCCTCCGGCCCTGTCATTCACGTCCACCTGCCAAAACAGCTCTTGTGCGGCGGTCGCGTTGGCCGCGTGTTTGGAATTCCAATTTCCCGGCGTTTGGCGTAACGGTGTGGAGTTGGTCGCGACCCTCAAATTGACGGAAATTTAGATTGACTGCCAGGCGAGGATTCTTTATATTGGCGGCGTTTTCTTCGAACTGAATTGAGGGTGTAGCTCAGCCGGTAGAGCAGCGGCCTTTTAAGCCGTTGGCCGAGAGTTCGATTCTCTCCACCCTCACTTCTCGATTCGATCGTTGTCTGGATGTGCCGCGCCCATAGCTCAACTGGCAGAGCAGCGGACTCTTAATCCGGAGGTTCTAGGTTCGATTCCTAGTGGGCGCACTGCTAATTCACAGGGGAAACACCAACGCCGACGCGCCTTTACCCACGGGTCACGCGCCCGCCTGGCAGAAAGATGACACGCTTTGCTTGATGGAGGGAGAGATTTCCCATGCCAACACGTCCACGGAAGCGCCCTCAAAAAGACAGTCCTGTTCTCAAGAAACTGAACCGGTTGGAGAAGCGTGTCGACGACCTGGCGCAAGACCTGGCTTCTTTTCGCACCGAGACCAACGAACGATTTGATGCGGTGCGTCAGGAAATGAGCGATGGGCTGCAGGCCGTGCGTCAAGAAATGAGCGATGGGCTGCACGCTGCGCAACAGGAAACCACCACGAGAATCCAGTCTCTGCGAGACGAGACTGCCGGGGAGTTTGCGAGTCTCGTCGATGCCGTGGTCAAGAGATTCGACTCTCTTACCAGCCAAATTGCGGACATCGAAAAACGTGACGCGCAGTTTCGCGACGAGATGCTGACCATGATGGATAGCGTGCTGCGGCGTTACGAACAGTTTGATCAGGAAAAGAAAGCCTTGGGCGCGGGACAGGATCGCCTGCAGGCTGCGATCAGTGATTTGCAGTCTTCTGATGACAGACAAAACCAGGCCATCGCAGAACTGCAGAGCCGCGTCACCAAGCTGGAGTCGGCACAAGCATAGGCTCGTTCCCTCTCACGACCGGCGCTTCTCAGTCACATGTGTCTCCCCGCGGCTCTTGCCGTGCCGCGGGCCTTCCGTTCAGTCTCGTCAGACCGCAAGCCAATCCCACCACTGTCGCCAGCTTTGACACACCAGCGTTACACCAGTGGCACCAGCGGGCCCAACTCATCCAGAAACATCTCGACGTGATGCTGGGAGACATGTTCCTTGCCGGTCATGCTGCGGCCAAACTGCAGCACCAGTTGATTGCCAAAGCGCAGGCGCAGACCGCGCACATCGGCAGCCTTCAAACCGCCCGAGGTGACCGGCAGGCTGTTGCCGAGGCCGTGCCAATTCTGATCAAAGCGATGCGGATCGCGTGTCTTGAAGAGATCCGCCAGCAGATTGGTGTGAAGCTGAACCACGTGCGCCTCGTTTTCCACCATGTCGCCAGTGATCGAGCCGATTTCAACCAGGTCGGCGCCCGCCAACCGGGCCAGTTTGCCGAGTGTAGTCATCGAGATGCCCTGGCGTTTGTTGCGCGCGGTTGCGGCATGCGAGGTGCGGTCGGCATAGAGCACCAGCTCGGGGAACTCGCTGCGCAGCATTTGCAGCATGCTGAACCCGCACGCCTGGAAATTGATTACCACGCCGCGACATCCTTTTTTGACAGCAAATTGTGTGCGCTGCAGCACCAGGTGGCCCGGGCCGCTGACATTGGGAAAGTACATCTTGGGCATGCCGGTCTTGTCGGCACACTCGTGCGCCAGCGCCAGGATCGTGTCAACGCGGCTTTCGAACGAATTCGCCGGCATGTTGCAGATTTGCGGGCTGTCGCGCACGATGTCACAGCCGCCCAGAAACGAAGCGCGCGCCTTTTCCTTGTAAGCGGCGAGCGTCAAGCCAACTTCCGGGCTGATGAGTGAGGCCACCAGCGGCCGGGCCGGGTTGCCGAAGAACGTGGCCAGCAGCCCACTGCCATACGCCGAGCCGCGAAAGGTCTTGATCCACCATTCCGGAAAGCATACATCCTGCAACCGCAAGCTCGCGATCTTCTCCAATCCGAAGATCTTGCCCGCAATGATGGTGAGCATCTGCGGGATATTGCCGCCCTCGAACAACCCGGCGGGGAAGGCCACCTGGGTGCCCTCCTCGTGCACCGCGTAGGCACAGGCGCGCAGCCCATGCACCATCTCTCCGCCAACCACATCAACAGAAGCTTTCTTGCACAACTCTTCGGCGGCATCGATCAGCGTATACCTGGGCGCCGGTTCGAGATAATAGCTGCACAAAACGTCAGTGGGCTTGGGCTGGTAGGCTTTGTTGATGTAACTCATGCTGGTCTCCTGTCTGTGTCATGATTGGGCAGATGCCGTTGTCGTGTCTTGTTTTTGGGGGGCGGCTGCTGCGGCGTCTTGCAGGTCGGCAATCTCCTTCTCTTTGCTTTCGAGCTTGCTTTCCAGGGCGCGCAACGCTTCGAATTTATCCTGGGCCAGCGTCGCGACTTCGGAGAGCTTGCCCTGCACGTGCCACTCATAGACCTGACCGCCGAGCGCGAGAAATGCCTTCTCGATCTCGCGGTGGATCAGGCTCTTCTCCCACTTCAGTTTGGCGAGCTTGGTGGCTTGCGCGGTCTTTTCCGAGGCCGTCTCCAGGCCTTCACGCAAGGCCTCAGCGCCGCTCTTGATCCACTCACTGGCCAGTTCCGAGAAGGTCGTGGCGCTTTGCTGCAGATCCCTTGCAATTTTTTCCCACAGGCTCATCAGAGTGCTCCAATCTTTGTTTCAACCAAACTTCCATTGGCTGGCGCCATTATGCGAAGTTTCTGGAAAAATTCCAAATCAAAACAACAAAACCCCGCCCAGGCCTGGGCCCAGACGAGGTTTTGAAGTGGCCGAGAGGTTTTTCCACTGCCCGCCGGCGCCCTGCGCCATTTTTCACTTGATCAGCTTGCGCAGCTCGGCCTCGCTGAGCTGCTGCTCGCCCTGTTCGCCGATCTCCACGAATGTTCCCAGCCATTTGAAAATCACCTTCTGGCCGAGGCGGCAGAAATCGCCGGCTTCCGGAAAGAGGCGCAGAAACCTGAAGTAGGTTGCGGAGGCAAAGGGTATCTTCACAGTTGCCATGGCCGGCTTGAACTCTGCATCGATCCAGACACCGCCGGTATGCTGGGTCAGCGTCCGGCCTCGCACCGCCTTCAGGCGCCCCGGCTTGTTCTCCGCGACCACGGCGGCATCCTTCATCGCACGAATCGATTTGCTCAGCGAGACCGCTTCTGCACCCGAAGCGGCTTGCAGCAACATGCGGTCTGTCGGCGCAGGCGCCGCCGGCCTTTCCCAGGAGCGCACCTCGCCAGGCAGCACCTGCCCGGCGAATCCCTCTTCTTCCCGCACCAGATAGGAAGTGTAGGGCGTCACCAGACCAAACTCCTTCGCCAGGCTGATCACTTCGTTTTTCAGTTCCGCGCTTTCACCGTTTAGCCGGATCTCCTCCAACAAATCACCCGCCCGGCGCGTGGCCCACAAACGCGCGACGAACTCACGCTCGCGCTCACGCTGCGGAAAGTCGAATTCGTAGTGCAGGGTTTGCCAGCGTTCGCCGACCTGGCCGCGCAATATCATGCTGGCGTGCCCGCCCTCTTGATAGCGGCCCGCCAGGATAATCTGGCCGCCTTTGAACAAGTCCGGCAGACGGCGAGGCGACAACCACCTCACATCGGTGCCGCGAAATTCGCAGGTAAGATTGCTCATCACGGGGTAGCGGACTTTTTCATAGAATTTTGCCACGCGTGCTTCGATGTTTTCCTGGGGCGCAATGTAGTCGGCGAAAGCATGATGGTCGCGGCCGATGCCGTCGAGCAGCCTGGTGTTGACATCGAAGCCGACGCCGAATGAAAAGATGCGCACGCCATTGCGATTGGCTTGTTGCAGATTGCGGCGAATCTGGCCCTCCTCCTGCACACCGGTGGAGGGCAGGCCGTCGGTGAGGAAGATGATCATGCCGCGGCCTGCCGGCGTCTCGCGCAAGAGCCGGAGCGCCGCCAGCAGTGCCTCATTGATGTTGGTGCCGCCTGTCGCCTCCAGCCGGTCAACATGCCACAGCGCATCATCGCGCGCGCTGGCGCCGGCCAAAACCGGCCGGAACAGCCTGACTTCGGAACTGAAGGTTACCAGCCCGAAACGATCGCGCTCCCCGAGCCGCTGCAAGCAATAGCGCAGTGCCGCTTTTGCCTGCGCGATCTTCTCGCCGGCCATGCTGCCCGAAGTATCGAGCACCAAAACCAGATCCCGCGCCAAGACTTGATCCTCCTCCAGCTCAACCTGCGGCGAGATGAGCAGCATGAAATAGCCGGGTCTGTCGCTTTGCGGGCGATGCGCCAACAAGGTGGTGGCGATTTCATTGGGGTCAAGCGAATAGTAGAGCAGGAAATCGCGGCCCTCCAGCGCCTCATTCATCTCACAATCGACGGTCGCCCGGCGGTCGCCGTCCGGGCGAATTTCCACCTGATGCGAAGGCGAATAGATGTTGCGCAGCGCGGTTTCAGTCTGCAACTCGAGATGCAGCGTACTCTGCCACGAGCGGGCGCCTTCGGGCGGGCTGGCGGGTTCGCGTTCGGGTGGAATCGGCACACCGGGGCGCGGCATGGGTTCCGGCCACGGCCCGCCGGCACGGCGAAGTGTGAGCGTGCCCTGCAAGGGATATTGAAACGTGACCGTGTTGCCCTCGCGCGCAAGGCTGGCGTCGTAGCGCAGTGTCAGCTTGCGTGTGGCTTTGGCGGGAATGGGAAAGAGGCGTGCACGAAACGTGCGGTAATCGGCCATCTCCAGGAGCGCCGGATCGAGTTGCTTGCGCACAATGTCTTCATAGATGCGGCGTGCCTCCTCTGCACTCAACAACTCGCCGACCATCTCCTTGCCGTCGGCATTCATGCTGAAGCGAGAAACGTGCGCGTGGGAGGGCAGCGGAAAGAGAAAAGTGCCCTCGACCGTTGCCAAGCCGGGATTGTAAAACTCGTGCTCGACCGTCACCACTGCGATTTGTTCGTGGATTTGGGCGGTAATCGCGTGACGGCGCAATTCCAGGCCGGCCGGCTGGAAATCCGGGCGGATGATCAGCCCCTGGCCCTGCAACGCCCCGGACAGCACCAGCAACAGTGATAGGAAAGACAGACGCGACTTCATGAGACTCTCCGGTCAAGAGTAATTCGTGCAAGTGTCGTTTTGCCTGCAGTACTCCTGACCGGCAGCTTTATTCCGGCGGGCGTAAATTATTTTTGAACGGAGGCAACCGTGCTGGAGAAACGGTGCAATCCGGGCGTCAGTCTCAGCGCAACAGTTCCAACAAGTATCTGCCGTATTCGTTCTTGGCGAGCGGTTCGGCGAGGCGGCGCAGTTGCTCTGCCGAGATATAGCCCATGCGATAGGCAATCTCTTCGATGCACGAAATCTTCAAGCCCTGGCGCTTTTCAACGGTCGCGACGTAGGTCGAGGCTTCGATGAGCGAGTCATGCGTGCCGGTGTCAAGCCAGGCAAAGCCGCGGCCGAGCACTTCCACGCGCAATTCGCCCGTTTCCAGGTAGGCGCGGTTGGCGTCAGTGATTTCCAATTCGCCGCGTGCCGAGGGTTGCAGGCGTTTCGCAATGTCAATGATGCGATTATCATAGAAATACAGGCCGGTCACCGCATAGTTGGATTTGGGCTTCGCCGGCTTCTCTTCGATGCTGATGGCGCGGCCGGTGGCATCGAAGGCCACAACGCCGTAGCGTTCCGGATCCCGCACGAAATAGGCGAACACCGTGGCGCCGGATTCCTGTTCGGCGGCGCGGCGCAGCATTTCGGGCAGGCCGTGGCCGTAGAAGATATTGTCACCCAAGACCAGGGCCACGCGATCGCTGCCGATAAAATCGGCACCAATCAGGAACGCCTGCGCCAGTCCTTCCGGCCGCGGCTGTTCGGCATAGCTGAAGTGCAGCCCGAACCGCCGGCCGTCACCGAGCAATTCCCGAAAGCGCGGCAAATCCTGCGGAGTGGAGATGATGAGAATTTCCCGAATACCGGCCAGCATCAAGGCGGAGAGCGGGTAGTAAATCATCGGTTTGTCATAAACCGGCAGCAATTGCTTGCTGATGACATGAGTGATGGGATAAAGACGTGTGCCGCTGCCACCGGCGAGAATGATGCCTTTCATGCCGACTCCCTGTTTTTTGGGGTATGCAAAGAAAAGGGCACAGCGTTGACTGTGCCCTTTGCGAAGCGAGCCTGTAAGCCGAATTCTGTCTCCCGCCGCAGCGGGAGGACCACCATTTATCTGGGACTGTTGTCACCAACAGCCTCGAGCATGCTACCCGCTTACTCGAGCGAGCCGCCCTTCATGTCCCGCTCTCACTTCGCCGTTCTCAATAAAGCGGGACAAACGTAAGCCTATTTGCACTTGCACGGAGTACTGGTTACCCTTTTCACTCTTGCCCCGCTGCGTGCGGGGCAGACCTGGTTTCTGTGGCCCTGTAGCGCTATCGCTAGCGGGAGGCGTTACCTCCTACTCTGCTCTGCCGTGTTCGGACTTTCCTCATCTCGCCGGCGCCGAGGCGTGGCGGGACGCGGTGGTCCGGCTCACTTCGCTAAACCGTCACCGCATGTTCCTCTTCCAGCCAAACCAGGATGCGGCCGCAATTTTCGCAATAGTAGATTTCCCGGTTTTCGCGAATTTCCATCATGCGCTGCGGCGGGATGCGCGTGCCGCAACCGTCGCAGCTTCCGCGCGCCAACACCACCACTGCCGTGCCTTCCCGGCTGCGCTGGATGCGATCATACGTGCGCAGCAGATTGGGCTTCAACGTGCGCGCCAGCTCACTGCGCCTTTCGCCCAAATCCTCGACCTGGCTGCGGGTTTCCTCCAGCAAAACGGCCAGCTCCGCCTCCTGCTGCTGCGTTTGTTGTTGCAGTTGGGCGATGGTTGTGTCGTGCATGCCGATTTCTTCCTGCAGCTTGCGCTCCTCCTCCAGCATCGTGAGGATGCGGGTTTCGCCCTGATCGACCTGCTGCTCGGCGGTCTCGATCTCCAGCGTGATGGCGTCGTATTCCTTGTTGGTCTTGACGGAATAGAGTTGGGTTTCGTATTTCTTCTTGCGTTCCCTCGCCAGCGCCACCTCGCCCTCCAACGCCCGGCGGCTGCGTTCGAGCTGGCCGTGCCGCTCACGGGCATCATCGCGCTTGCGCGTCGCTTGTTCAAGATTCTGTTTTAACTCGCTCAAGCGCTGCGGCAGATCGCCTTTTGCCTTTTCCAAAGCGAGGAGTTGACGGTCGATTTGTTGCAGTGCCAGGAGCGTTTGTAGAACATCAGCAATCATATTTTCCTCACGTCACAGGAGTCCGTTCAGAGATTCGTGCTGGCAAAGAGGGGCACGGTGCGCCGGTGTGATCCTATTGCCGCAAAAAAAAATGCACCCGACACGCAGGTGCATTCCAACTCGTTCTTGCCGGACGCATACGCCGCCCAGACCAAGCCCGTGGGCTTTGCGCCGAGGTGGCTTTCGCGCAACCACCGCGCCGAAAGCTGTCCTTGCCTGAATACCAACGGGGCCATGTTCTTTGCGTGTGCGTGACTGGTTTGTGATGATTTCGAGAATTTGCAGACGAAGGCTGAATATATGGCAGGAGGCCAAGAGATGCAAGGTTTTTGTTGGCGCCCCCACTGCACCAGGCCGCAACTGGAATCAACCTGCGCGGCAAATCTGGCTGCTGCGGTGTCGTCGTGCGGAGAGTGGCTGCGGCCCTCCGCAGCGCAACAGCTACGGAAGGCCGCTGGAACGTCATTCCGACTTGCCGAACGTGAAGTGCGCGCTCTTGAGCACGTGGCCCGCGGCGTCGCGAACTTCGACCTTCCAGGCGCCGGTGGTCTCGGCGGCCATGGTCTTGCTCGACCAGGTGCGCCAGCGGCCGGTGCGGCCCTTGTTGAGCTTCACGGCGGAGCGCAGAGAATCGCCCTGAAACCAGGCGTGCGTCACCTCGCCTTCCGCGCCGTCCAGCTCGGTGAAACAATAGAGCATGGGTGTGGTGGCGTCGAATTCTGTGGCTTCACCCGAAGGCTCGCGATCCACCACCGCGGTGCAAATCACCAGGCGGTTGATGCGGATCGAGTCGGCCTCTTGCGCGGCCGCCGGGGAATGTGTCAGCAGAACGAGGCCCAACAGGGCAAGAGCACTGAATTGCTTCATTTGAAGTTGTCCTCCATGATTGGGGTCCTTGACTGCAGTAAACAACGATAAAATCCGTCAGGCGGACAAAAGACTTGCGAAAGGCGAGACGGCGCGCTAAATTCGCGGCATTTCGGCGTGAATATGTTTCCCGAGGATCCGAGCAATGAACTTGACCCGCTACCTGTCGACGGATTTGATCAAGCTGGAGATGGAGCCGCCGCTGCCGCCCCCGGAAGAGCCGGCCGCCAACCTCGAAAAATTCCGGCAGCAACAAAAAGAGAAAATTCTCGCTGAGCTGGTCGAGTTGCTCGAGCGCTCCGGCAAGGTGACCAACAAACGCAAGCTGCTTACCGATTTGATCAACCGCGAACGCCGCGCCACCACGGCCATTGGCCGCGGCCTGGCAGTGCCGCACGTGCGCACCAGTAACATCCGCGATTTGACCATCGCCATCGCGCGTTCCGTCGAAGGCCTGGACTTCGATGCCCCCGACGGTGAACTGACCCACATCTTCTTCGTGGTGGTCGCGCCCGGACACGAAGATGAGAACCTGTATTTGAAAATCTACAAGCACCTCGCCGAGATCAGCACCTTTCACAATGCCATCGAGCAGTTGATGGCGGTGGAAGATCCGGGCGAGATGATTCGTCTCCTGCGGCAATGGGAGTGAGCGCCGCCTGCGCACCTTGCGCGTGCCCTGCGGAGCCGCGGCGCTGCCTGCCTGTCAAGGTCGCCGCCTGCCGTCTGAATCCCTCGCTCCTCCTCATCGGACGGCCGCAGCCTGCACGCACGCGAGCACTTAAGAAAGGCCCGCCCTCTTATCCCACCACGATATTGACCAGCTTCCGGGGCACGACAATCACTTTCTTGATGGCCTTGCCCTCGACGAACTTTTTGATTTGCGTGCTTGCCAGCGCGGCTTGTTTCAACCGTTCCTCATCGATGGCAACGGGCACCGTGAGCTGGCCGCGCAGCTTGCCATTCACTTGAATGACCACGTTGATCTCAGCGACCGCGAGCGCGGCCTCGTCGTATTCCAGCCAGGGCAGCCGCTGCACGCACTCACCCCGATGGCCCAGCATCTCCTGCCAGACCTCCTCGGCGAGGAACGGCGCGATGGGCGACAACAGGCGCGTGAAGACCTCCAGACCCTCCCGCCACAGGCCGGCTGTTACGCCCACCACGGTTTGACCGCGCCGGCAGTCATAGAAGAAATTCAACAGTTCCATCAGCGCGGCGATGGCGGTATTGAAGGCAAAATCCTCCAGATCATGCGTCACCCGCTTGATGGTCGCGTGCAGCATGCGGCGAAATTCGCGTTCCCGCTCGCCGGAAGGCTCAACAAACGTGGCAGTTGCCAGGTCGCGTGCCAGTGCCCAAAAGCGCTGCAGAAAACGGCTGGCACCCTTGACGCCCGCCTCCTCCCATTTCGTTTCCGCTTCGAACGGCCCCATGAACAGAATGTAAACCCGCAGGGCATCGACGCCATGCACCGCCGCAACGGCATCGGGTGTGATCACATTGCCGCGCGATTTTGACATCTTCTGATTGTCATAGGAAAGCAGCATGCCCTGATTGCGCAGCTTTTTGAACGGCTCAACGAAGGGAACCAAACCGCGATCATACAAGACCTTGGTCCAGAAGCGTGAATAGAGCAAATGCATCACGGCATGCTCGGCGCCGCCGACATATAAATCAATCGGCAGCCAATAGTTCACCGCCTGGCGGTCGAACGGCGCCTGGTCTTCGCGCGGGCTGGCAAAGCGCAGGAAGTACCACGACGAGCAGGCAAAGGTGCCCATGGTGTCGGTTTCGCGTCTGCCGGGCGTGCCATCCGGCAGCGTGACGTTGACGAAGCTGTCGATTGCCGCCAGGGGTGATTCACCGGTTTCGGTCGGTTCGTAGTTGGGCACTTCGGGCAGCAGCACCGGCAGATTTTCCGGCGCCACCGGTACTTCACCAAACGCCTCGGTGTGCACGATCGGAATCGGCGTGCCCCAGTAGCGCTGCCGGCTGATGAGCCAGTCGCGCATCTTGTAGAGCACACGGCCTGAGCCTTTGCCGGTCTGCTCCAGCCAGGCGATGACTTTGCTCACCGCCTCGCTGGCAGGCGTGCCGTCGAAGTGTGCCGAGTTGACCATGACGCCTTCGTGCGGCCAGGCCTCGGTCATGTCTTCCGGGCGCAACGTTTGGCCGGGCGGCTCGATGACGATGCGGATCGGCAGATCGAATTTACGGGCAAACTCGAAGTCGCGCTGATCGTGCGCCGGCACGGCCATGATGGCGCCGGTGCCATACTCCAGCAAGACGTAATCCGCGATCCAGATCGGAATCTGCTCCTGATTAACGGGATTGAGAGCATAGCTGCCGGTGAACACGCCGGTCTTGTCGCGTGTCTCCGCGGTGCGGGTTTGCTCGCTTTTCTCCTTGGCGGCCGCGACGTAGGCGGCAACGTGCGAGCGTTGCGCTGCAGTGGTCAATTGCGGAACGAAAGGATGCTCGGGCGCCAGGACCATGAAGGTCGCGCCCCACAAGGTGTCCGGCCGGGTGGTGAAAATCACGAGATCGCCGGCCGTGGTTTTGAATGTGACCTCGGCGCCCTCGCTGCGGCCGATCCAATTGCGCTGCATCGCTTTTATGCTCTCCGGCCAGTCGATGGTGTCGAGATCGGCGAGCAGGCGCTCGGCATAGGCCGTGATGCGGAAAAACCATTGTTGCAGGGTTTTGCGCTCGACCAGCGCGCCACTGCGCCAGCCGCGGCCGTCGATCACTTCTTCATTCGCCAGCACGGTTTTTTCGACCGGATCCCAATTCACCGCGGAGGCCGCCCGATAAGCCAGGCGGAAGTTGCTCAAATAGCGCCGCCGTTCCGCCAGCGACATCGCCCGCCATTGCGTGCTGGTGAGCGCCGGCACTTCGGCAGGCAGCTTCAGCTCCTGCGTGCCGCTGCGCTCCAATTCCGCCTCCAATTCGGTGATCGGACGCGCCTGGTCGCGGCGGCGGTCATACCAGGAATGGTAGAGCAACAGGAAAATCCACTGCGTCCAGCGGTAATACTCCGGCGAACTCGAATTGATCTCACGATCCCAGTCGTAGCTCGCCGCGATCAAATTCATTTGGCGCTTGTAATTCGCGGAGTATTTGGCAATGAGCTTGGCCGGATTGGTTTTGAGTTTGATGGCGGCATTTTCCGCGGGCAGGCCGAAGGCATCCCACCCGATGGGATGCAGCACGTTGAAATTGCGCATGCGGTAGTAGCGCGAGATGACGTCGGTCGGCACATAGTTGCGGCAGTGGCCGACCGACAGGCCCTCACCCGAGGGATAGGGAAAGAAATCCAGAATGTATTTCTTGGGTTTGGCAGGATCGTTGCCGGTTCGGTACAAGCCCAACTCATCCCAGTAGGGCCGCCATTTCGCCTCCAGGGCTGCGAAATCATAGCGCGAGGCCGGGGCACTTTGGTCTGCTTGACTGCTCATGATTCTTCCTCAATGAAAAATCGCAAGACTCGGAATTTGCATGCAATGGCGGGAATTATAAGCAAATTTTCCAAATAATAAAAGTTCAACTTCTGCAACAAACGCCGCCGCCGGCGACGCTGAAGGTTGAGCACGGGAATCTGCGGCGGCAGCGGTTCAGGAGTGAAGTTTTTGAAGGCGGGCCAGCAGCTTGCGGCCGCGGGCCTGCATGGCGGGGCTGCCGGTGCGGGTGAGGCTGGTGAGCAGGCGAATTACCGGGCCGCGCAGTTTGGTTTCCT
Source organism: bacterium (assembly GCA_037445455.1). GTDB lineage: Bacteria > Zhuqueibacterota > Zhuqueibacteria > Zhuqueibacterales > Zhuqueibacteraceae > Coneutiohabitans. The sequence continues at coordinate 6,612 of JBBIKM010000027.1, read as the reverse complement.
GCGCGGCCAAATCGGCGAGAGCCTGCATGGCAAACGTCTTGACGATTTTGCTTTCATCCTGCAAATAAGCACGCAGCAACGCGACGCACGCGCGCCGTTCCCGCGGCGTCAAGGCCAGGCGCGGCAGCAGTTGCGCCACGTGCCAGCGCACCGCCGGCTGATCGATCTTGGCAACACGTTCGAGCAGCCGGCGTTTGAACGGCAGCAGCAACTCCGGCCGCTGCACGGTGATCTTCTCGACGGCATCGGCGCAACGCAGGCGCAGGATCGGATCCTCTGCCAGCATGCCTTCGAAGACAGCGCCGAAGTCCGCGGGATGGGCCAGAACCGCGGCCACCACCTCTGCGGATTTGCCGATCGAGCGCCGATCGCTGCCGGTGAGTTTTTGCAGAAGCCGGTGCATGAATCAACCGAGGGTCATTGCTGCCTCACTCTTGCCAGTTTCACGCGGTACGAAAAGAACCACGCACCGAGGCCGGCGATGATTGCCGCCAGGAAGAAAGCTTTCACCAACTGCGGCTGGCCGTGCCACATGCTCCAGGTGAGACCGTTGTGGTCGAATGAAAACGAAAACGGCAGCGCCAGGAACATCAACATCAGCGCCAGGCTGGTGTTGCGGAGATGGGTGAGAGTTTTGCTGCGCATTTTGACTCCTCATGACTGATTGCAGAACCGATCTGAATTGCGTTCGCGCCACTTGCTTGCGGCGCCTGTAAAAACGATGCCGTTTCATACGGCGCTTGTTCTCAAAGGTGACGCCGCGGTTTCACTAAATTTTCATCTGCCGGTCGACGGTGCGGCAATTCCGCGGGTGGCTGTCGCCCTGCGTGCGGTGATGACAGCGGCCGTTTCGAGAAATCTCTTGCTTTTCTGGAAAATGTGCCAATCTTTGCTGTCGGATGATGCCGGCGCGGTTTCCCGGCCGGTCGCGGGCTGGGGCAAGGCTGGTGAGACTGGCGATTGCCACTCGGATGAATCACCAAAACTTTTGCCTCGACGCAGAAGTCCTCCTGTTGTGGCGCAAGGGGCCGGCGGAGTGCACTGCCACCAACTGCGATGTGCGCGCTTGCCCGGCGGGGGAGCAATAATGAAAACCATGTTTCCTTTCCAAATTTCAAGTTGTCGCTCGGGAGTTGGATATGTCCAGAATTGCCCGTGACGCCGGTTTTGTTGTGTTGCTGCTGGCGGTGGCGGCCAGTTTGAGTTGGTTTTTCAGCAAGGTTCGCCAAACCGGCGTGGAAAATTACCTGGGTCTGCTCGGCAACAGTTTGTTTGCCATGGTGCCGGAAGGTGAAGACAAGGATCAGCTCAAGAAGAAATACGGCCAGTTTCTCGCCGATGTGGCCGAGCGCAAAGTTCCGCCGGAGCAGGTGGAGCAAGTCGCCGCCAGCATTCTCAATCTGAGCAACGCCAGCCAGGGCCTGACTGCCGCGCAGGCAGAGACGCTGTTGTTCCTGACCGAGATGCCGCTGGAATTCGGCAGAGGCACGGCCGTCGTGGTCACGCCCGCACCGCCGGCACTTGCGGGCGCTGGCAGAGTGGAAGGGGACTCTGCCGCGCCGCCGATGCCGCCGCCAGTGGCCGCGCTGCCGGCACAAAGCGCGCCAGAGAAGTGGGAGGCCATGCAGGAGCGGATCAAGATGATGTATGAATTCAATCACCGACTCAAGGGCGAGCTTGCCGGCCTCACGCCTCACCCGGCGGCGGTGCAGCGCCTCATGCACTTCAGCCTGGCGCCGGATATGAAGATTACCGTCGTCGTCAATGACTCCCTCAAGCAGGCGCTGCTGAAGCGCAAGCAAGTGGCCATCGCCAGGGAACTGGAGCGCCTGGAAAAAGAGAAGCGTTTGGTGTGGCAGCAAAACTTCAGCGCCCAGCTTCGTCTTGACCAGGAGCGCCTGAAGAACGAGCTGCAACGGCTGCGTGAGCTGCAGCGGCTGGGCGAGCCTGAGGCCATGAAGGCCCTCTCTTCTCTGCACAGCTTGGAGAACTTGTCACCCAAATCTGCCGCGGACAGCGCCGATTTTCAGGCTGAACTCAGGCAGGCATTGCAGGAAGCCAGACGTGCCTTGCGGGAGGCCGATTCGATGCGCGCCGTTAGGAAGAAGAACTGAGGCCGCGGCCAGCCGACCCATTCGCTTTAAACCATTCCCACACCACGGCATTTGAGGTCACGGCCGGGCCTCCGCGCGGCGGCAGGCGTTTGGCGCTTCGACTTTCGAATGGAACTCTGAGAGAGCTTAACCTCAAAGCGAACCTCTGAACCTGAGAAACGAGGAAAGCGCAGAGTATTCACATCAAGAGATTCCCCTCAATGACGCTGCGGTTCCGGCGATGGCTTTGTGACTGCGCGATGTCCCAAATGACTGGCCTGTTGACTTACCGCATTTTCTGTTTGCGTGCAGCGATATTATTCTCTCCGACACCGCCGTGGTTGGTTTTGGCCTGCCTGCCGGCATAGAAGTTGAACCAGCGGGTGGAATGACGGACGCGATGACGCTGCTTGAAAAAGCGCCGGCGACTCGAATCCCGTCAATCCGGTTTCATCCTGTGAAAAAGACGAGTCTCAAATCCGGCCTCGTCGTCACGCCAGCAGGGCAAACCGCCGAAGATTCGTGTGACAGGATTTGCAGGATGACAGCGATTTTCGCCGGCGTGAAAACTGAACCGGCAGGTGGGATGACGGGGACAGAGACTCGTCAGGCAAATAAGATGCGGCCCTCATTCGCAGAATTGTCGTCTCTCTGTGCTGCCGGCACGGTCTTGTGAAATCTCCGGCACTGTGCTCAGCTCGCTGCCCGATTCTTGCAGGATGGCGCGCCGGTGGTTTTGCCCTGCGAGGCAGCAGGGTATGAAACGCGCTTTTTGCCGCCCAAAGCCTTCGGTCTTCAAGTTGTCTGAAATCGCGCGCGGGTCGGTCAGCCGATTTTCTTCCAATCTCTCAAGATCTCACGCGCAGCATTGTATCCCGGGGCGCCGGTTACCCCGCCACCGGGATGCGTACCCGCGCCGCAGAGATAGAGACTCCCAACCGGCGTGCGGTACTGGCCGTAGCCGGCAACCGGCCGCATGAACAGCAGTTGATCCAGCCCCATCTGTCCATGAAACTCGCCGCCCTCGGTGAGGCCATATTCCCTTTCATAATCCAGCGGCGTCAACACCTGGCGATGCAAGATCAAATCCGGGAGTGACGGCGCATATTCTGCGAGCGTGGCGACGATGTGATCACCCAGCTTGTCGCGCTCGTTCTCCCAATGCGATTCCCGCAGGCGGTAAGGCGCGTACTGCATGGTAATCGCCATGATATGCCGGCCGGCAGGCGCAAGCCCGGGATCGAGCAGTGTGGGAATGACGAGGTCGAGATATGGTTTCCGGGAGAACCGGCCATACTTGGCGTCATCATACGCGCGTTCGAGATACTCCAGGCCCGGGCAAATCAAGATGTGTCCGCTCAGGCAATTTTCGTTGCCGGGCATGCCGTTGAAGCGCGGCAGCGCGCGCAACGCGAGATTCATCTTTGCCGTGGTGCCGCGCAGGCGAATATTGCGCACGCGCCGGACAAACGTCGGGCCGAGCTGCGGTGCGCCCACAAGATCAAGAAATGTGCGGCGCGGATCCGCATTCGATACCACGACCTTTGCGGCAATCTCCTCTCCACCCGCCAGCACCACCCCGGTGGCCCGGCCATTTTCGACCTTGATGCGCATCACTTCCGCCGCCTTGCGGATTTCCGCGCCGTGTTTCTCTGCCGCACCGGCAAGCGCAGCGGCCAGCGCGCCCATGCCGCCCTTCACCCGGGCGCTGGCTTTAAAGCCGCCATTGGCCGCGCCGAGCTGTTGATGCAGCATCACGAACGCTGTTCCGGAAGCTTGCGGCCCCTGCATGCTGCCGGTCACGCCCGCCGCGCCCAACACGGCCTTGAGCGCTTCACTCTCGAACCATTCGTCGAGAAACTCCGTCACCGGCATGGGCAACACGCGCAGGAACTCCATCATGTCGTGCCTGCCCAGTTGCCTGAGCTTGCGGCCGGAGTTGAGCCAGGGCAGCAGCTCTTCGAACTTCAGTTCGGCTATATTCGGCGGGGTCAGCAGCATGACCCGTTGCAACACCTCCGTCAGGCGCTTCAGCAGGCGCAGAAAGGCGGGAAAGCGTTCGGCATCTTTGGCGGAGTGGCGCGCAATTTCGGCCAGCGTGCTTGCCTCATCGCGCCAAAGGGTAAGGGAATCGCCGTTGGGTTGCGGCGCAAACACCGCCGCCGGGCTTTCGAGAAATTCCAGACCGTGCCGGTGCAGCTTGAGATCGGCGACGATTTCCGGCCGCAACAAACCGGCTTCGCCCGCACCGGTGTCGAATTTGAAACCGGGGAAAATCTCCTCCGTCGCGGCCACGCCGCCGAGCGTGTGGCGGCGCTCCAACACCAGCACCCGCTTTCCCGCCCGCGCCAGATAAGCCGCGGCTACCAGGCCGTTATGGCCGGCACCGATGATGAGGACGTCGTAGAGAGTGTTCATGGATACTCAATGGCAACGATGGTATATCCACTTGTTCTTCGATTTCGAGCAAATGACGAAATCTGAGCAAACTCTTTCTGAGTTGAATGGCAAGAAAATCACTCGCACAACAGAAGCGCGTCAGGCGGCTGCAATAATTGTCCACAATCAAGGTTCCCAAAGCTCTGGCGTGCTACCGCCACCTCCGCAGAATCTCACCCGCCGCCAGTTTGCCCGGCGCGCCGGTGATACCGCCGCCGGGATGCGTGCCGGAACCGCATTGAAAGTAATTCCGGATCGGCGTGCGGTATTTGGCCCAGCCCGCTGCCGGCCGCAGGAAGAACAACTGCGACAAACTCAATTCGCCCTGGAAAATGTTGCCCTGTGACAGCCCGGTGATTTGTTCGATGTCCCAGGGCGTCATCACCTGGCGGTGCAAAATGATGTCTTTGAGATTGGGCATGTACTCTGCCAGCGTCTCGACCACCGCATCGCCGAGCGCCTCGCGCTGCTGTTCCCACGTGCCCTCGCGCAGGTGATAGGGCGCATATTGCACGAAACACGACATCACGTGTTTGCCCGGCGGCGCCATCTCAGGATCGATCAGCGAGGGAATGATGACGTCGAGGTAAGGCCGGCTCGAGAAACGGCCGTACTTGGCCTCGTCATAGGCGCGCTCGAGATAGTCTATGCTGGGACTGATGGAGATGGCACCGCGCAAATGCGGGCCGTTGCCCGGCAGGCAGGCCAGCTCCGGCGCCGCCGCCAGCGCGAGATTCACCTTGGCCGAAGAGCCGCGAATGTTGAAACGGCGAATGGCAGCGACCAACTCCCCGGGCAGCAGTGACTCGTCCACCAGCTTCAAGAAAGTGCGTTTCGGATCCAGGCTCGACACCACCACCTTGCCGTAAAACTCATCGCCATTTTCCAAAGCCACGCCGGTTGCCGCGCCGTTTTTCACCAGCACGCGGGCCACCGGCGCGTTGCAGCGGATTTCCACGCCCAACGCGGTGGCGGCGCTCGCCAACGCATTGGCAATGCCGCCGGTGCCGCCCCGGGCAAAACCCCAGGCGCGAAACGAGCCGTCGATTTCGCCCATGTAGTGATGCAGCAGCACATACGCGGTGCCGGGCGAGCGCGGCCCGAGAAAGGTTCCGATAATTCCGCTCGCCGACAACGTGGCCTTGAGCGCCTCAGTTTCGAACCATTCCTCGACAAAATCCGCCGCGCTCATGGTCATCAGCTTGGTGAGAGTGTAGAGAGTCTCCTCTCCCAAGCCGAGCAAATGCCTGCCCAAAGCGAAAAGACCGCGCAAGTCTCCCGGGCGCAGCGAAGTGGGATCCGGCGGCACGATGCCCAGCAGATATTTTACCGCCTTGGCCATGAAGTACATGCGTCGGCCGTACTCGTCATACGCCTCGGCGTCACGCGGAGAATGGCGCGCGATCTCGCGCAGGGTGCGATAGTGATCCCAATCACGATAAAGATAATTGCCGTCCGGCAGCGGCGTGAGCGTGCTGGGCAGAGGCAGAATGGTCAGGCCGTGGCGGGGCAGGTCTAGCTCGCGAATGATTTCCGGCCGGAACAGGCTGATCACGTAGGAAAACACCGAGAACTTGAAGCCGGGAATGATCTCTTCGGTGACCGTCGCACCGCCGACCAGCGGCCGGCGCTCGAGCACCAGCACTTGCTTGCCGGCACGTGCCAGATAAGCGGCATTCACCAGGCCATTGTGGCCGGCGCCGATGACGATAGCATCATAACGTTTGGGCATGAGCAGACCTCTCTGATCCTCATGGCTGGCGCTTCTCCATAAACCGCGTCATTTGCTTTTCACGAGGCCGCAGAATCGGCATTCATGCCTTCCGCAAGCCGATGGTGAATTGCGTAAACTCGCCCTCCTCCGTCTCCACTTTGATTTCCCCGCCATGCTCCTGAACGATAATGTCGTGACTGATGGATAGCCCCAAACCCGTTCCCTGCCCGGCTGGCTTCGTGGTGAAGAACGGATTGAAAATCTTCTCGCGAATCTCCGGCGGAATGCCGTTGCCGTTGTCGCGTATGCGGATTTCGATTTTGTCGCCCAAATTTTTCGTGTACACCGACAGCGTCGGCGAAAAAT
>JBBIKM010000026.1:0-44464 GCA_037445455.1 bacterium | reverse complement strand
CATTGAGTTCGTTGTGGAGGATGGCAGGATTGAGCACAATCTCGGCCGGTTTTTCCCCTTCAAAAAGGCATTTGCGCAAAGAGAGCTGGAGGAGGCGGGTGAGCGAGGGTTGTATGATTTGGTGCAAACCGATTCCGAGGTTGAACGCAAGTTTGTCAAGCGCGTCAAGCCGGATGAGCAAGTGGCGTTCTACTTCAAGTTTCCGGCCTCCTTCAGAATCAAATTGCCGAAAGTCATCGGCGACTACAATCCTGACTGGGGCTTGATGCGGCGCGACGAGCAGGGCAGGTTTCTCTTGCAGCTCATCCGCGAAACGAAATTCACGAATGAAGCGCAGTTACGTTTTCCCCACGAAAAGCGCAAGGTCCTCTGCGCGCGCAAGCACTTTCGTAGCATGAACATCGACTATCGCCCCATCTTTCCGGATTTTGCCGAGTGGTGGCAGCCGGAGGAGAGTCGTGCAAATTGAGAAGGCAGAGTCAAAGCGACTTCACCAGAAGTGTCGGATTGGGTGCGAGGCTAAACGCACGGCAATCATGCCGGGCATGCGCCGGGGACATTCTTGTCTGCCGCGACAGCGCGCTGACGGATCAGGCGAAGAGGCGGCTGGCCGACGTGTGCCGGTTGAGCATTATTTGAAGGTTTTGACGAAAGGCGGGAAGAAGCAAAAAGTCTAAATTTCAGGGTGAAGATAAATCAACCCGTACTTGCTTCGCAAAGCAACGGCAACATGGTCCAGAAAACCGTTGTGTCCCAGCAGATTGCGCGGAATGGGATATTCCGAGAAAAGCACTTCGGTTTTGTAATGGAGGTTGGGCGTGATTTCGAGGTCAATTTCGTGAGCATAAGCCAGCAAAGAACCGCCCAGCGTACTCAACTTCTGAACGCGACCTTGTAAAACCTCGATCGCCAGTTCATCAGCGATCTCACGGGTAAAGATGGAAAAGGTTGAGCCCGAATCAATTAATGCGAAGTCAGTCGTCACCGCCTCGTTGTGTGACAACGCTACTTCAATCACGGGAAGAGGCGGTGTCAATAACTTTTGGCCACCAGCTTGAAAAAATAGCGGGCGATAGTTGAACTGGTACTCGAATTCAAATTGCGTCATTGCTCATGGCTCGACAGCAGGTTGATTGGACATGCCCAAATACCATTCATGCTCGTGCACGGGCAGGTATTGCACAAAAGGAAACTTGATTCCACGTTTTCGGGCTTCGTCAACCACTTCTTTTCTGGTTTTGCCAACGGCGATCATTTCGTAGCCCCACAGCGCGACGTGCTCGCCGCGATGCTGGTCCCAGAAATCAGGATGATCGAGCAGCCATTGCATTTCCGCCTCGCGGCTGGCTGGAATCTGCGCGGTAGCTCGAGATGGAGTGGTTTCGGGAGTCGAGGCGTGCGATTCATCCGAAGATACTTTCTCCCGACTGAGCAGCTCGACTGCACCGGTCGAGGACTTGTCGAAGTCGGATTCTTGCTCGCGCGCCAAAAGCTCTGCTAGCCGCCAGCGTTCTTGCTTGGGCAATCGCCGCGCGGCAGACAAAATTTCTTCAACCGTGGTTTGCGACATATTGCAGCCATTCTTTAGTACGTGGAAAATGTTTGCATGATCTCCGTTGCAACAACATAAACATTTCTTTTTTCCAGTTCAATTAAAATTTTGCTGCAAACCGACTCGGAGGCGTGGCGCAAATTCGTGGTGCAGACCGATTCGGAGGTGGAACGCAAGTTTGTCAAACGCGTCAAGCCGGATAACCAAGTCGTGTTCTACTTCAAATTTCCGGCCTCCTTCAAAATCAAATTGCCGAAAGTCATCGGCGACTACAATCCTGACTGGGGATTGATGCGGCGCGACGAGAAGGGCAGGTTTCTCTTGCAGCTCATCCGCGAAACGAAATTCACGAACGAAGCGCAACTGCGGTTTCCCCACGAGAAGCGCAAAGTGGAATGCGCGCGTCGTCATTTCCGCGCGATGAAAATTGATTATCGCCCCATCTTCCCGGATTTTGCGGAGTGGTGGCGTTCCGAGAATGAGGTTGTGATACAGGGATTGCTTGAAATTGGCAAGGTTGAAAAGGAGCAGCGTCAACCACGAGCTAAAGCCGAGCCGCTGGACGAAGTATCGAAGGCGGCGGTGTGAAGACCACCCGATTTTGCAGATTTGAAGTGTGGGAATGAGAAGATACAGGTGCGGCTTGTACGGAGGAACAATTGTGGCTGGCAGAGATTTATCTATCTGACAACTTCAACTTTTCGCGAATAAGCTTACGCAGTTGTTCCATCGCTTGAATGGCACTCTTGGCATCGGTTTTTGAGGCCAACTCTCCCGGATAACGATAACGCACAGCGAACTTGGTAAGCAATGCCAAAAGCGGTTTCTCTAATTCCAACTCCGGAAAGAACGGCAGACATTTGTCAGTGATAGCGAGCAAATCGTGCCCCCAAGCCGATGGCTGCCCGCAAGAGACCAGAAAACCTTTGAGGTATTTTTCAATGCACTGTTGGGCATGAAATCCTGCACCGTCATCGTTGGAGAATTTGCGTGCGTGGTAATCCCGCCAAGCCGAGGGATAATCTTGTTCGGCTTTGGCAAGCCATTCATGCAGCAGCGCGTTCATAAAGCACCACGCCTTTCTCAACAATGTCCCGATAGAAAGTGTCGCCCAGGCACAAGCGCTCAGCCACCTGTTGCGGCGAGCGCACCAGAATATCCATCGGAAATTGGTGTGATATACTCAAGGCGACTTCAACTTCAGGATCACCGCCATGATGGCCATCTTCAAGTATGACGAGCAAATCGACGTCGCTATGGCGATGTGATTCGCCACGCGCATACGAACCGAACAGAACAATTTTGAGCGGGTCAAACTTTTGCGCGATCTGCCGGGCAACGGAATGAATTTGTTCTGGCGTGATCATGGTCAGCTCGAGGTTTTGGAGTCCCGCCCCAGGACACAAGCGATGCGAACGGCGCACGGGAACGGTCAATGTCTTGCCAGGTTCTCATTGCCTCCTGAATCGCTCCCGTTTGGGCGGCGAGCGTGAACCGGAACACCGAAGCAGCATTGCAGGGACGGCGGAATATAGACAGTACCATTGCAATCATCAATCGAATTTTGTGAACGACAGGTCCAAGGCTCTCCACGCCTCATTCGTCGCGCCTCCAGATCAGCGAGGCGCTGCGGCCGGGAGCGCTGTCCGCATGGAAAACAGGCTGCCGGGCCGGCAATTGCGATGCTTGCCCGCGCGGTGCTGCCGGCGGAATCGGTGGTCAAATCGCCTGTCACACCGCTGTAATATTTTGCAATATCCTGCAAAAGCCCGCTTGACAGAAATGCTTATCTTTGCTATTTTCCGCCCAGTTTTGCTGACCTACCTCGGATCACAATTCGCGCCCCGGGCGCCGGTGGAGTTGAAAGAAGCATCATGAAGCAGGCTTGTCTCATTTCCCGCCATTGATCGATTGCTCAGCATTGCAAATTGACATGATTTTTCCCTCGCCGCAATCTCGCTTACTCCTGCAGTTACTCGCCAATATTTCCGGTCCCGGCCGGTTTCCGCTGCTGCCGGAATTCTTCATGAACCCGCATTGGCAGGTGGGCGCGCAGGCGCTGACCGCCGGATCGTAACCCTCATCGTTGCGTCAGACAGAAGCATCATGAAAGACCTGACCAGAATCGAACAAAAGCAAATGCGCCATCTTTGGCAGGAGCGGCGCGAGCGTTTGCAGGCTGCGGATAAGCAGCCGGAGGCGCCCGAGCTGAACGACAACGGCCCCAGCGAGTCGCTGCGCGAGACGTTGATTCACCAGGCCGCGCCGCAGGCTGATCAATTGGTACTGGTGCAGTCGGTGCAGGCGCCGGCGCTGTCGTTTGCCGCGATCGACCGCGGCCTGGTTCTCGCGCAGATCGAAGTGGTGGAGCCCTTGATCTGCCTCACCAAACTCGATCTTGCGGAAACACGCAGCGCGATCGACAAGGTCGCGCGTCTCTACCGTGAGCTGGGATACGCGATCGTGCTCACCTCCGCCCGGACCGGCGAGGGCATCGCCAGTTTGCGGGAGCGCCTGGAGCACAAGCATTCGATCATGATTGGCGAGGCCGGCGTCGGCCGGAAATCTTTGCTGGCGCAGCTCGATCCCGGCTATGGCAAGCGAGGCAGGACGGAGGACCGGGTTTTGGAGGCGGGCAACGGCGCCGCCGTGCGGTGCCGCATCAGCAACTTTGAGCTGGCGCGCGGCGTGGAGATCACCGCGCTGGAGGCAATCGAAATGGCCTGCCTGCTGGGACTGAAACCCGATGAACTGCGCTTCTACTACAACGAGTTTCGCGAGTTCAGTGGCGACTGCGCGAGCGCAGAGTGTCTGCACTGGCGCGAAGCCGGCTGCGCCGTCAAGCAGGCCGTGGCCAACGGCGAGGTCGCCAAATCGCGTTATCAAGCGTATGTTGAACTCCTGCAGTCATTGACACCATGATTGCGCCGGGCAGAAATCCCTTGCGGGAGAGGCACGATTTCCCTATCTTGCGCCGCGTTTCATGGTGATACCTCCTGGTGTTTGCCGCTAGAACCTCGCCGGTCTAGCGGCATTTTTATTTTCGCATCGCAAACAGGGAAGCCGGCCCAACTCCGGCTGAGGGCAGGGTGGAGGATAACCGTGCCGCTTCATTCTCGCAGCAAAGGAACACACATGCGCAGGACAATGATCAAGGCTTTTGCCGGGCTGGTGCTCGGGCTGGCAGCATGCTCGCCGCCGCCCAAAGCCACCAGCGTGCCGGGCGGCGTGCCCTCGATAACCGCGGAGGAATTGCACACCCACCTGAGCTTCCTGGCCTCGGATTCGCTCGCGGGTCGTGACACCGGCTCGCCGGGTCTCGAGCGCGCCGCCGCCTACATCGCCGCGGAATTGCAGCGGCTGGGGCTGAGACCGCCGGCGGCTGGCGGCTCTTTTCTGCAACCCTTCGCACTCATCAGCCGGCAGCTCACACCTGCGACGAAGCTGACTGTCACCTCGGCGGGGGGCGAGTCCGCGCAGTTCAATTTTCTCGATGATTTCTTTCCTTACCGGCAGGAGTTGCCGGAATCCTCGGAAACCATTACCGGCAAGGTGGCTTTCGTTGGCTACGGCATCGAGGCGCCGGAATACGGCTACAACGACTTCGCCGGTATTGACGTGAGGGGCAGAATCGTGCTGGCAATGCGCCACGAGCCGCAAACGCCTGACACGAGCGCGCGGTTTGAAGGCAAAGAGACGACGCGCTACACGTACGTGAATGCCAAGGCGGCCGCCGCCAGGGCCGCGGGCGCGGCCGCGCTCATTCTCGTCAACGCTCCCAATGACAGCGGACCGGCATTTCGCGCCGAGTTTCAAGCATACCTGGAGTATCTCGCCGAACCCAGGATGCGTCTGGCCGGCAAGTCGAAAGAGGAAGAAGGCGACGGCTTCAAGATCATTGTCGCCGACACCAGCCTGGCCACGGCAATGCTGCGCGGCAGCGGCAAAACCCTGGCACAGTTGCAGGCAGAGATCGACCGCACCTACCGGCCGCAATCATTCTTGTGTGACAATCAAGCCACGCTGACGATCTCCGTGGTGCAGCGCAGCCTGCAAGCGTCCAATGTCATCGGCTGGCTGGAGGGCAGCGATCCACATTTGAAGCACGAAGCCGTGGTGTACAGCGCGCATCTCGACCACGTGGGCCGCAACGCCAGCGGTGAAATTTTCAACGGCGCGGATGATGATGCTTCCGGCAGCTCGGCGCTGTTGGAAATCGCCGAGGCCTTTGCACAAAACGGCCGGCCGCCGCGGCGCAGCGTGCTGTTTATCTGGTTTGCCGGCGAGGAGAAGGGCTTGCTCGGTTCGGAGTATTATGCCGATCATCCCGCCATTCCGCTCGCACAAACGGCGGCCAATCTCAACATGGACATGGTGGGCCGGGTGCGGCTGCCGGGCGACACCAATCCCAAGAACGCCGGGCTGGCGGAAGAGCATACCATCTATGTGGTCGGGGGGCATCAAAACAGCGCCTTGCGGGAATTGAATGAGGCTTCGGCGCGGCAGGTGGGGTTGGTGTGCGATTATCGCTATGGCGATCCCAGCCATCCCAAGAAGCTCTATTATCGCAGCGATCACTACAATTTTGCGCGCCACGAGGTGCCGGTGTTGTTCTTCACCACCGGCGAGCATGAAGACTACCACAAACCGACCGACGACGTCGGCAAAATCAATTTCCCGAAACTGCAGCGCGTGGCGCAGATGGCTTATCTCACCGGCTGGCAGGTGGCCAACCAGGCGCAACGTCTGAAGCCGAATCAGGTGCCGGCCAGCCCGTGACCCGGCGTCGTCCTGCCCGCATGCCCGGCCGGTGCGCCTCTGCGCCGGCCTGAGTGATCTCCCACAATGCAAAAGCATGAACGTACATTGCGTGTTCGCCGGCTCATCCTGGCCGCGATTTTCATGGCACTGGCTCTGGCCGGCGGGTTGGCCTTCTTTGCGGTGCCCGGTTTGGAGTTGATGACCGCCACGGTCTTTCTCGCGGGTTTCATGTTGGGAATGATGCGCGGCCTCATCGTCGGCGGCATCGCTGAATTTCTTTACACGTTTTTCAACCCGCTGGGGCCCGCCATTCCGCCGCTCATGCTGGCGCAAGTCGCCGGCATGGCCGTGAGCGGGTTCGCCGGCGGTTGCCTGGCCCGGCTTTTCCCCGATCGGCTGCCGCCGCTGCCCGCCTTTGCCGTTCTCGGAATTCTGTTGACCCTGCTGTTTGATTTCGCCACCACGCTGGCGTTCGGCGTGAGCATCAAGCAAACCTGGGAGGGATTCTTCGCAGCGCTCACTTTTGGCGCGCCCGTTTATTTGACCCATGTGGCGACAAACGGATTGATTTTTAGCCTGCTCGTGCCTATACTCGCCCGACACTTGCACACGCTGGCGGTGTTTCAATCGTTTGCCAGGCCGCCGGCTGCGCGCATATCAAAGCCGGCAAATTTCACCAACTCCCAAGTCCAACTGTGAATCCTGCTCGCCTGCTGGTGGTGTTCTTCCTCAGTGCCCGCGTTTTGTTCGCCCAAATTTCGCACGAGCCTGCTCGCCCTGACACGCTGCCGAAACCCGGCGCGGACAGCGCGGCCGTGGCTGCAACCGCGCCGGCGCAGGCGATTTCATCTTCCGGCCGCACGGGCCGCTGGCAGGCACTTCGCCTCCTCAATCAGGCAGCGGTCGCGCGGGCAGATTCCCAGGCGCGTGCCGAAAATTTGTTCGAGGAAGTGTGGCAGCTCGGCGTCCGCAGCCTGCCGCTCTTGCCGCTGCGCACGGGCGGCACCGGTCAACCGCGCTATTTTGCCACGGGCATGTTGCCGCCGCGCGCGGTGGACCATTTTGTCGATGAGGTGTGGTGGCGGCCGGGTGTGTACGGCACTGCCGATCTCGCCGGCCTGCCGGAGGCTGCGGTGGACGGCATCACGCTAAATCAACTCGTGCCGGAAGCAGGGCGCCAGGCGCAGTCCGCTGCCTTCCTCCATTTCACCACGGACAGCCTGCGCTATGAAATTCCCTTTTCCCGCGCGGAGTATGTCAAAGGGCCGCTGGGCGGCGATGCGACGCGCGTGCGTTTTGGCCGCGCCTTCAGCCGCCGCATGAATGCCTTGCTCCATCTCACCATCAACAATGCGGACGGCTTTGTGAACCGCAGCGGCAGTTTCGTGCGCCTGCCTGCCGATGTGTTCAAAGCCGGCACGCGGCTCGATTATCGCGTCAATCAGAATTGGCAGGCGCGTTATCGCTACTGGGTCGTCCGCGCCGAGGCCGGCGTGGAAGCGCCGTTCTTTCCCGAGGAATGGCAGCGCACCGGCAACAACCGGCACAAAGAGACGCGGCTATATCATGCGCTCGAGTTGAGTCACCGCAATCAGCTTGCCCTGCGCGCCTTTCTGTGGGACATTCACGAAGAGTTGAATGCGACGGCCGTACAGCTTCGCCACCGTCTGCGCGAAGCCGGCCTCGAAACGAGCTGGCAACGGCAGGGGGAATCCCTGGCCGCGATTTTCAGCGGGCGCGTGAGTTATGAGAAACTGGAAAGTCCGGCGATTGACTATCGCGGCCGCCTCAATGCCGCTGCCGGTTTGAAGCTGGTGGCGCAACTCAACGAGAGGCTCGCGCTGCAAACGGTGGCACACGCCGGCGGCAAGCCGAATTGGCCGGCGAGTTACACGCTGGCAGCGGCGGGAATCTACCGTTTGACGCCTTCATGGTTGGTGTGGCTGGGCGTGGAGCAGCGCCGCATTCCACCGGCGCCGGGGGAGCGCAGCAACAGTCTGCGTCTGCTGGCGCGGCCGGCAAAGCTCGAGGCGGTTACGCTGCAACACGCGCTGGCCGGCATCGCCTTTGAGAGGCGCGCGCTCGCCGGCCGGCTGGTCTTCGGCAGCGGCTGGTGGCATGAAGGCTTTGTATGGAGCTTGCAGCGCGCGGACACCACGGCGGCGCTGCGCAACGATGCCGCAGTTGCCGAGACGCCGGCACTGCAGGCGCAACTGCGCTGGCGGCCTCTGGCTCACCTCGCGGTGGGTCTCCATGCGGCGCATGCGCTGCAAGAAGTGCCGCAGCAATATTGGTTCTGGCATCAACCGCGCACTTACGTGCATGCCCATGTGGCTTCGCCCTGGGTCCTGTTCGATCACGATCTCGAATTGACCCCGCGTTTTACCGCGCGATTAATTGGCGAGCGCTTCTCGCCGGATTTCTCTGAGGCGCTGGGCAGCGTGAGTTTCATGCACCTGGCCAAAGCGCGCGTCATCGATTTCCAATTGCAGTTGCGCCATGGCGCCGGCGCAGTGTTTTTGGCATGGGAGAATCTGCTGAATCGGCAATTTCTGTGGCGAGCAGGCGTGAGGGACCCCGGGCGGGCATTTCGTTGGGGATTCTGGTGGACGTTCTTGAATTAAGGCCGGTTCGGATTGGATGTCGCCCTCCCGGAACCACGAAGGACGCGAAATGCGGGATAGAATGTCATTCCAACGAATCCCGTGAAATATCTGGCGCCAGCTCCGAATCTTTACAAGGTCCTTTTCAGGATGACAATGGTTGTGGATGGACCTTTGGCGCTGGTGAAACATGGGCGCGGTGCCGCCGAATTTTCACAAGGTCATCTGCCCTTAGGACGATGATGCGATCATTCCAACCTGTCACACTTTTCCTGACGATCGTCACGCTGCTGGGCTGCGCGGCCGAGCCGCCCGAGGAGATCACAGATCCCGGCCAGCTCACCTATTTGGGATTCGTGCATCGCGAAGTGAATTGCAGCCGCTGTCACGGCCCGGAGGGAACCGGCGGCATGTTTGGCCCCAAAATTCACGACATTCTGCGCCGCAAGAGCCGCGCTTACGTGCGGGACGTCATTCTGCACGGCAAAGGGGAGGAGGATGCCATGCCCGGCTTTGCGCAGCAGTTGACGCCGGAGCAGGTCGAGCAGATCATCGATTTCCTCGCGACCTGGGTGGACAGCCTGCCGCGGCCGCCAGCCGCGGATTCCGGCCGCGCCGCGCCCGCCACGCATTGAATGCCTCTCAGGCCTCGGCGCGCAGCACCTCGAGCGGGGGACGATCCACAATCCCGCGGCTGTTCAACATTCCCAGCAAAATCGTCAAGCCGATGACACCCAGCGCGATCATGGTGCTGGGCAGTACCGCCGGCGAAAAAGCGGTCTCAAAAACAAAGCGCGCCAGCGCCCAGGTGCCGGCAAATGCCAGCAGCATACCGGTGAGCGCGGCGAGTCCGCCGAGGAAAAAATACTCGATCGTCATGATCTTGATCACCTGGCGGCGCTGCGCACCAAGCGTGCGCAACAGCACGCTTTCCTGAATGCGTTGATAGCGGCTGGTGATCACCGCGCCCGCCAGCACCACCAGGCCGGTGAACACGCTGAAGAACGCCATGAACCGGATGACGAAGGCGACCTTGCTCAAAATCGTTTCGGCGGTGGTCAGAATCAAAGCCAGGTCGATGGCGGAAACATTGGGGAATTTCTGCACCACGGCGCGCTGCACCCGCGCGGAAAGCCCGGCATTGCCCGCGCGCGTCACTAGCACTTGAAACTGCGGCGCGCCCTCCAGCACGCCGCCGGGAAAGAGCACGAAAAAGCTCGGCATCATGCGCTGCCAATTCACCCGGCGCAGACTGCCCACTCGCGTCGGCAACAGCACGCCCTGCACATCGAACACCAGTTCATCCCCGAGTTTCACTTTCAAATCCCTCGCGATGTCCTCTTCGAGCGAAACCAGGATGGTTTCCTCCGGCTGCGTGCGGCGGCGCTGCAGTTCGCCGGCCAGCAGGGTCTCGTTGTCGTTGAGGCTGTCGCGATAGGAGGAACGGTATTCCCGGCGCAAAGCCCATTCGGGAATGCCGGCCGTGGAATCACGCTGCAGCACGCGCGTGGGCGTGCCGTTGATGCTTTCCAAACGCATCGTCACGATCGGCACCTGCTGCATCACCGGCAAATTGAACGAGCGAATCAAGTCCGCCACCTGTTCGGCTTGATCCGGCTGCACGTCGAACAGCACCAGATCGGGTTGTTGATCGGCGCCGGTCAGTTCGACCTGGCGAAGCAGCGTTGCGCGCGTCAAGTACAGCGTCGTGATCAGAAAGGTGCCGAAGCCGAGCGCGAGCAGCATCATCAGCGTTTGGTTGTTGGGGCGGTAGAGGTTGGCCAGTCCCTGCCGCCACACGAAACTCCAGTGGCTCGGAAAGTATTTGCGCACGGCGCGGGTCAGCAATCTCGCCACGCCCGCGAGCAAGCCGAAGGCAACGCCCACGGCCGCGGTGAAGAACAATCCCTGCACGGCATTTTCCATTTGCCGCATGGCAAAGGCAGTGATGGCGAGCACAATCGCGAGATAGAGCAGCCAGCGCAGTTTGTCGCGGCCGGAATGGGGCTGCGCCTCAAAAGCGGAGCGCAGACTCAGCAGGGGGGAGATGTTGCGGATGGACAGCAGCGGCAGCAGCGCGAACAGCGAGGACAAGCCCAGGCCGGTAATCATGCCGTCCGCCAGAGCGCGCCACGAAACGTTCATCTCGAGTTGCACCGGCAGGAAATCGCCCAGCACACGCGGCAGCAGAGTTTGCAAATAAACGCCGAGCGCCGCGCCGAGCGCCGCACCCAGCAGCGCAATCATCAGCGTTTGCACCAGAAAGATGCCGAAGGTTTGCCGGATCTCCGCGCCCAAACAGCGCAACACGGCGATGGCATCGAGCTTTTGTTTGATGTAAACATGAATGGCGCTCGCCACGCCAATGCCGCCCAGCAGCAGCGCCATGAAACCGACGAGATTGAGAAAGCGCGTCAGGTTTTGCAGTGCCCGGCCCAGTTCCCGCGTGCGGCTGGCCACGGTTTCGCTGTTGAGGCGATGCCGGGTCAGTTGCGGCTTGAGGTCGCGCACCAGCCGGTCGGCGTCGACGTTGGGGTCGAGTTGGAATTGCACACTGTAGGTGATCTGGCTGCCGCGCTGCACCAATTGCGTTGCCTCCAGGAATCTCATCGGAATGAAAACACGCGGGCCGAAGAAAGCGTTGGCCGCAGATTCCCCCGGAATCCGCAACAAGCGGCCGGCGATGCGAAACGTCACATTGCCGATTTTGATGGAATCGCCGACCGCGGCCTCGAATTGCAGCAGCAGGGCTTCCTCCACCAGGGCATTTTGGCCCTCGCGAAAAGTGACCGCAGCCGCGGGCGGCTCGGTTTCGAATTTTCCATAAAACGGAAAATCACCGGCGACGGCTTTGACGCGCGCCAGGCGCGTGCCGGCCGGTTTGGGAAAATAGACCATGGAGGAGAAGCGCACTTCGCGTGCCTGCCTGCCGCCGAGGGAATCAAACAGCGCTTCCATCTCCGGAGCGAACGGCTGGCGTCCGGAGATCACCAAATCCGCGCCGAGCAGCACCTTGGCCTGCGCCTGCATCGCTGCGGCGAGATTCTGGCGCAGCGAGCTGATCGCCACCAGCGCGGCAATGCCCAGGGTGATGGAGGAAACAAACAACAGCAGGCGGCGGCGATGGCTGCGGCTGTCACGCCAGGCCATGCGCCAAATCCAACCGGCGGAAACCGCGCGCCGCGCGTTGCCGCTTGGTGCCGGCGCGGCAGCCGCAGAAGTTTGCGGAGTTGACTTGCTACTCTCTTGCATCTGCGCCTGCCCTTGCCTTATATTCGCCGTCAGTGCGTTCGTCCGAAATCACGGCACCCCCGCGCAGCCGCAGGATCCGCTGTGTGCGGCGCGCGAGATCGAGATTGTGCGTCACCAGCACCAGCGTCGTGCCGGCTTCCTGGTTCAAATCGAAAAGCAGGGAGATGACGCGCTCGCTGGTATCGGCATCGAGATTGCCGGTGGGTTCATCGGCAAACAAAATCTTGGGGCGATTGATGAACGCGCGCGCCAGGGCCACGCGCTGCTGTTCGCCGCCGGAGAGCTGCGCGGGATAGTGATTCATCCGGTCGGCCAGGCCCACACGTTCGAGCCAGTCGGCGGCAGCCGGCCGCACATTGGTTTCGCCGCGCAGTTCGAGCGGCACCATCACATTCTCCAGCGCGGTGAGCGTGGGCAGCAGCCGAAAGTTTTGAAACACGAAGCCGATGAAGTCGCGGCGCACCTGCGCGCGTTCGTCTTCATCGAGGCTGTCGATCTGGATGCCGTTCAAGGTCACGCTGCCGGAGCTGGGACGATCCAGGCCGGCGCACAACCCCAACAGGGTGGTTTTGCCGCTGCCCGAGGGGCCGACGATCGCGCACGTCGCGCGTTCCGCCAGCGCAAACGAAACCTGCTGCAAGACGGTCAGCCGGCGCTGGCCGCTTTGAAAGGACTTGCTGAGCTTTTCCACATGCAACATCGGATTCAAATCCATAACTGTCTCTTGATTGATTCGATGGTCAGAATTGTGCCGGCAATGTACGAAACCGGAGAACACATGCGCCAACGTTTTCACGTGTGGGAAATTCTTTTTCTCTTGAGCCTGCTCATGATCACCACGCCGGTCTGGAGCTCGCCGCCGGGTCAAACCGCCGGGGCGCCGCGGACCATTCTCTTTCTCGGCAACAGCCTGGCGGCCGGCTTTGGGCTTGATCCCGAATTGGCCTTCCCGGCGTTGATTCAACAGAAGATCGATTCGCTGGGCTGGAATTTCAAAGTCATCAACGCCGGATTGAGCGGAGAGACGTCCTCGGGCGGATTGCGGCGCATCGACTGGCTGCTGCAGCGCGAAGTCGACGTTCTCTTTCTCGAATTGGGCGCCAACGACGGATTGCGCGGCATTCCGCTCGAGCTTACCAAACAGAACTTGCAGGCGATCATCGATCGCGTGCGGGCAAAAAATCCGGCCGTGAAAATCGTGATTGCCGGCATGATGGTGCCGCCCAATCTGGGCGTGGAATACACGCGGGCGTTTCGCGCGATTTTTCCGGAGCTGGCCAAACGAAACCAGGCCGCCCTCGTGCCGTTTCTGCTGGAAGGCGTGGGCGGCGTGCCGGAGTTGAATCTGCCCGACGGCATTCATCCCACTGCTGCCGGACATCGCATTGTGGCGCAAAACGTGTGGAAAGTGTTGCGGCCGGTGTTGCAGCCGCTGCATTCAACCCGAAAATAAGTTTCAAGCGGAGGGCGCTTGAGACAAGAGGCCAGATGCCAGGTCAGCTCTGGCGGTCAAGTTTGCGAAGGCCGCGCTGATCTCGAGGCAACCGCGCTCTTGTTCCGCGGTGAATTTCGCCTGCAGATTCCCTTCAACCAGATCACCGCCTTAACGGCAGCGGACGGGGAACTGGCCGTCACGTCTGCGACAGGCGTTGCGCGCTTCCAACTTCGGCCGCCGGCCGCCAGGTGGCGGGAGAAAATTCTCAATCCCAAAAGCCTGCTGGATAAATTGGGAATCATGGCGGAGAGCAAGGTCGCGGCGCTCAATCTCGCCGACCAAGACTTGCTGCGGCAATTGCACGAACGGGTGGGCAAGTTCAGCGCCGCCAAACCGCCCCAGGCCTGCGACGTGATTCTGCTGGGCGGGAGTGACAAAGCGGCGTTGCGCCGGCTGGCACAGATTCAGAAACATCCCGGCAAAAGCGGCGCGTTGCGGGTCATCTTTCGCAAAGGGCAATCCCATTGCAACGAGAATGACGTGCGCGCCGCCGGCAAGCAGGCCGGTCTGGTCGACGTCAAAGTCGTGAGCTTCTCGGCCACGCATTCCGGCCTCAAACTGGTGAGTCCCACAGCCAGGCAATGATCCCGGCCTTGCTTTTTCCGGAGGAATTGTTCATTTTGCAGCGACTACTTCCGCCGGCCACACGCCGGCCATGCCTCAACACTTTCTCGTGAGACTGGGAATGAGCAAACCTGCGCGGCTTTTTGTTATTCCCTTCACCGTCTGCCTCATGGTCTGCACCGGCGCTGCCGGAGATAACGGCCTGCCCACTCCGCTTCCGCTCTCTCCCCAAACAAGTCCAAACGATTCTGCACGCCACGCTGCCGGCGCGCCGCATGATCGCGGCAGACCACGCACGGCTTTGTTTCATGAGAATCAGCGATCGGCGCGTGACCTGCAGCAGGGCGGCATCAGTTGGGGCTGGCTGGCGGCGGGATTGTATGTGTTGAGCGGCCTGCTTTTCGGTGGTCTGAGCAGTGCGCGCGCGCTGAGCAGGGGCCTGGCGCCCATGCCGTATTTTTTTCTGGGATTCTGTTTGAGCATTTTGGGATATGCTTTTGTCTTGACCCGTCCGGCCAGCAACGCGCAGCAGGTGCCGCCGGGACTGGCGAAAGTGCCGCAGACGTACGCGCCGGTTCCCTGCGGCCGTTGCGGCCATCCCAATCATCCCGCGGCAAAGCGGTGCGCCGGCTGCGGCACCGGCTTGCAGCCGGCGGTGCAATCGGACCTCGATCGTTTGGCCTGAGGACATGCAACACCTCGTGCCAGGAATCAGAAAAGACTGCTTTCCCACAGCACGCAGTTCAAATCAAATGAAACGCATCTGCGGAGGATTATCATGGACAATTTGTCGGGTGGCACTCACGGCATGCCCTCAGCCTCGAATCCCATGCTGCACATGACGGTGTCGAAGATGACCGGCGACATGCGCTTTGTCGGCGTGTTCAGCATCATCTACGGCGCGCTCACCTGCCTGGGAATCATTACCGCCGTGGTGGGAGTTCCGCTGATCATCGCCGGTCTGCGCCTGCGCGAAGCGGCTGATTCTTTCACCGCCTATCTCGCCACCAACGACGGCGTGGCGCTGCAACAGGGCTTCGAGCGGCAGGCGAAGTACTTCTTCATTCAGAAGGTCTTTTTGATCATCGCGCTCGTGCTGGTCGGGCTTTATATTCTGTTTGTCCTGTTCTTCCTGGGCTCGATGTTTCAAACAGGGTCGCGGCTGGATTGAGGGGAATATTCCCACCTGCGGTGCTGTTTCATGTTGCTGCCACGCGGTGATTTTTCTGGGCGCAGTGATTCTCCAGTTCGTGTCGATTGATTGAGGTCTCATGCCAGCAGAGCAGAAGTTTACCGCCGTCTTGTCCCGCCTGCGCCATGCGGTGCTTGCCATCCTGCATTCCGGCCGTGGCATGCAGGAACGGCCGCGGCTCAAACAACACAACGAAAGCAGCATTCCCGGGCTTTATGTCGTTGGTGATTTGGCCGGCGCGCCGGTGATCAAGTATGCCATGGCGCAAGGCTATGAAGTCATCGAACACATTGCCGCGCTGCCGCATGCCATCGGTGGCGAGGACGCGAGTTTGTATGATGTGATTGTCATCGGCGCGGGCGCAGCAGGCTTGAATGCCGCGCTGCAGGCGGCGGAACGCGGCATGCGCTACCTGCTGCTGGAAAAGGAGCAGATCGCAAACACGATTGAGAATTTTCCGGAGGGCAAGTATGTCTATGCCGAACCGGACAGCCAACCAGCCAAGGGCAAGCTCTGGCTCGATGGCGCCACCAAGGAAGACTTGATCCGGCGCTGGCACCAGATCATCGCCGAGAACCATCTGCAGGTTCACACGGGCGAAGGTGTCACCGCCCTCACCAGGAAGAACGGCATTTTTGAGGTGACGACCCCCAAAGCGGTTTATCGCAGCAAGCGGGTGGTGCTCGCCACCGGCCAGCGCGGCAATCCCCGCAAGCTGAACGTGCCGGGCGAGCAGCGCGAGCGTGTCTATCATCGCCTGTATTCGCCGCGCAAGTACAAGGGTGAGAATATTCTGGTGGTGGGCGGCGGCAACAGCGCGGTGGAGGCAGCGATCACGCTCAGCGAGCAAAACAAAGTGTATCTCTCCTATCGCCGGGGAGAGTTCGAGCGGGTGTTTCGCGACAACGAGCGGCAGCTCAATCAAGCCATTGCTGCGCAGCGCATCGAGCCGATATTTCATTCCAACGTCACCGAATTCGGCGAGCGCGAGGCCACGCTCGCCCTCGTTCATGACGGCCGCCGGGAGACCCGCAAGATTCCATACGATCATGCCTTCGTGCTCATCGGCGCCGAGGTGCCGCGCGAATTTCTCAAGTCACTCGGCCTCAAAATGGAAAACGAATGGGAAGGCAGCCTGCTGCGCGCGGCGTTGCTCACGCTGGCCGGTTTCCTGGGCCTGGCGATTTTTGGCGCCGGCTTGAGCGGCCATGCGCCGGTGCCGGGCGTGAGCCTGCCCGTGCTGCCGGGCTGGCTCGGCGGCGTGCTGTGGGCGCTCAGTCTCGGCAGTCTGATTTTTTTGGGCGTGCGCGGCGATCGTTTTGCCTGGCTGGGCTTGTCTTTCTCCGTGTGGTACACCGTCTATGGCGTCAAAGTCGGCAAGGGTGAAGAGTTCTGGCCGTTTCACAACTGGGGCTATCAGTTTCTGTCCTTTTTCGACCGGCCGTGGTCATTCTGGTATACCGTGCTTTACACGGCGCTGATGACCTTCTTCGGCTTGCAGGCATTACAGCGCTGGGGCCTCGACCGCAAAGACAAATTTCAAATCTGGCGCTACGTCAGCCTGCTCAGCTTCCAGTGGATCTTCTTTTTTCTGATTCCGGAATTTCTGTTTCAAATGGCGGTGCAGTATCAGTGGGTGGGGGAGAGGCTGGCGAGTGATCCGGTCTTCGCAGAACAGGCCTGGCGCAGCTATGGCCTGATCTATGCCTGGCCGCTGTTCTTCTACACTTTTTTCTACAGCCCGCATCAGGTGTGGGTGGTGTGGGGCGTGCTGCTCACCTTCGTCATCATTCCGATCCTGGTGCTGTTCCACGGCAAACGCTATTGCTCGTGGATCTGCGGTTGCGGCGGCCTGGCGGAGACATTCGGCGACCGCTGGCGCCATCTTGCGCCCAAGGGCAGGACTTCGATCAAGTGGGAATGGATGAACCTGGCGGTGCTCATTTTTGCGTCCGTGGTCACGGCGTTAATGTTGCTGAAGGACGTTTACAGCGCGCTCACCGGCGCGGCGGAAGCGGGCATCGGCCTCTATCGCATTTACGCGGATGTCTGGCTGGTCGGCATTTTGCCGG
This sequence comes from bacterium, assembly GCA_037445455.1. Classification (GTDB taxonomy): domain Bacteria; phylum Zhuqueibacterota; class Zhuqueibacteria; order Zhuqueibacterales; family Zhuqueibacteraceae; genus Coneutiohabitans. The sequence goes on along the minus strand of JBBIKM010000026.1, from coordinate 26,973 downwards.
TGACGCTGTATCCGTTTCTCGGCGGCAAAATCTGGTGCCGCTACTGGTGCCCGCTGGCCAAGCTCATGCAAATACAATCCGCCCTGTTCGCCAGACTGAAAATCGGCAAATTCAAGATCGTCGCCAATGACAAGTGCATCGGTTGTTACGAGTGTTCGCGTAATTGCCAGGTGGGAATTGATGTCATGAGCTACGCGCTCAAACAGCAGGTGTTGGACAATACCACCAGTTCGTGCATCGGCTGCGGCATTTGCGTGACCGTCTGTCCGATGGACACATTGAGTTTTCGCGAGCGCAATGGCAGGGCCTACACGGCGCCGATCAAACTCACAAACAGCCGGGGACAGCAGGTGGGTTGAACCGTTCGAGGATTTCGCATTTGACAGGCTGCTTTAGCTTGTCCCTGTCCGAGGCACTGCGCAGAAGCTGAGCGTCCAGTTCATCCCGCCCTGCGAACGCCGCGACGCTGCGGCGGCTCTTGCAGTATGTTGGTGTCGAGTCAAATCGCTGCTGTCATCCCCGCCTGCAAGGATCCGATAACGACACCGTTGCATCCACGCCGTCCAGGGAAGATGAGGCTTTCCCAGGGCGCTGGCCTTCACGGCCAGCTTTCACCGTTTTGGGCTATGTGTCGATGCAATAAAATTCGACGTGGCGCCTTGGCTAGTACAACACTCTCACCTTGATCGTGACCTCCAGTTTTTTCAAATCCTCCACAATTTGCCGGTCCACCAGGCGATCAACATCGGTGACCAGGTAACCGATATCCTCTTCGGTTTTGAGAATCTGGCCTTCAATATTGATGCCGAATCGGGCGATTTCCTGGCTGAACGTGGACATGACGCCCGGCACGTTCTTGTGAATGTGCAGCACGCGATGGCGCCGGCCCTGCACCGGCAACTGCACTTCGGGGAAGTTTACACTGCCGAGGGTGGCGCCGGTGTTCATGTAGGTAATGAGCTTTTCGCTGGTCTTGCTGCCGATGTCCTCCTGCGATTCCAGCGTGCTGCCGCCGATGTGCGGCGTGAGAATGACATTGGGCAGGCCCTGCAATACCGTTTCGAATTTCTCCTGGTTGGATTGCGGTTCGTGCGGAAAGACATCAATCGCCGCACCCGCCAAATGGCCCTCGACCAGTGCCTGGCGCAGATCGCTGAGATTCACATTGCGGCCGCGACTGAGATTGAGCAGGTAGCTGCCCGGCTTCATGAGCCGCAATTGCGCCGCGCTGATCATATTGATGGTGGTTTCATCCTCCGGCACATGCAGTGTCACCACCTCGGCGCGGTGCAGGAGATCAACCAGGGAAGGTACCGGCTTGGCATTGCCGATCGGCAGCTTTTCCGCGATGTCGTAGTAAATCACCTCCATGCCCAGCGCCTCCGCCAGGATCGAGACCTGTGAGCCGATGTGGCCATAGCCGACGATGCCCAGGGTCTTGCCGCGCACTTCGAAGCAGCCGGCGCTGCTTTTCTCCCAAATCTGGTTGTGCGCCGCCTGATTCTTGGGGAAAACGCGGCGCAACAGCATGATGATCTCGCCAATCACCAATTCCGCAACGCTGCGCGTGTTGCTGTAGGGCGCATTGAAAACCGCCACGCCCTGGCGCCGTGCCTGCGCCAGATCCACCTGGTTGGTGCCGATGCAAAAGCAACCGATCGCCCACAAGCGCCGCGCATGCTGCAACACCGCGGCGGTCACTTGTGTTTTCGAGCGAATGCCGAGCAGGTGCACCGATTCGATTTTGCGACACAGGGTTTCCTCGTCGAGCGCGCCTGGCAGGGATTCGATTTGATAGGATTCGGCCTCGAAGCGCGCCAGCGCAGCGGGATGAATGTTTTCCAGCAGCAGCACGCGAATCTTGTTCTTGGGAAAGGAGGTCTTGGGCAGACTCTTCAGCAGATGTTTGACACGATGCATGGTGTTCATGAACGTTTCGCCAGATTCCAGGTGAAGCGCCGGCGGGGCGCAGGTTTTCAAATCGCCTCGGCGGCGCGCAACGATTGCAAGCCGGCCTCATCGAGTTGCAGCAGCGTGCGCAGGACTTCTTCCGTATGTTGCCCGAGCAGGGGCGGCGGCAGGCGCACGGCCGAGGGCGTGGCGGAGAATTTTGCAACTGGGCCGAGCAGCCGCAACTCCCCGCCGGCGGGATGCGCAATGCTTTGCACCATTGCGCGGCTGAGAACGTGCTCATCCTGCAAGATTTCGGGAATGGTGTTGATCGGCGAGGCCGGGATGCGCGCGGCCAGCAGCACATTCATCCACGCGCTGGTGGATTTCTCCCGCAGCCGGTGCTGCAGCGCGGCAATCAAATCCTCGCGGTGCTGCACGCGCAGCGCATTGGTGGCAAAGCGCGGCTCTGCCGCGAGCGCGGGCAACTCCAGGCAGCGGCACAACCGGCGAAACTGCTCGTCATTGCCCACCCCGATCGCAAGCTGACCGTCAGCCGTGGCAAACGTCTGATAGGGCGCGAGATTGGGATGGGCGTTGCCGCAGCGCTGCGGTGCCTGGCCGGAAACGAGGTAGTTCATCGCCACATTGATCAGCCAGGCCACCTGGCTGTCCAGCAAGGCAATGTCGATGAATTGCCCTGCGCCGCTTTGCTCGCGCTGATGCAGCGCCGCGAGAATGGCGGTGGCGGCATACATGCCGGCCATCACATCTGCGATCGCCACGCCGACTTTGACCGGTTCGCCCTCCGCGTCGCCGGTGATGCTCATGATCCCGCCTTGCGCCTGCATGATGAAATCATAGCCGGGCCGCGCGGCATAGGGACCGGTTTGTCCATAGCCGGTGATCGCGCAATAGATCAGGCCCGGATTGCGCGTGCGCAGCGCGGCATAGTCCAAACCCCGGCGCGCCAGCTCACCGGCTTTGAAATTCTCCACCAGAATATCACTTTGAGCGGCGAGTTCGCGAATCAGCTCACAACCAGCCGGGGATTTGAGGTTGATGGTTACGCTTTTCTTGTTGCGATTGCAGCTCAGGTAGTAGGCCGATTCCCCGTGAAACCAGGGCGGGCCCCATTGCCGCGTATCATCGCCAATGCCGGGCCGCTCGATTTTGATGATTTCCGCGCCCATGTCGCCGAGCAACTGCGTGCAAAACGGGCCGGCCAGCACGCGCGAGAGATCGAGCACGCGCACGCCAGTCAAACATCCGGGAGAGGGAGAGTTCATCAGGCTAGTTGCTTGTGAGAGATTGCTTTGGCCGCCGCTCGCGGCGCGCGCCGCGCCTGGGTGAGGGCGCCTGCGCCGTGCGGCTGCAAATGGTGCGCAATATATCATGCGGCAGCCAGACGAGCAAGGCCGAAGTTTGCCGGCAGGGGAGCTGCACGGGCGCAACGAATGGGCGGCAATTCTGCGCTTGACTTTGTTCCTTTTGGTTGCGACAATCAAACCCTGACCGCGCAACACCATCGCCTGCAAGGAGGAGAATGTCCGGCTCTCATTCACCCGCCCGTTGGAAAATTTGGACGGCGTTTGCTGCTGTTTATTTGCTGTGGGGATCGACCTACCTGGCCATGCGTTTCGCCGTCGCCACGCTCCCGCCGTTTCTCATGGCGGCCACGCGCTTTCTCACCGCCGGCGGCGCGCTTTATCTGTGGGAAAGAATGCGAGGGACACCCAAACCCGAATTGCTCCTGTGGAAAACCACCGCGATCAGCGGCGCCTTGCTGTTGTTCACTGGCAATGGCGGCGTGGTGTGGGCGGTGCAATATGTGCCAAGCGGTTTGACGGCGGTGCTGGTGGCAATGGTGCCGCTCTGGATTGTCGTGTTGCTGTGGCTCTGGCAGAAGCGCGGCCAGCCGGATGGCCGGACCATGCTCGGCATTGTCATCGGCATCGCCGGCATTGCCGTGCTGGTGGGCCCCGAGCGTTTGATGGGCAGCGGCGCTGTGGATCCGGTGGGGATGGTGGTGCTGGTGCTCGCCTCGCTTTCCTGGGCGGCGGGATCGTTATACTCCACGCACAGCCGCATCAAAGCCTCGCCGCTGCTGGCCACCGGCATGCAGATGCTCTGCGGCGGCTTCCTGCTGCTGCTGCTGGGCTTGCTCGCGGGCGAGGGGCAGCAACTCAGCTTCGAACGAGTTTCGCTGCAATCCGCTCTCGCGCTGGCCTATTTGATCGTCTTTGGTTCTTTGATCGGCTTTACCGCCTACCTCTGGCTGCTGCGGGTGACCACGCCGTCGCGCGCCTCGACCTATGCCTTCGTCAATCCCGTCGTTGCGGTGATTTTGGGCTGGGCGATTGGCGGTGAGCCTTTGACCGCCCGCGCGCTGGCAGCGACGTTGATGATTGTCGCGGCGGTTGTCGCCATTGTGTTGAGCCGGCAGCCGGCGCAATTGCCAAACCCGCAGCGCGGCGCAATTGTTCCTGAGACAACGGCACGGCCGGCGCCAGCCAAACCGGAACAAGTTTGCCCGGATGCCTGTTGAGCCGGGCCAGCTCACGGCATGGCGATGCCAGGCGGGCGCCGCCGGACAAGGTGAAGGCAGATGCCGGTGAAACGCGAATGCCACGGCCGACTCTGTGGATGATCAGTTGGTGCGGGTAACTGTCAAACGTTTTCGGCAGCAAGGAGAAGGAGAGGGATATGCCCCATGCTTTTCGGGACCTCGAGACCAAGGCGGTGCATGCCGGTGAGCCGTCGCCACGCATCGAAGGCGCGGTGAGCATGCCGATTTTTCAAACCGCGATGTTCGAATATGACGGTGAGGAGGCCGGCTATCATGATCTGCGCTACATCCGCTTGAACAACACGCCCAACCATCACGCGGTGCAGCAGAAGCTGGCGGCGCTGGAAAACGCGGAAGCGGCGCTGGTCGCGGCCAGCGGCATGGCCGCCATTTCCACCACCCTGCTCACCCTGCTGGCGAATGGGGATCATCTGCTGGCGCAGAACAACCTGTATGGCGGCACGCACGATTTCATCACCAAGGATTTGCCGGCGCTCGGCATTGCGTATGACTTCATCGACGGCAATGCTCCCGAGAGCTGGGCGCAGAAGCTGCGGCCCACCACCCGCGTGCTCTATGTGGAGGCCATGTCGAATCCGCTGCTGCAAGTCGCAGATTTGCGCGCCGCCGTGACTTTTGCGAATGCCCACGGCCTGGTCGCGATCATCGACAACACCTTTGCCAGTCCATACAACTTTCGGCCGGCGGAATGGGGTTTTGATCTTTCGCTGCACAGCGGCACGAAATATCTCAACGGCCACTCAGACATCGTCGCGGGTGCGGTGATCGGCCGCGCCGGCTTGGTGGAGAACATTCGCCACAAACTAAATCACTTCGGCGGCGCGCTGGATCCCCATGCCTGCTTCCTGCTGCAGCGCGGCATTGCCACGCTGGCGGTGCGCATGAAACAGCATAATGAAAGCGCCCTGCAACTTGCGCGCTTTCTGAGCCGGCATCGTGAAGTTGCGCGGGTGAATTATCCCGGTTTGGAAAGCCATCCTCAGCATGCGCTCGCACGCGAATTCTTCAACGGCTATAGCGGCATGCTGAGCTTTGAGCTGCACGAGGGGCTGGCTGCCGCCAAACGCTTCATCGCGCGGACGCAGATTCCCATCAAGGCGCCGAGCTTGGGCAGCATTCACACGCTGCTCACCCGGCCGGCCACCACCTCGCACGCCGGCCTGACCGCCGAGCAGCGGCTCAAGCTGGGAATCACCGACAGCCTGATTCGCGTCTCTGTTGGAATCGAATCGACCGAAGAGTTGCTTGCTGATTTTGACCAGGCCTTGCGACCGTGAGCGCGCAAGGCCGGCGTCCAGAAACACAACATTTCGGGTTCTTACCTTGCGTTAGAAACCCACATTCAGGAAGGGATTTCCATGAAGAGAACCGGTATGCTGCTTGGACTGTGCCTGTGTTTTTCTCTCGTTCACGCCCAGCCGGCGGACGAGGCCAAACTGCGGGAAAAAGCCCAGCGCCTGGCGCAAAAGTACATCATTGTCGATACACATATCGACGTGCCGTACCGTCTGCGCGAAAAGTATGAGGACATTTCCGGCCGCACAGCAGGAGGAAACTTCGACTACGTGCGCGCCAGGGAAGGCGGCCTCAATGCCGCGTTCATGTCCATCTATGTCCCCTCCGGCTATGAGCCGAAAGGGCTGGCCACCGCGCTGGCGGACAGTCTGATCGACATGGTGGAAGGCTTCCAACAACGCTGGCCCGACAAGTTTGCGATTGCCCGCTCGGTCGCCGAGGTGCGTGATCATTTCAAGCAGGGGCTGATCTCGTTACCGATGGGCATGGAGAATGGCGCGCCCATCGCGGGCAAGCTGGAGAACCTGCGGCACTTCTGGTCGCGCGGCATTCGCTACATCACGCTCACGCATGCGAAGAGCAATCACATTTGCGATTCTTCCTATGATCCCAACCGCCCATGGCAGGGCCTGAGTCCCTTCGGCCGGGAGGTCGTGGCGGAGATGAACCGGCTGGGCATCATGATCGACATCTCGCACGTGACGGATTCGACGTTTTATCAAGTGTTGCGGCTCACGCGCGCGCCGGTGATTGCTTCGCACTCCTCCTGCCGCCATTTTACGCCCGGCTGGGAGCGCAACATGGATGACGACATGATCCGGGCGCTGGCACGCAACGGCGGCGTGATTCAAATTGCCTTTGGTTCCTCCTTTGTCAACGGTGCCTATCAGGCTGCCGACGCCGGCATGTGGCGTTTCATTGAGGAACACAAGATCGATCTTGCCAGCCCAGAGGGCCGCAGCCGCCTGCAGCAATACCGCGCCGAACACCAGTTCCCGGAAGTCACCATAGCCGACCTGGTGGCGAACATCGATCACGTCGTAAAGCTGGTGGGGGTCAATCACGTTGGCTTCGGCTCTGATTTCGACGGCGTCGGCGAGGCGCTGCCGACCGGCATGAAAAGCGTGGCCGATTATCCCAACTTGATCTTTGCGCTCTTGCGCCTGGGCTATTCCGAAAAGGATATCGAAAAAATTTGCTCCGGCAATTTGTTGCGGGTGTGGTCGGAAGTGGAAAAGACCGCGCAAAAGCTCCAAGCCGGGAAGTACTAGCAAGCAACGACTTGAATTCTGCCTCATTTCTTGCCCTCCTTCCCTGGGAATCAATTCCCAGGCCAGAGATTGTAGGCGACCGCAGGTCATTGACCACTTGTTGGGTCATGAGCCAGGCTGAGCCGGCTTGGGCTTGCGGTTTGCGATTTCACTCACAAACGAGGCGGGCAACAAGTGTTCTGTACGATTCAGGAACGAACCATTCCGTCACCCACTCATTGCAAAGGGGGAGACCATGTCCGTCGTCAAGACCGTTTCGCCCGTTGTGCCGCCGGCAGTCATCTACTCCGCGCTGTTCGTCGATTTTGACAACGTTCGCATCAACCTGGAAAAGCATGATGCGGAAGCCGCGCGCCGCTTCTCGACGAATCCGGAAATGTGGCTGTCCTGGCTGGAGAAACAGCTTCCCACCACCGCCTACCTGCCCGAGAACGTGCAGCGCAGAATTTTGACCCGACGCTGCTATCTGAATCCGGAATCGTTCAGCAACGTGCGGCCGGATTTCGTGCGCTCCGCCTTCGAGGTGATCGATTGCCCGCCGCTCACCAGCCGCGGCAAAACCAGCACGGACATTTACATGGTGATGGACATTCTCGACACGCTCAATCACGCCACCTACTTTCATGAGTTCATCGTGCTCTCCGGCGACGCGGATTTCACGCCGGTGTTGCTGCGCATCAGAAAGCATGGCCGCTATGGCGTGGCGCTGGCAGTGGGCTGGGTTTCTCTGGCCTACCGGGCGGCTTGTGACATTGTGATCGAGCGCGACACCTTTGTGCGCGAGGCCCTGGGAATCGTCTATCCCGACGAGGAAGTGGCAGAGCCGATCGATGAGCAGGAGATCGATGCTACGCTGAACCAGCTTTTGAAGAAAATGGCGGCGCGCCTGCGGGAAATGGCGGCCGTACCCGGCGGCGTGGAGGCCAGCGAGCTGCCGGAAGTCTTCAAAGAATTTCAAGAATTCCGCGAGAGCAATCACTGGCTCGGCTTTTACTCGCTGCGCCGGCTGACGCAGGCCCTGATCGCACAACGGGATGATCTCGCCATCAGCGATGAAGACCCCTGGCGCGTGGTCGTCAAGACCGTGCCTGCGCCGGTGATGACTGTTGGTCTGGAAGCGGCAGGTCCATCCACGCCGGCAGCAACCCTTCCCGATGTTAAGGCGCAAATGGCACAAACCATTCGCGAATATGTGTCCCGCTCGGACAAGGCTGTGGCTTGGGCCACGCTGGCCAGTCTGGTGAAACAACGTTTTGGCGAGCAATTGGCAGGCAGCACCTGGCTGGGCGCCGGCACGTTCAAGGACTTGCTCATGCAACTTGATCTGGGCAGCTTGCAGACGTCGACGCTGACGCCCGGCTATGTCTATGACCCGGGCCGCCATCAACTGCCGGCGGCACCGGCTTTTGCCGCGCCGCCCGCCGCCGGCCAGGAGGCCGCCCCGCCGGATCATTTTGCGCAGCGCCATCCCGAGCTGGCCGAACTGGCGCGCAAAGTCCATCGTTTGACGGAAACACCCTATCTGATGCCCGAGCACTATGCCCTGCTGTTTCACGAATTGGCGCGCGAGATCAACGAAAACGGCTATCAAATGACGCGCACTTCAAAAACGGTGCGTGATCGCTGCGTGGAAAAGGGCGCGCCGGTGGCAAGATCGCACGTCAACTTCGTGTTGATCGGCATTGGTCATACCGGTTATCGCTTTGGCGGCCAGGAACGGGAGGACCCCGTGCAGTTGGGCGAAAAGCTGGTGGAAAACACGCTGGACTTGTGTCGCACGGCGCAGCTCAGTTTGAATGAGGAGGAGAATGCCCAGATTCGGGCCTGGATCATGGGGGGACTCGGCGAGCAGGCGCAGCCGGCAGCATGAGGGGGCTCGCAGCAAACGAAAACGCCACCGCCGCGCCGTGATCGGCGCCGCGGTGGCGAGAATGCGCGCAGCAGGAGGGAACTCTACTCTGCGGTAATCGAAGTGGCCAGCGCTTCGCCGTTCTTTTGCTTCGCCATGGCCAGCGGCAACTCGGTGCCATTCGCTCGCTCCAGATCCACCAGGTATTGGAATTGCCGGCGGAACTCGTCGAGCGAGATGTTGGCAGTGGCGGCATACTTGGCCAATTCGTGCGGATCTTCGAAATCCTCGGGCGAGAGCCGGATCATGTAGCGCCGGGCGATGTGATAGTATTCGGCACTCATATCGACCATGCGCACGCGCGCCCGTCCGGTCTTGGGGTCGAGTATTTCATGGAACGGAATCGGCACGAAGCGGCCGTTTTGAATCGAAACCATCGCCGCGTTGCCGCCTTCGAGAATGTAGCGCGCGGCGCAATAGCCCAGGTCGCGCGTGTATTCCATGTCGAAGGGAATCGGGTCGGCGCAGCGCAGCTCGTAACCGATGTTCTTCGCCACAATCGTCGTCTTGATGCCGAACTGTTTCAGCCGCGCCTGGACTTCGTATTTGAGAATCTCGCCAAAGTTGACCTCCGCCAGCCGGATGTTGTCATGCGCATCGCGTTCGATGTTGACCAGCGTCTGCAAATCCTGGGGATCGAGGATTTCCACCAGGCCTTCGGCAATGATGGCGACGCCGTCCGGCCGGCCATAACTCAAGCGCTTGATGATCGAGCCGACCAGAATATCCACGAGCACGGACAGCCTGAGCCTTTGATCGCGAAACTCCTCCGGGATCAGGGTGAGCGTGGCGCCTGCGGCCTTGGCGATGCCCAGCGCCAGATGGCCGGCTTTGCGCCCCATGGTGACGACGAAGTACCAGCGTGAGGTGGTGCGGCCGTCGACCATCAAATTTTTCACGATGTCGCAGCCGAGATGGCGCGCGGTTTGAAAGCCGAAAGTATTGATGCCGAGCGGCAGATCCAGGTCGTTGTCGATGGTCTTGGGAACATGCACGACGTGAATGCGGCCGTTGGCCAGCTCTTCCAGTTTCATCGCGGAGAAGGCGGTATCGTCGCCGCCAATCGTGATCAGCCGGTCCACATTCATGCGCAGCAGGGATGTGACCGTATTCTCGAGATGCTTGGCATTCTTGGTTGGATTGGCACGCGAGATGCCGATGTACGAGCCGCCGCGAAAGTGAATGCGGCTGACGCGCTCGATGGTCAGTTCCTTGATCTTGTCGATTTGCCCCTCCATGATCCATTTGAAGCCGTCCATGATGCCGATGACTTCCTCGCCGCTGAGGATCCCGCGAATCGTCGCCGCACCGATGACACTGTTGATGCCGGGTGCGGGGCCGCCGCCCACCAGAATCGCCATTTTCTTGTGATGTGTGCTCATGCGAAAAACTCCCGTTGTACAAATCTCCGCTGTAGTGGATAATGCCGATTTTTTCGGGCAATGCCGTGGAATATAGTGAGAAATTCCTGATAATCAATCAAAAATCACCTTGCATACCCGGGCAAAAAAATTTAATTTGAGCGCGTCTTGCAGTGTTGACCTGCGCGTTTAAACCACTCAATCGAAGGGAATACGAGCGTGATGACCCTCACCCGTCTCAAGACACTCGTCCTTGCGGTCTGGGTTGCAGGCGTGCCAGTCCAGCTTCTGGCAGGCGCCTCGCAGCCGCCGGTCAAAGCCAAACACGGCATGGTGGTGTCCTCGCACCTGCTCGCCTCCCAGGCCGGCGTTCAGATTTTGCAGAGCGGCGGCAACGCCGTCGATGCGGCCATCGCGACCGGTTTTGCCCTCGCCGTGACGCTGCCCTCGGCCGGCAACCTCGGCGGCGGCGGGTTCATGATCGTGCACACGGCCGACGGCCGCGTCACCGCTTTTGATTTCCGCGAGAAGGCGCCGGCAGCGGCTCACGCCAGAATGTACTTGAATGAGGCCGGCGTTTACGATGAGCCGATCAATCACGAAGGCTACCTCGCCATCGGCGTGCCCGGGACGGTTGCAGGATTTTTTCTGGCGCATGAGCGCTTCGGCAGCAAAGCGATGAAGGAGTTGCTGGCGCCCGCGCTCAAGCTGGCCGAGCAGGGCTTTCCGGTGAGCTGGGGGTTGCACGAGGATTTTCAATATCTCAAGGTGGAATTCCTCAAGTATCCGGCGAGCGCGCGGGTGTTCTTGAAAAACGGCAGGGAGGTGTACCAGCCCGGCGAGATCTGGAAGCAACCCGATCTGGCCAGAACGCTGCGCCGCATTCAAGCGCGCGGCCGCGCCGAATTCTATCATGGCGAAACTGCCCGCTTGATAGTGGCGGCCATGCGCCAGCATGGTGGCCTGATCACCGCGCAGGACCTGGCCGATTACGAGGCCAGGGAGCGCGCGCCAGTTCACGGCACCTATCGCGGCTATGAGGTCTACTCCATGTGTCCGCCCAGCTCGGGCGGGACCGCGCTGGTCGAGATGTTGAATATCCTCGAAGGGTTCGACTTGCGTGCCGCGGGCTTTGGCTCGGCGCAGCATATCCATCTGCTCGCCGAAGCGATGCGCCGCGCCTATGCCGACCGCGCCCGCCATCTCGGCGATCCTGATTTCAATCCCAATCTGCCGGTGGCAAAACTGATTTCGAAGGAATACGCCGCCGCCCTGCGGGCGCAAATCAACCTGACCCAGGCCTCGCGCAGTGATCCGGAGAAATTCAATGAGGCCTACGAATCCGCGGAAACCACGCATTATTCCGTCATCGATGCGGCGGGCAATGCCGTGGTGGTCACCTACACGCTGGAAGACAGCTATGGCTCAAAAATCGTGGCCGAGGGCACGGGTTTTCTGCTGAACAACGAGATGGGCGATTTCAACCCGCAGCCCGGCCGCACGGACAGCACCGGCCTCATCGGCACGCCGCCGAATGTGATTGCGCCGGGCAAGCGCATGCTCTCTTCAATGACGCCCACCATCGTCGCGCGCAACGGCAAACCTTTTCTTCTGATCGGCTCGCCGGGCGGACGCACCATCATCAACACGGTGTTGCAGGTGATCACCAACGTCATCGATTTCGAGATGGACATCAGCGAGGCCATCGCGGCGCCGCGTGTGCATCATCAATGGCTGCCCAACGTGCTGCGCGTCGAGGAATACGGCCTCTCAAAAGACACGCAGCGGCTGTTGGAGAGCTACGGCCATCGGATTCTCATCTCGAAATCCTCGCGCAGCCAGGGCAGCGCGATGGGGATTCTGCTGGATCCGGTGACCGGCCTGCGCCTGGGCGCGGCTGATCCGCGCGCCAGCGACGGCGCGGCCCTGGGATACTGAAACACGGCACTTGCAACTCTTGCACCGCAACTTACTTTTTCAAGGACTGGTTTCATGTTGGACAAGCTGGTCGATTGGCTGCGCACCCGGAACTTCGACCCCGGATTCAATCTTTCCCTGTTCCTGTTGATCATTTTGCTCGGCATTTGGATCGGCAGCCTGAGCAAGAACATGAATGTCTGGCCCGGCCTGCGGCGCCTGATCGGCGAGTTGATGGGCGGATTGTTGTTCGGCCTGCTGTTCGGTTTGATCTTTCTGAGCGATTTCTTCCCGGGCGTCATTTTTCTGGGCGGCCTCACGCTGGCTGTCATGAGCTTCTTCAATGTCGAGGCGCAATTCAAGGTGCAGCGTCTGCTCTCCATCGCGGTGGCCATTGCGCTGTCCTTCTTCATGTACTACTCGCAGTGGGGCAGTCTGCGCTATTTGTTTGACAGCATGCTGATGGATTTTCAATGATGGAAATTCTGATCAACCACACTGTGTTGCAATTGCGCGAAGGCGACCTCACCGAGATGCAGGTTGACGCCATCGTCAATGCCGCCAATTCCGCCTTGCAGCTCGGTGGTGGCGTGGCCGGCGCAATTCGTCGTAAAGGCGGACCGCGCATTCAGCAGGAATGTGACCGGATTGGCGGCACGCCGGTGGGCACTGCCGTCATAACCACCGGCGGCAATCTGCCGGCCAGGCACGTCATTCATGCAGTGGGACCGCGCATGGGAGAGGGGGACGAAGATCGCAAATTGCGCGAGGCCACGCGCCATGCGCTTGCGCTCGCGGACCAACACCGCCTCCGGAGCCTCGCCTTTCCGGCAATATCGACCGGCATCTTCGGCTATCCGCTCGAGCGTTGCGCGCTGGTGATGCTGTCAACCACGCGGGAGTATTTGCAGGGCGAGACCGGCTTGCAGCAAGTGATTTTTTGTTTGTGGGGAAAGGAGGCCTATGCGGTGTTTGAAGGAGTATTGCAGCAAATCAACGATGCGGAAGCAGACGGCTTATGAGAGTCAGCCGTATTGAACTGGCAAATTGGAAGAATTTTCGCACGGTGGCGGTCGATTTGCCGGAACGTGTTTTCTTGGTGGGGCCAAATGCCTCGGGCAAATCGAATTTCCTGGATGCCTTTCGTTTTTTGCGCGACCTCGTGATTGCCGGTGGCTTCAAAAAGGCGTGTGACGACCTTCGCGGCGGCGTATCCAGAATCCGGTGCCTGGCTGCGCGCAAGTATCCGGAAATCAGAATCGCTGTCGAATTGACTGAGGGTTCCCGGAAACACTGGCGCTACGAGATTGCTCTTACGCAGGACAATAACCGCAACCCCCGCCTGACCAGAGAAATCGTCCATCGGGGTGGAAAGTTGATCTTGAGTCGGCCGGATGAGAAGGATAGCGGTGATCCCTTGCGTCTCTCGCAAACGGCGTTGGAACAGATCAGCGAAAGCAAGCCATTTCGCGAGATAGCCCAGTTTTTCGAGAGTATCGCCTATCTGCACTTGGTGCCGCAAATCATTCGCAGCCCCCTGAATTCGATCGAAAATGGCGGCACTCTCGACGCCTATGGCCGCCATTTCTTGGAACGAGTCGCTACCACCCCGGAGAAGACACGCAATGCTCGCTTGCGAAGAATCCGCGATGCGCTCACCACTGCGGTCCCGCAATTGGAGACATTGAAACTGGAAAAGGATGCGCGCGGTGTGCCTCACCTGATCGGCACCTACTCCCACTGGCGGCCCAATGCCGGGAAGCAAAATGAACAGCAGTTTTCCGACGGAACATTGCGACTACTCGGACTGCTGTGGTCGCTGCAGGAAGGCGACGGTCCGCTGTTGCTGGAAGAACCGGAACTATTGTTGCATACTGCCGTCGTGCGCCGGCTGACCGGGCTGATACATCGCATGCAAAGAGTCCGCAAACGGCAGGTTTTGATCAGCACGCACAGCGTCGAACTGCTTTCGGATGCCGGAATCGGCGGGGAGGAAGTTATCATGCTAATTCCGGACGTTGAAGGTGCCAAGGCCCTGCCGGCGACCGGCGTTGAAGAGATTCGCGCCTTACTCGATACGGGAATGACGGTTGCTGAGGCGGTGTTACCGCATACCGAGCCTGGAATAATCGCTAAACTGGATTCATTTGAATTATGACCCAGATTCCCGTAAGTTTGGCCGTCGAGGGCAGTTTGGATGAACAGGTGCTGCGACAACTGCTAAGACAATCGGTGAAGCCTTTCGCAGCCGGCGTGTGCTACGGTAAACGGGGCAAAGATGACCTGCGCAAGAATTTGAAGAGATTCAATTCAGCGGCCCGCTATAAACCCTTTGTAGTTTTGACAGATTTGGACAATGAAGAATGTTCGCCAGCATTGATAAGGCAACTGTTGCCAGAAAGTCGAAGTCGGAATCTCTTGGTGCGTGTAGCTGTTCGTGAAGTGGAGGCTTGGTTATTGGCTGACCGTCAACGGCTGGCGACATTTCTCGGTGTTCCAGCCGCCAAGATCCCCGCTCAGCCGGATGACTGCGAGGATCCGAAAGCGGTATTGGTCAATCTGGCAAGAAAGTCACGGCGGCCTGACTTTCGTGAGGACCTTGTTCCTGCTCCTCTCTCCACCAGCAAAGTCGGCAAAAACTATTTCGGGAGGTTGTCGCAATTTGTTACCACGAAGTGGCAGGTCAATGATCTTGCCAGAAGAAACTCTCCCCGTCTCGATAGAGCCTTGCGGGCGCTGGAGCCGTTCGCCCCCATCATTCAGAAATAGAAATGACTCAAGGCATGCCACCCGAACTCATTCTCGTTTCCACTTCACCATATCGCCGGGAACTGATGGCCAAAATGGGTTTCCGCTTTCGCGCCGTCGCGCCCCGCTTCGAAGAAAATCACGTGCACAACGGCGAGCCGGGTGAGCTGGCGCTGGTGCTGGCGCGCGGCAAGGCCCTGAGCGTTGCCGGCGATTACCCTGATGCGATTCTCATCGGATCCGATCAAGTTGTGTGGTGCGATGGTCGCGTGCTGACCAAGGCTGGAACCCCGGAACGCGCCTGGCGCGAGCTGCAGCGCCTGCGCGGCAGAACGCACGAGTTTTACATGGGCCTTTATCTCCATCACACCGCAGCCAATCTCTCCCAGGAATTTCTCATCCAGGGCAGCGGCCGGTTGCGCGCCGATCTCAGCGACGAGGAGTTGCGTGCCTACATCGCGCTGGACAACCCCGTCGATTGCGCCGGCTCCGTCAAGACCGAAGGCCCGGGTTTGCTGCTGTTCGACCGTCTGGATTGCGAAGACTGGACCGCAATCGTCGGCCTGCCGATCATCGCGTTGACCACGGCGCTGCGCAAATGGAATTACCCGATCTTCGCGCTTTGAATTCTCTCCACTCCCAGACCCGGCGCACGTGGCAGAAGCAGGCGGCCACCCTCTACTTTGGCGCCGCGATAAGGATCATTCTTGATCAGAAGATTTCCGTCCAAATCCGCCCAATCCACCAGCGGCGAAAGGTGTGCTGCGGCGGTGATGCCGAGTGAGCTTTCGATCATGCAGCCCAGCATGATTTTCAAGCCCAGGGCGCGCGCCACATGAATCATGCGCAGCGCCTCCTGCAATCCTCCGGATTTCATGATCTTGATATTGATGCCATGATAGGCACGCGCCAGCGCCGGGATGTCATTCACCGTCTTCACGTCCTCGTCCGCGACCAGCGGCAGGGGAGAGCGGTCACGCAACCACGCCACTTCAGCAAGGCGGCCTGCCGGCATGGGTTGTTCAACGAATTCGACATTCAGACCTGCCAGCCACTGCATTTTTTCGAGCGCGAGTTGCCGATCCTGCCAGCCTTCATTCGCATCGACGCGCACAGGGCGATCAGTCGCTTCCCGAACGGCGCGCATGATTTCCTCATCCTGTTCACCGCCCAGTTTGATTTTGAGAATCGGATAGGCGTCCGCTTCTCGCACCTTCTCGTAAACGGCCTGCGGGCTGTCAATGCCGATGGAATAGCTGGTTATTGGGGTATGGGCAGGATTCAGCCCCCACAGCGCATAAAGTGGAACCTGAAGTCTCTGAGCAACCCAATCGAGCAGCGCCATGTCAAGTGATGCTTTAGCGGCGTTTTGTCCCTCGCTCAGGGCCAGGATTCTCTTGCCCAACTCATAAAATTCATAAGGATTTGCACGATCAAGTAAACTTGCCGCTTCAAGCAAAAATTCGCGGATGCTTTGCAGTGATTCACCGTAGCGAAGGTTGTGGGCGGCCTCTCCGCGGCCGACGATGCCCTCCGCCGTCAATTTCACGAAATTATACTCTTTGAAATCGGCCGATCCGCGCGCGATGGTCCAAGTATGCTTGAGTTCGAGGCGATAGGTTGATAGCTCCAGCAGCATATGGTTTCTCTCCTTCGCAGTGAGGTGACAATGAATGCGGCAGGCGCCACGAAACGCGAGGTCTGGCCGGGTTTTTTCCAGCGCGCTTGCTTTTGAATTTGGAATTGGCTATGGTTGGCGCATTTCCACCGCTCTAACAGACTGGCAAATGATCGAGGCTCTCTCGCAGAAAACCATGGCGCGCCTGGCTCAGATTCGGGTGCTGGCGCTGGACTTGGACGGCACTTTGTATTTGGGCAATGAACTTTTCCCCTTCACGATTCGCTTCCTCAGGAGTCTGCGTGAGCTTGGCATTTCCTGCGTGTTCGTGACCAACAATTCCGCTGCCAGCCCGCGTGACTATTGGATGAAGCTCAAGGGGATGGGGATTGAAACGACTCTGGAAGACATCTACACCTCCGGCCGCGCCACCATCGAGTACCTGATGGAGCGGGGAGGGCCGCAGCCGATTTTTTTGCTCGGCACTCCAAGTCTGCATCGGCAATTCCAGGAGGCCGGTTTCGAAACGCAGGCAGCCGCGCCTGAGTTCGTGGTGCTGGGCTTCGACAAGACCTTTACGTGGGAAAAATTCGACAGCGCCTGCCGCCATCTGCGCCGGGGCGTGACGTTCATTGCCACGCATCCCGACCTGAACTGCCCGCTGCCTGGCCACGACCTGCAACCTGATTGCGGCGCGCTTGCGGCAGCCCTCACGGCGGCCACCAGCGTTTCACCAATCATCATCGGCAAGCCGGAGCCCCATCTTTACCGCAGCATTCAGCAGCGCTTTGAGATTTCAGCCGCTGAACTGGCAATGGTCGGCGATCGCCTCGAAACCGACATTGCCGCCGGACCCAGAAACGGCATCTTCACCGTCCTGGTACTCACCGGCGTGACCACGAGAGCACAGGCCGGGCACGCCGCGCTCCGGCCGGACCTGATGCTCGAAACCTGTCTGGATTTGATTCCGCTGCTGGAACAGACACAGCGCGATTGATTTCCGGCAAAACGCCGGTGAGAGCTGGTGGCGCTGCACGCAACTCCCAGCTTTGACTCAGCCGGGGCTGAGCAGCGCAGAGCCGCGCTGTTGTTCATCCGGCAATGAAGAAAAGCCACGAGCGGCAGGATGGTCAGGCGCTCACGAGCTATTTATCCTCCGGCTTGCTGCCGATGAGCGTGAGACTGGCGCCAACTTGATAGCGTTCGTGCGAGTCCGGATTCTCCACTTTGCCGTTGGCGTAAAAACCGATCGATCCGGAGGAGAAATGCTTGGCCGTGGCCGTCAGCACGCCCCAAACGCGGCCGTCGCTGGTGCGCACTTCGAGCAACAAACTGGCCGGCGCCTGCGGATCGCGCTTGCGTGGTTCGGGAGGCATCACCTGCTCCTTTCTTGCGTGGTGAAATCGGTTGAATGGGATGAACGGGTGGTTTTGTCATTCGTTCTGCGCCAGCGTTGTGCACGTTTGGCGAGATAGCGCCGGCGCAACTCGCGCTTGGCCCGGCTGCGATGGTGCGCCAACCAGTCCAGGAAATCGTCCGCGCCCTTGAAAAGAAATTTCTCGGCTGCGGCCGGCGAGTAACGCGGGCACTCGGACTGCTTGTAATCCTGGCAGATCTTGGGGCGGTCTTGATACCAGCCGCAGCGGCCGTCCGGCTGCAGTTTTTCGCAGGGCGTGTTGAATTGGACATACCACTTGTTGTCGTCATCCACCCAAACCCAGACATTTTGGTGAATGAGGTACCAAACAATATGGTCCACGTCCTTGAGTGTGGTGGGTGAGTCGATTTCGAGACTAATGTACTCGCAGCATTGCGTGCAGCCGGAGCACAGCGCCCAGTTGCGGGCTTCCTCGGCAGGCGCGGCCGCCCGGGCGGGCGTCAATTGAACCAGCGGGGAATCGGCAGAATGCATTGGCTTCGAAAAAAGGCGGAATGAGAAAATCCGTTGATTGTCTGCGCACTGCGCGTCAGTGCGAGGCGTGAACATAATGCAAGCGCGGTTAAACCTCAAGCGATACTTTGCACCGATTCCTGTTGCGGAGCCGTCCTCCGCATGCCGACAAAGAGAAGACAAACCATGAATGCCACGCCGTTGCCCTCCGTTCCGCGATCTGACCTGAGCTGCAGCTCTCGCCTGACGCTGCTGATCCTGATGCTGCTTGCAATCGGTGAGTTGCTCGCGCCCTTTCTGCCACCACCTGTGGAGATCATCCACCGGCTGTTTCATCTTCTGCAAATGCTCTGGCTGATCGCATTGGGCTTCGTCATCAGGCATGAAATCAGGCAGGCTGCCGCAGTTGGCCCGCAGCTCGTGCGGCCACAATCGCAACGGGTCGCCGGTTTGCTGGTCAGCGGCGTGCTGTTCTCGTTTGTGGGTGACTGCATCAACGCCGGCTTGATCGACTTCTCTGCACTCATCCAGCCGCCCACGCTGCTTTCCATTCCGCCGTTCGCAGCGGCGCATGTGTGCTATCTTGCTGCGTTTGTTTTGCTCAGCCGCCCGCGCCTGCACCGCAGCAGCAGCCGGGTGCTGGGTTTCACGCTTGCCGCGGTGCCGCTGCTGGCGATCGGGATTTGGTCGCGCGTCATACCGGCAGAGGCGCCGCTCTTGGTCATCTCGGCTTCCCTGGCCTACAGCTTCGTGCTGGCTGCGATGGTGGTGGGTTCGTTTTGGGTGGCCCTGGCGTGGGGGAGGCACGGATCCGGAGTGGCGCTCGGTGGTGTTTTGTTCCTGATTTCCGATGCGCTGCTCGGATATTTCCTGTTGCGCGAGCGCCCCGTTTTCGCCGGTCAGCTCATTTGGTCGACCTATCTTCTGGGCCAGCTCTTGATCCTGCGGGCTGGTCTGCTTTATCGCGTGGCAACCCACACGCCGCAAGCGCCCTCTTGAATTCGGACTGATTATTTTCTATCTTGCCCCGGCATGCGAGCGCGAACAGCCGGACGCACATCTGCCGAGAGCCGCAGCCGCGCACTGTGATCGCGATTGTGCAGCGCTCACCGCTACTCTCTTGTTGACCTAATCTGAAGCCGCTCGATGGGCAGGAATCTGTACTACATCTCCAACGTGGCATTGCTGGCGGGTTTGGCAATTGTCGCGTACGTGCTGCAGGCGAGCCATTCTCGCACGATGGACTGGGCCAAACTGATCCTGTTTTGGCTGGGCGCCAGCGCGATTGGATACTTTCTGTTGTATCGCATCCTGGCCCGTGTGCGAACCTATCGCCGCACGCGTCCGGTCTATCTTTACCGCCGCCGGTACCGCATTCTCTGCGCCTTGCTCTTGCTGTTCGGGCTGTGGGCGGGAATTGCTTTCAACTATCTGACCCTGGCGACCTGGCAGAATCCGGCCTTTTATTGGGAATTGCTCGCGCAGCAGCAGCCGTCGGCCAATCATTATGCCGTGGTGTGGAAACTCGGAAATCAGCGCTTTCGCGAAACGGTACAGGTGGAGAGCCTGCGTCTAACCGCGCTTGCCGATGTCGCACTGGATGACAAAAAGGAGAAGTTGGAGGTTGAAGCCAGGCTGGATTCCGTGGCAGCGGCGTTGCGCCCGCGGGAGAACGCCGACGCGCAGGATATCCAGTTGCCGGAGGGATTCTCCATCCCGCCGCTCAGCCATCACACGCTGGAGTTGCGTTTCGATTACCGCCAGCATTTTGCCATCTTCTCGCTGGCTGCGAGTTATCGCAGCGTAACCAGCGCCCATTCCGGCCAGGTCACCTCCTCTGCTTTTGTCCCGCAAACCATCGTCGCGCCGCAATACGTACTCATCGAGCCTTCGTTTGCCGGTGTGGTGGAGTTCGCCGAACTTGCCGACCGTGTACGGCGGCCGGCCGCGCAGACATATGAGCCTTTGATTCTGGCCATCGGCCGCAGCCGGCATCCGCAGGCGCTGGCGGTGCTGCTCGAGCTCTTGCAGGTGCGCGATCCCAAGGTCAAGGATGCGGCGTGCCGCGGCTTGGCGGAGTTGCGGGACAGCCGCGCCAATCAGGCGCTCATTCGACTGATCAACGATGAAGACCATCCGCAAGCCGTGCGGGCATTGGGTATGATTGGCTCGGCAGAGGGCATTCAGTTCCTGGTGCGCCTGCTCGGCGACGACAAACGCGAGCCTTATTTGCGCAGCGCGGCTGCCGGCGTGTTGAGTGAATCATCTCAGCCGCTTGCCACCAAAGCGCTGGCCGCGCTGCTGCGGCAAAAGGCAGGCTCGGATCTGCTACTGCAGCGCGAAGGCCTGCTGGCGCTGGTGAAAATGAACGACAGCCTGGCGGCGCAAATCACGCGCGAGATGGCGGGCGAGCCGCGCACCGGCGAACACCTGCGCGTCTTGATCGAAGTGATGCGCGAGCTTCATGATCCCGCCAGCCTGCCGTTGTTCGCGGAATGGTTGCGGCATTGGCGCCAATACGATCTCACCCTCCACGAAGTGCAGCTTATGCTGGATTACATCGTCGCCGGCAGGCACACCAACATGGTTGCCACCCTCATCGACATTCTCAACCAGGAACCGACCGCAGAAGCGCAAAGCCGCCTGGTGCAGACCTTGTCGCAACTCGTGCGGCAAGATCTGGGCACGATCCATTACCCCGCTCTCAACCACGACATGGTGGTGGCCAACGAGCGCGTCATCTCGGCGTGGCAGCAGTGGTGGGGGCAGGCGCGCAACCAGCCCGGCTTCGTCAATCAGATCACGCCCGCCGCCATCTCTGATCAATTGTGAATGACAGCGCCGGCTCCCGCCGGCCGCACCAACCTCAGACATTGGGAAGATTCCAGCATGCGCATTCCCCTCCTGCAGCATTTGCAGCAGAACCTCCTCATCGCAGACGGCGCGATGGGAACCATGATCTACAGCCAGGGCGTCGCGCTCTCGCAGAGCTTTGACCAGCTCAATCTCACCCAGCCCGAACTGATTCTGGGCATTCACCGTGCCTACGTGCAGGCCGGCGCGCAAGCGTTGGAGACCAACAGCTTCACCGCCAATCGCAAACGTCTGGCGCGCTACGGCCTGGAGCAGAGCGTACGCGAAATCAATCTCGCTGCCGTGCGCCTGGCCCGCTCGGCCGCCGGCGAGCAGGCTTATGTGCTGGCTTCCCTCGGGCCGGTGCGCGACCGCGCCAGCGAGGAAATGGAAACCGCCGAAATTCGCAGCCTGTTTGCCGAGCAGATTGCGGCACTGGTGGAAGGCCAGCCCGATGCCTTGATCTTCGAAACATTCACGGTGGTTTCGGAACTCGAAATTGCGGTGGAAGAGGCCCGTCGCCTGAGCGCCATTCCGGTGATTGCACAGGTGGTGGCGGATGAAGAGGGCTACACCAGCGACGGCCAGCATCTCACCGCAATTTTCAAACGGCTGCGCGCCCTGGGCGCGGCCGTGGTCGGCATCAACTGCGCCAAAGGCCCGGCCGGCATTCTGAAAGCATTGCGGGAGGTGCCGCTGGAGGAAGGCCTGCTGCTGTCGGCGTTTCCCAATGCCGGCCTGCCCGCTTACGTCGATGGCCGCTACATTTATCTCTCCACGCCCGAATATTTCGGCGAAGCCGCGCTCAAGCTGCGGCAGCAGGGCGTGCGCCTGATCGGCGGCTGCTGCGGCACCACGCCGGAACACATTCAAGCGATTGCCGGGAGCCTGCGCGGCCTGCCGCCGGTGAAGGACAAGATCATTTCCGTCCGTCCGGCGCCGCCGCCCAATCTGCAGGAAATCGTCACACCCGATTTTCTGATCAAAGTCAAGACCCGGCCGGCCATCATCGTTGAGCTGGACCCGCCGCGCGATTTGGATTTCGAGCCCATTCTGCGGGGCGCGCGTGAACTCAAGCGCGCCGGCATCGACGCGCTCACCATGGCCGACAGTTCGCTCGGCATCACGCGCATGAGCAACCTTGCGCTCGGCGCCCTCATCAAACAGAAGGTCGACCTGCCGCTCATCATTCATCTCGCCTGCCGCGATCGCAACCTCGTTGGGCTGCAGTCGGAGTTGATGGGGTTGCATGCGCTCGGTCTGCACACCGTGCTGGCTCTGACCGGCGATCCCGCCAAATTCGGCGATCAACCCGGCGCCACCTCGGTGTTCGATCTCAACTCTTTCGGCCTGGTGGAGATGATCAAGCGCATGAATCAGGGCATTGCCTTCTCCGGCCGGGCAATGAAACAGGGCACGCGCTTCGTCGTGGGCGTGGCCTTCAATCCCAATGTCGACCGCCTCGACACGCAAGTGCGCCGGCTGCACAAGAAAATCCAGGCGGGCGCGGATTTCGTCATGACCCAGCCGATCTTCGACTGGCGCATGGCCAGGGAGCTTCACGCCGCCACCCGCGATTTGGATATTCCGGTGTTCATCGGCATCATGCCGCTGGTCAGCGGCCGCAATGCCGATTTCCTGCACAATGAAGTCCCCGGCATTCGCGTGCCGGAAAAAATCCGCAAGCGGCTGTTTCGCTTCGAAGGCGAACGGGCCCGGCGCGAAGGCGTGACCATTGCCGCGGAAGTGCTGGAAAGCGTGCTGGACTATTTCAACGGCATCTATCTCATCACGCCGTTCGTGCGGTACGAAATGTGTCTGGAGTTGATCGAGAAATGCCGCGCCCTGGTGCGCCGCAGCGAGAGCGCCAAAACCGGCAGGGCGAAAGGGTGAGCCACGAGGGGTCGCCGAAAAAGGCAGGGGGAGGAATACCAACGGCTGGCAAGTTGGAGTTGTGCAGGTACCAACTCGCCGCTTGTTCAGCGCCTCGTCGGGGGCAGCGGCCTCCTGCCTGATCGCCTGCCCAGGAAGTCAGGCTGCCCAAACCTGAAAGGCTGCAGCGACCGGACTCCGGGCAAAACAAGAATCGTGTCGATCCTGGGAATCCGGTCGCTGAGCGCTTTGGGGGGCGTTGCCGAAAAGCCTGCCACGACATCAATCCTCGGAGCTGCCTGCCAGCTCAAAATCGCCAACGCCTTCCTCATCAACAAACTTAAAAGAGCGATGCAAGCGGTAATAGTGCCACACTTGATACGGCCGGCTGGCGATCGAGCGCGGGTGCAGGACGATTTTGTCAGGCGTGCCGAATTTCAGCAGGGTTTGGCCGCGATCGGTTTGCCAGCCCTCCCGGCTGCCGCCGAATTTTTCATTGGCGAGGGCGACGCGCTGATAGAAGGCATTCATCTCCTCGTTGACCTCGGTTCCAGGTGAGGGATCGCGAGCTTCCCAGAAGGCTGCCAGCGCCCGGCGTTGTTCGGCGACGGGGGAAGTGAGGGCCGCTGCCAGCAACTGGTACGCCTCTGCTTCCGCCAGGCAAAGCGCGGTTTGAATTGCCTGGCCGAGATGGATGCCGGATTGCGGAATGCCATCCCACACCACGCGCAGGGTGGTCGCGGCGGTCTTTTGAATCTTTCCGCTGCGTGCCTCCAGCACGATCTCGTAGTCGCCATAGGGCAGCATGTCGGTCCAGACCGGCAGCGCAAACTGCACGCGCGGCTGCCGGCCCGGCCACGGCCGTTGCTGATCGATAATTTTTTCCTTCCGGCGATTCAAAATCGTCTGGCGCAAGATCAACGGCTGCGTCGTGTCATGATGGAAGATCTCAAAATGGAGAAACACTTCGCGGCTGGGCGAGGCGGTGTTCTGATAGAGGCCGGGCTGGATGATCAGACCGTTCGCGCCGTCCCGCATCACCTGATCGGCCACGAGGATGTCGCTGATTTCCAGCGCCGAAGCCTGGCTGGAAAAATTTCGCAGCTTCTTGGTGAGGGTGCGGGTGGCCGTGGTGCCGCGCGCCGAATCCGTAACAGCGCAAACGACCTGGTATTCGCCCGGTGCAGCCTCCAGCTCGAAGTAGTAGAAACTGTATTTCTCCGCGGCGCGCGTTTCGGCAAGCGTATCAAAATGCAGGCGCTCGGAGATTTCCCGGCTGGCCGCCAGTTCGCCGGCGCCATTGGTCAAACGAACGGCAATGCGGAAATTGGCCTCGTAGCCGCCGGCAACGGGAACAAACTGCAAATTCGAGTGGAAGAGGCTCAGGCATGCACTCAGGCGACTCTTGGCAGGATCCTTGGATCCCAGGTTGTACACTTCACAAATGAAGTCCGGCTGCGTAACCGGCTCGACGATGTAGCCCTGGCCCTGGGCCGTGGTGGCAAGAAACAAGAACAGTACGGCGATGCAAGTTCTCATGAATCCGACTCCTTCGGATGAAGCGTCCCGATGCGTAGACCGCGGGGAAGATTACGGAGAAAAGCGTTGGAAAGTGGTCTGCTGATGCGTTGTCGAATCCTGTACCTTCAATGCAGAAACCCTGCTGACGCTGCCGCTGGAAATGTCTTTTTCTTAATCGAAACAGAGGCAAAACCGCGCTGGCGACCAGCAGCTTGCCGGCACGCGCAGGGTGGGGAGGGGATCAGTCAGGCAGGCTGTGATTTCACGACCAGCGGAGGACTCCACGCCGGAGCCGTCCTGCAATGCGGGCGAGATTACGCGCGCGGCTTGCGCCACCGCCAAACCGCGCGCGCGGTGAGGTCAGAATTTGCGCGACCATTCCCTGGGCCAGCGCTCGACCACGACTTTTGTTTGCGTGAAAAATTCCACGCCATGCCGGCCCTGGGCATGCAGATCGCCGAAGAAGCTCTCCTTCCATCCACTGAAAGGGAAAAAGGCCATGGGCGCGGCCACGCCCAAATTGATGCCGAGGTTGCCGACCTGCGCCTCGTGGCGAAACTTGCGAGCCGCCGCGCCGCTGTTGGTAAACAGGCAGGCCATGTTGCCATGCGCGCCGGCATTCACCAGGGCAATGGCCTCATCAATTGTGTCAACGTGAATCAAGCTCAACACCGGTCCGAAGATTTCGGTGCGGGCAATTTCACTCTCCGGCGGCACGTCGTGCAGAATCGTCGGCCGCACGAAATTGCCGTGTTGATACCTGGGAATCTGCGGTTGCCGGCCGTCAACCAACAGGCGGCCGCCTTGCGCCACACCCTTCGCCACCAGGCCCGCAATGCGGTCGCGGCTCTGCGCGGAAATCACCGGTCCCATTTGCACGCCTTCTTCCAGACCATAGCCCACCACCCGCGTGCGCGCAACCTCGGCCATGGCCTCGGTAAAGGGCTGCCGCGCTGCGCCCACTGTAATCGCCACCGAGGCGGCCAGGCAGCGCTGACCGGCGCACCCAAAAGCGCTGTCGGCGGTGATGCGCGTCGTCATCTCCAAATCGGCATCGGGCAGCACGATCACGGGGTTCTTGGCGCCGCCCTGGCATTGCGCGCGCTTGCCGTTGGCTGCCGCGCGGGCATAGACGTGGCGCGCCACTGGTGTCGAGCCGACGAAGCTGACAGCGCGAATGAGGGGATGATCGAGGATGGCATCCACCGCGGTGTTGGCGCCATTTACCAGATTCACCACGCCGCGGGGCAGGCCGGTGCGGTGCAGCAGTTCGAAAATCCGCTGCAGCGTCAACGGCACTTTTTCCGAGGGTTTCATGATAAAGGTGTTGCCGCAGGCCAGGGCATAGGGCATGAACCAGAAGCAAATCATCGCGGGAAAATTGAACGGCGCAATCGCGGCACACACGCCCACCGGCTGGCGAATCATCATCTCATCGATGCCCGCAGCGATGTCTTCGAGAATCTGGCCCTGCATCATCATCGGAATGCCGCAGGCCACTTCGACGTTTTCGATGGTGCGACGCATCTCGGCACGTGACTCCTCCAGCGTCTTGCCGCATTCCATGGTAATGGTGCGGCTGATTTCCTCGAGATTCTCCTCCAATAGATTTTTGAGTTTGAACAGATACTGAATGCGCTCGGTCGGCGGCGTGTTGCGCCAATCGGCCAGCGCTGCCTGCGCTGCCTGCGCCGCCTGGTCGACGTCCCGGGCCGGAGAGAGCGGAACCAGGCCCAGCAGCTCCGCGGTCGCCGGATTGCGCACCTCGAGATATTCTGTCGCGCTCGCGGCACACCAGGCGCCGTTGATGTAGTTGGGCAAGCGGGAAGTGGTCGTCATGGCACGTTCTCCTTACCTGAAGGTGAGGCAATGGCTGGTCTTGTGACAGCACATGGCGGGAGGGGAGGCTGAGGCTTGGCGCGGAGCGCAGGGCGGACGCTGCCCGCCAGACAGCATCCCGGCCGGCGGCGGTACCGCGGCTGCTTGCGGTGACAGCGCCGATCGCCGGCAAAGCGGGGCAAACATATCACAAATCACGGCGAGAAGCAACGGCATTTTTTGTCGCGGCTGATATATTCTCCCTCAATTCACGGCGGCGCCTTCTCGCCCAACAGCGCTTGCAGCGTTGCCTTTCTGCGCTTGTTGCTGTGGCAGGTGAAACCACGGCCCAGCCGTGGCAGATCGTGGCGGTGTTGTGCAAATGCTCAGCAACGGTTGCACCGTTGCTTTTCTGCGC
>JBBIKM010000025.1:28424-44935 GCA_037445455.1 bacterium | reverse complement strand
GACTCTGAGTTCATTTTAACAAAAGCAATGACGGAAAAATGGGTGGCAAAAATACATGGTTTGCCATCATCGTATACGGCTTGGAATGTGAGTCCTTGCGAGGCGTTTTTTGCCGAAGCAATCCCTTAATTTGCGAAAGATTGCTTCGCCTGCGGCCGTAGGCTGAGCAACGCTCGCCATGACCGTTACAAAATAACCCTTAATGAGTATAACCCAAAGGAGCAGTGAAATTTCTTCTGCCAAACATTTTTCTGTCATTGCCTTCTCAAAAAGTTAGTGACATTGGGCTTCCAGCCTGTCTTCCAATGTCGCTCACTTTTCCCCCAAGACAAAACATTTGAAGGCATGACTATTAAGAAATTTCTCCAACTATTTGCCTTTGTTTGTCAGGATGATTATGGTGGCTTGACAAGGTTAAGCTTGTTGGTTTGCAATTATCGAAGAAATGTTCATCGTAGCAATAAAAAGCTGTGAAACTTCCTTGCCAATCATTTTTCGGTCATTGTCTGCCCCAAAAGTTGGTGCCATTGGACATGAGGTCCGTGCGACGTTTCCCACCAATAACTGAGGCATTACGCCCAGGGCTTCACCAACCCGGCTGCGATCGCACTCTCCGGCGGGCAGGCAAAGAATTCCCCTTGAAATCCAGCCGGTGAATGTGTATTATCAGCGCCAATTCCTGCCGTACGAGACCGAATGCACCGCCAAGCCGGCCTTAACGCCACCCGTCCCCCGATTGACAAGATGACGACTATGGATCCGTTGGTCAAAGAGTTGCAAAGCTTGCGTGATCAGTTCAACGATTTTCTCTACTATCTGCCGGAAGCCCTCCTCGAGATTGATCTCGTCACGCCGCAACTCACCTACATGAACCGCATGGCCCAGATTCTGTTTGGCTACACCGAAGCCGACTTTGCCAGGGGCCTCGAGATTCCGCAACTGTTTGCCGAGCAGGAATACGACCGCGCGGTGGCGATCATCACCTCCTACATTGCCGAAAGCCGCTCCCGGCAGCGCGAATATTTGCGCTCAGGCCGGCAGGACATCTACGAATTCCTGATGCGCAAGCAGGACGGCACCATTTTTCCGGCAGAAACCCAGACCTCGTTCGTGCTCAACAAGGACGGCATTCCCGTGGGCATGCGCACCCTCGTGCGCGACGTGACCGCACGCAAACAGGCGGAGGAGGCGCGCTTGCGGGCGATGGCAGCCGAAACGCGCGCCCAAACAGCGGAGGCCCTCAATCGCGAGCTGCAACAGGAGATTGCCGAACGCCAGCGCGTGGAAAAGGCGCTGCGTGAAATCGAAGAACGCTATCGCCTGCTGTTGGCGAATGCCCTGCCCTCCGCGGCGGAGACGTTCACCGCCGGCCAGGGTGCGGCGGTGACACCGGCCGGTGACACTGCTTCCGAGCGCTCCGCGCAGAACGGCGAGCTGCCGGCGGCGGCCTGGCAGGTAACCTGGGCGCCGGCCGCAGAAAGCCTGGAGGCTCTCGCCGGTGGCATGGCGCACGTCTTCAACAACCTGCTGACCATCATTCTGGGCAATGCCAATCTGACGCTGCAGGACTTGCCGGAGGAGTCGGCGCTGCGCGAGCCATTGCAGCAAATCGAAAGTGCGGCCTTGCGCGCCGCCGAGTTGACCAATCAGATCATTGCCTTTACCGGCAAGGCCAGGATGGAAATGCAGCCGGTGAAGCTCTCCGAGCTGGTGAGGCAGATGCAGCCGGGCCTGGCGGCGACGCTGCCGGAGGCAATCAAATTCCGCTGTGAAGTGGCGGCGGACTTGCCGCTGATTCACGCTGCCCCGGCCCAGGTGCAGCAGGTCATTTCGAGTCTGCTGGCGAACGCCGTGGATGCCATTGGCGCAGCCGCGGGCGAGATTCGCGTGCACGCGGCGGTGTACCGCGGCGAAGAGGTGGCCGCAGCCGGGCTGCAACCCGGCGTCTACGTCGCCCTGGAGGTCAGCGACAGCGGACGCGGCATGACCGCCGAGGCGCAGGCGCGCATGTTCGAGCCATTCTTCAGCACGAAATTCGCCGGCCGCGGCCTCGGGCTGGCGGCCGTGCGCGGCATCTTGCGTGCGCATCGCGGCGCGATTCGCGTGATGAGCGCGCCGGGCCAGGGCACAACGGTGACGGTTTTGTTTCCCACCGCTTCCCCTCCTCCTCGATAACGGTTCATTTCAACCCCAATTTTCTTCGCACACACTTTTGCGGGAGTGAAGGACATGCATTGGTTGACCGATCCACAGGCCTGGATTTCGCTGGTGACGCTGACCGCGATGGAGGTCGTGCTCGGCATTGACAACATCATTTTCATTTCGATTTTGGCAGGCAAGCTGCCGCCTGCGCAACAGCCGCGGGCGCGCACCCTCGGCCTGGGTTTGGCCATGATTTCACGCATCGTGCTGCTGCTTTCCCTCACCTGGGTCATGCGTCTCACCCAGCCGCTGTTTACGGTGTGGCACAATGAAATCTCCGGCCGCGATCTCATTCTGATCATCGGCGGGCTGTTCCTGCTGGCCAAGAGCACCCACGAAATCCACAACAAGCTCGAGGGTGAAGAGGAGCACGGTACCACAAAGGTGCAGTCGGCCTTTCTCGGCGTGCTGGTTCAGATCATGCTGCTCGACATCGTTTTCTCGCTCGATTCGGTGATCACCGCCATCGGCATGGCCAATCATCTCGCCATCATGGTGGCGGCGGTGGTGATGGCGGTGGCCTTCATGATGTTTTTCGCGGGCGCCATCAGCGATTTCGTGCAGCGCCGGCCCACGGTCAAAATGCTGGCGCTCAGCTTCCTGTTGTTGATCGGGGTGGCGTTGATCGCCGACGGCTTCGATCAACACATTCCCAAGGGCTACATTTATTTTGCCATGGCGTTTTCGGTATTCGTGGAGATGTTGAATCTGCGCCTGCGCAGCCGCGAGGTGCAGCCGGTGAAGCTGCGCGGCCAGGTTTCCCTGGAGAAAAGAACCGGGCGGGGCAAAAAAGCGAAGCGATAAGCGCGGCCGGGCACGCGCGCGAGGCCGCAGGGAAGGGCGAAAAACAAAAAAGCTCCTGCGCACGGGAGCTTTTTCGTTTGGGAGAATGCTGAAGGGGCGCGGCGGGGTCTAGAAGAATCTTTCGCGTTCGTCCTTGATGTCAGCGTCTTTCTTCAACGCCGCCAGCCACTGCTCGAAGGTGTCCTGCCGCGCGCGGCCGGTGAGCTGATTGCGGATGTCTTCCTTCTTGGCATTGTAATCGGCTTCGTTGAATTCATCCCGACTGAGCAGTTGCATGACATATGAGCCGCGCAGTCCCTTTACTGGTTTGGAGATTTCCATGGGCTGCAGCGAAAAGGCCGTGCCGATGAACGCTTGATCGCGCCCCACGCCGGTGACGAACCCGGAGCGGGTGAACGGCTCCGGCGTCTGCAGGGCAATCGTATCGCGCTGGGCCAGCGCTTCAAAGGAGCTGGTGCCGGCCTTCAGCAGCTCGGCGTAAAATTTCTCGGCGGCTTGATGCGCCATCTGTTTCCAGCGCTCTTCTTTCAACGCGGTTTCGATTTGGGTTTTGGCCTCTTCCAGCGACTTGATGTGCTCTGCTTGCATCTCGGCCACGCGGATCACGGTAAAACCCTGGGGCGTTTCGAAGGCTTCGCTGATGGTGCCGACAGGACTGCGGAAAATGAACTGCGAAGCGCCGTAATTCAACCCCAAACCGGGCACAAAACCGCCGCCCTTGACGAAGAAAGTGCTGGTTTGCGCCTGCACCTTCTCACGGGCAACCGTTTCGCTCCAGGAGGTTTCACGTGCCTGCTCGGCAAAGAATCTGGCGTCACTCTCGGCGGTCTCTTTGGTGGCGTGCGAAGGTTTGTAGCGCAACAGGATGTGCCGCGCCCGCACCTGCTCCACGCCGTTCTCCTGCTTGCGTTCTTCCACTTTGATGAGGTGCAGGCCAAAATTGGTGGTGACCGGTCCCACAATCTCGCCCGGTTTGGCTGCGAAGGCCGCTTCTTCGAAGGGCTTCACCATTTGCCCGCGCGGGAAAAAGCCCAAATCGCCGCCTTTGGCGCTGTTGGACTCATCTTCTGAATAAAGTTCCGCCAACTTGCCAAAGTCTTCACCGGCCAGCGCGCGCTGATAGATGGCGGCCGCCGAATCCTGCACGGCTTGTGAGTCCTGCCGGGTGGGATTGGTCGAGAAGAAGACGTAATCGATCTTGCGCTTTTCCGGCTCCTTGAAATCGTCCCGGTGTTCTTTGTAGTATTTCTGAATCTCGTCAGGGCTGATCGTCACCGCGGTGGTGCGGTATTTGTCCCACGGGAATGCCGCATACCGCACGGTGGCCTTTTGGTTGCGGGCGAGATATTCGCTTCTGATCTGGCTTTCGGTGACGATGATCGAGGCGAACAGCATGTCTTGCAGTTTCTGCACCGGTAATTGATTGCGCATTTCCTGCTCGACGCCGATCCAGGCGGCATCCAGTTGCGGGTTCTTCAGCGCGGCCTGATAGCGCGCCATGTCAAACTGGCCCTGCTCGGTGCGAAACATTTGCTGAATGAACTCCGGCGGCTGATCGAACAAGTAGTAGGTGATCTCCTTGTCGGTTGCGCTCAGGTGGTGTTTGTTGATTTGCTGGCGCACCAGCCGGCTGTTGATCAAATCATCCAGGACGCGATTGCGAATGGAATTGAGCTGGGTGTCCGTGACTTCCGCGCCACTCTCCTTGTAATTCTCAAGCACCTGATTGACGGCGCGGTCGAATTCGGTGATCGAGATGGTTTCACCGTTGACCTTGGCGATGGTCATTTCCCCGGTTCTGAGGCCGGTGACATTCATGCCCCAGTCAAAAACGATCGTGCCTACAAATACAGCCACCAAGCCATAAAAGAAAATCTTGGTGTAGCTGCGCATTCTTTGCATCATTCCCATGATGGAAGACTCCAGAAGTTTGATCTCTAAGGCCGGGCGCCGCGCATCAGCGGGTTAAATGTTCAAATTACAAGCGCGAAATATACACTGGAGGGCCTTGATTTGCAAGGTGTTTTTCGCGGAGCATCTGCTCTGCTTGACATTGGTGGCGTCAGGATGTATATTCGCCGTGCCAGTTGCCAAATTGGCATTTCTGTGATTTGGCTGCGAATTTGCAACGGACAGTCTGCCAGTATCCACCATGCCATCTTGCGGTCGAGGGGTGGCAGTTTTTGTTTTGGCCATGGAAAAATTCGAACTCGTCTCAGACTATCAGCCCACCGGCGATCAGCCCCAAGCCATCCAGGAGCTTACGGAAGGCTTGCGGCGCGGGGAAAAGCATCAAACGCTGCTCGGTGTGACCGGCAGTGGCAAAACTTTCACCCTGGCAAATGTGATTGCCAACGTGAATCATCCGGTATTGGTCATTTCTCACAATAAGACACTGGCCGCCCAGCTCTATGGTGAATTCAAGAGCTTCTTCCCGCGCAATGCGGTGGAGTATTTCATCAGCTACTACGATTATTATCAGCCCGAAGCCTACGTGCCGAGCACGGATACTTACATCGAAAAAGACACGGCCATCAATGACGAGATCGACCGGCTGCGCTTGAAAGCCACCAGCGCGCTGCTCTCCCGCCGCGACGTGTTGATCGTCGCTTCGGTTTCCTGCATCTATGGTTTGGGTGATCCGGAGGATTACAAAGCCGAGCTGCTCATGCTCAGCCGCGGCCAGCGCATCGAGCGCAACCGCATTCTCGAGCGGCTGGTGGATATGCAGTATGCGCGCAATGATTTTGACTTTGCCCGCGGCACCTTTCGCGTGCGCGGCGACGTCATCGAGGTGATCCCGGCATACGAGCGCGAAGCCTATCGCATCGAGATGTTCGGCAACGAAATCGAGTCCTTCGCGCAAATCAACACGCTCACCGGCGAAATTTTGGGCGAAGTGGACAGCGTGGCCATTTTTCCGGCGAAGCACTTCGTGACCCCGCGCGCCAAGGTGCTGCGCGCGATCGCCGCCATCCGCGAGGAGCTGGCTGCGCGCCTGGCCTGGTTTCGCGAGCACAACAAGCTGCTGGAAGCGCAGCGCCTGGAGATGCGCACCAATTTCGATCTCGAGATGCTGCAGGAAATCGGCACCTGCCACGGCGTGGAGAATTACTCCCGCCACCTCTCCGGCCGCGCTGCCGGCCAGCGTCCGTTCACGCTGATCGATTATTTCCCGAAGGATTTCATCACCATCATCGATGAATCCCACGCCACCATTCCGCAAATCAACGGCATGTATCACGGCGACCGCTCGCGCAAGGAAACCCTGGTCGAGCACGGCTTCCGGCTGCCCTCGGCGCTGGACAACCGGCCGCTGAAGTTCGATGAATTCGAAGCCATGATGCATCAGACGATCTACGTTTCGGCCACGCCGGCGGACTATGAGCTGCAGAAAAGCCGGGGCGTGATCGTCGAGCAGGTCATCCGCCCGACCGGTTTGATGGATCCCGCGGTCGAAGTGCGGCCGGTGGCGAATCAAATCGACGATCTCATCGCTGAAATCCGGCAGCGCGTGGCGCAGCACGAACGCGTGCTGGTGACCACCCTCACCAAACGCATGGCCGAAGACTTGACCGATTACCTCGCCGAGTTGGAGATTCGCGTGCGCTACCTGCATTCGGAGATCGACGCGCTCGACCGCGTCGAGATCGTGCGGGATTTGCGCCTGGCCGAGTTCGACGTGCTGGTGGGCGTGAACCTGTTGCGCGAAGGGTTGGATTTGCCGGAAGTCTCGCTGGTGGCGATTCTCGACGCCGACAAGGAAGGCTATCTGCGCAGCGAGCGCTCCCTGATTCAAACCGGCGGCCGCGCGGCGCGCAACGTCAACGGCAAGGTGATTCTGTATGCCGACACCGTCACCGGCTCGATGCGCAAGATGATCAACGAGACCAACCGCCGCCGCGAAATTCAACGCCAATACAACGAAAAACACGGCATCACGCCCAGGACAATTTACAAGAGCACGGAAGAGATTCTCAGCTCAACCCAGGTGGCGGACGTGCGGGCGGACAGCAAGTACAACCGCGAAACGCCGTCGCAAGTCTCGACCGCCGCCTGGCAAAAAATGACGCCGTTCGAGCGCGAAGAATTGCTGAATCGATTGGAGCAGGAAATGCTGAGCGCGGCCCGCAACCTCGAGTTTGAGCGCGCCGCCGAGTTGCGCAACGAGATCGAGCATCTCAAGACCGGAAAAAAGAAGAGTGCGGCGACCTACCCCGTCAAGAAAAGCCGCCGGCGCGGTGGCGCGCGCTGAGCGCCGGGTTGCAGCGCCGGGCGGCCGCGAGAGTCCGCGTGCCGGTGCCGGCGAAACCAGTTGACCATCGGCGATTGGCATGATTGATAGCAACAAGACGCCGGCTCCGGCTAGACCGCTGCGTTTGCTCGTCATCGGCGGCGGCGGCCGCGAGCACGCGCTGGTCTGGAAGCTGGCACGCAGTCCGCGGGCGGAGAAAATCTTTTGTGCGCCCGGCAATCCCGGCATTGCGCAACTGGCTGAGTGTGTCGATACGTCTTCCTCTAACGTGCCGGCGCTGCTCGATTTTGCCCGCGGCGCGGCGATCGACCTCACCATCGTCGGGCCGGAAGCGCCGCTGGTGGCCGGCATCGTTGACAGTTTCGCCGCCGCCGGCCTGGCGATCGTTGGCCCCTCGCGCGCGGCCGCCATCATCGAAGGCAGCAAGGCCTTTGCAAAAGCCTTCATGCGCCGGCATGGCATCCCCACCGCGGATTTCGAAATCTTCGATCGCTTTGCCGAGGCGCGCGACCATCTCAACCAAAGCGCTTTGCCGATCGTGATCAAAGCCGATGGCCTGGCCGCCGGCAAAGGCGCCGTGGTCGCCCACACGCGCGCCGAAGCGCTGGCCGCCGCCGAGGCCATGCTTGAACGCAGGCTTTTTGGCGAGGCCGGCAGCCGCATCGTCATCGAGAAGTTCATGCCGGGGGAGGAGGTGTCGGTGTTGTGCCTCAGCGACGGCGCGCGGATCATCACATTGCCGGCGGCGCAGGATCACAAAGCGATCTTCGATCAGGATCGCGGCCCCAATACCGGCGGCATGGGCGCTTATGCGCCGGCGCCGGTTATGACGCCCGCGCTGCTGGCGCAGGTGGAAGCGCAGATTTTGCGGCCGGCGATCGCCGGTTTGGCGCAGGAAGGCCGCGCCTATCGCGGGGTGCTTTACGCCGGCTTGATGATCACGCCCGAGGGCCCCAAGGTGGTCGAATTCAACTGCCGCTTGGGTGATCCGGAAGCGCAGGTGATTTTGCCCCTGCTCGAGCTCGATTTGGTGGAGCTGCTGTGGCAAATTGCATGCGGGGCGCTGCCAGAGGCCGTCGTGACATCGCCCCCAAACGGTTGGGCACTGGCCGTGGTGATGGCCTCGGCCGGCTACCCGGGCGAATATCAAACCGGCAAAGTGATCTCGGCGCTGACGCCGGGCGAGGACGAACAGGTTTTGGTTTTTCATTCCGGCACCACGAAGGACGCAGCGGGAAGACTCGTCACCGGCGGCGGCCGCGTGCTGGCGGTTACCGGTTTGGGCCGCACCTTTGAACAGGCGCGCCAGCGCGCGTATGCGGCCGTTGGCAGGATTTCATTTGAAGGCGCGCATTATCGGACTGACATTGGGGCAAAGGCGCTGCGGCATTTGCCGGCAGCTTGACGCGCGCAGTTCGGAGGTCACGGTGAGAGCGCGGCCGCCGAAGCAAAATCAGACACAACCACTCGTGCCGGCGATTGGCTGGTCAATCTGGGGACGGCAATCCAACTGCCATCCAACAGCGAGACAGCCCGGCGGATGTTCTCTTGATCGCTTGAGTCGTTTTGTCGGCTGGAAAGGTTTCATGCCGCCCGCAGGGCGCCGGTTTCCGGCTTATCAAAGACATTTGCGGTAAGCGTGTCGAGCTGCGAAAAAGATTCCGAAAAGCTTCAGACCATGCAGGACAAAGCAGAGTGCAGCAGTATTCAGGAGTTCTCTTCATTTTGAAAGGACAGTGCATGAAAGTGTTGGTCACCGGCGGAGCCGGTTTCATTGGTTCGCACATTGTTGACGCCTTGCTGGCCGGCGGCCACGAGGTCACGGTCATTGACAATCTCGTCACCGGACGCAAGGAAAACCTCAATCCGCGGGCACAGTTCTATCAGGTCGATATCCGTGACCAGGAAATCGCCGCCATTTTCCGGCGCGAACAATTCGAGGCGATCTATCATCAGGCGGCGCAGATGGACGTGCGCAAGTCGGTGGCGGATCCGCGCTATGATGCCGAAGTCAACATCCTCGGCACGCTCAATCTGCTGCAGCAGGCGCAGCAAACCGGCGTGCGAAAGTTTATTTTCGCCTCCACCGGCGGCGCGATCTACGGCGAGCAGCGGCGCTTCCCGGCAGACGAGGAGCATCCCACCTGGCCGGCTTCGCCCTACGGCATCACCAAGCTGACCTGCGAGAAGTACATCGCCTTCTTCGGCCAGAATTACGGGCTCTCCTACGTGTTGCTGCGCTACGCCAATGTCTACGGCCCGCGGCAAAGCCCGCACGGCGAGGCCGGTGTGGTTGCGATCTTCACCGCGCGCATGTTGAGCGGTGAGCAGCCGGTGATCAACGGTGACGGCCGGCAAACGCGCGATTATGTGTACGTTGGCGACGTGGTGGCTGCCAATCTCGCCGCGCTCCACTATTCCGCCAATGACTATTTCAACATCGGCACCGGCCGCGAGACCGACGTCAACGAGCTGTTTCGCATACTCAACCAGGCGACCGGCAACCGCTGCGACGAGCGGCACGGCCCCGCGAAGGCCGGCGAGCAGATGCGCAGCGTGCTGGATTACGAAAAGGCCCGCCGCTTGCTGGGCTGGCAGCCACAGGTGAAGCTGGAGCAGGGTCTCGAACAAACCGTGGCCTGGTTTCGAAGCAAACGCTGAATACAGGCGGAGCGTGGCTCATCGGGCAATTCCCCAACCTTCGGCGGCAAACGACATGAATGCTTTGACGGCAAAAATCGGTGGCAATGGCGTGAGCGAAGACTTGCGCGCGCTGCGCGATCAAATCGGTCTGGTGGGCGAGTCGCCGGAGATCTGGCAGATGATTGAAACCATCCAGCAGGTGGCGCCCACCACCATCCCGGTGTTGGTTTTGGGTGAAAGCGGAACCGGCAAGGAACTGGTGGCGCAGGCCATTCACCGTCTCAGCCCGCGGCAGGACAAGCCCTTTGTGGTGGTCAACGCCGGTGCGATTCCAGAGGGCATCATCGAATCAGAATTGTTCGGCCATGAGAAGGGCGCCTTCACCGGCGCCATCGGCACGCGCAAGGGCTACTTCGAGCAGGCGGACGGCGGCACGCTCTTTCTCGATGAAGTCGGCGACATGCCGCTGCCGGCGCAGGTCAAGTTTCTGCGCCTTTTGGAAGGCAAGGATTTCATCCGGGTGGGCGGCAGCAGCAACCGCAATGTGGATGTGCGCGTAGTGGCAGCCACCAACAAGGATCTGCGCGAGGCGGTCGAGCAGGGCCGCTTTCGCGAAGACCTCTATTTCCGGCTGAACGCCATTCGCATCCGCATTCCACCGCTGCGCGAGCGCCTGGAAGACCTCCCGCTGCTGGTGAAAAAATTCGTGACGGATTTCTGCCGCGAAAACCGAATCGAGTTTGAGGGCATGTCTGAAGGGGCCTTGCGAGTGATGCAGGACTATCACTGGCCGGGCAATGTGCGCGAGCTGCGGAATTTCGTCGAGATGTTGATTGTTTTAGAACGTGGCCGGCGGGTCGATGAGAATGTCGTGCGGCAGCACTTGCCGCACAAAAGCGAATATGACCGCCGGCTGCCGGTGCCGCTCAATCGCCGCAGCGAGGAAGTCGAGCGCGAGTTCATCTACCGCGCGCTGGTCGATCTCAAGAACGAGATTGCCCAGTTGCGCGAGTTGATTGTCGGCCGTTACGTTTCGCCGATGCGGCGCCTGAAACCGGGCAGTTATGTGGAGCCGGATGACGTGCAGGAGGTCAGCGCTGATGAAGTCGGCAGCGAAGAGGAAGACCTGGAATCCCTGGAAGGCATGCAAAAGCGCTTGATTCATGAAGCACTGCAACGGACGAACGGCAACCGCCGCAAGGCTGCCAAGATTCTCAAAATCAGCGAGCGCACGCTCTACCGCAAAATCAAGGAATATGATCTGCCGTTTTGATCGCCACGGTGCGCCAGCCTCCCGGCCGGCAGGACTCCCCCGCTGGAAGAGGGGCGCCGCACCTCCGGCTCGGGCGGTGCTGCTGCTGGCCGCACTGCTCTCCTGCCTCGCGGGCTGCGGCGTGTACTCCTTTTCCGGGTCGGCCAATCCGCATCTCAAGACTGTGGCTGTGCCAATTTTCGATGACCGCACCGCGGAATTCGGCGTGAAGGAACAACTCACCGAGGCCATCATTGCGAGCTTCAACCGCGACAACACCCTGAAGATTGCCGACCGGCGCGTGGCCGATGCGATTGTGAGCGGCACCATTTTGCGGTTGAACGAACAGGCGGGCGTTTACACCGCGCAGGAACAAGTGCAGGAAATCCGCGTGTACCTGACTGTGAAGATCAAATGCGATGACGTGAAGAAGCGCAAGGTGCTGTGGGAGGAAGAGCTCACGCAGTTCGGCGCCTACGTGCCGGGCGGTGCGAATTCCGGCGACCGGCAAAGCGCGATCAGCAGCGCGATCGACAAGATCGCCACCGAAGTGCTCAACCGCACGGTTTCCGGCTGGTAATGTTACAGCTTTGCAGCAAATGCACCGCGCGCGTTGGTAACCCAATAAAGAAGTTGCGCTTTAGGTTTGATTTACTTATTATCCACGCCATATTTCTGAATCACCCATCGGGAGGAGGAACTCAGTCACGATCGGCAGGCGATTGGCCGGTCGGGACGGTCAAAGAGATTATGCATACTGTGTTGGAGTACGGCGTTCTTTCAATTTATTTCGTTGCCCTCGCGATTCTATTCGTCTTTGGCGCGCATGGTTTTGTCATGGTCTACTACTACAAGAAATTCCGGCGCGTCAACGGGCTGCGACCCAAGCCGTTGAAACACCACCCCCAAGTCACGATTCAGTTGCCCATTTTCAACGAATACTACGTTGTTGAGCGTCTGATTCACGCCGTGTGCGGCGTGGCTTACCCGCGCGAGCGCCTGCAGATTCAGGTCCTGGATGATTCCACCGACGAAACGCTGGCGCTCTCACAAAAGCTGGTGGAAGAATATCGCGGCCGCGGCTTCGACATCACGCTGTGGCATCGCGAGGAACGCAAGGGTTTCAAAGCCGGCGCCTTGAAAGAGGGTCTGGCGCATGCGACCGGTGAATTCATCGCGATCTTCGACGCGGATTTCATTCCGCCGCGCGATTTCCTCGCGCGCACCATCCCCTATTTCACCGATCCGCAAGTGGGCATGGTACAGACGCGCTGGAGCCATCTGAACCCAAATTTCTCGCTGCTGACGCGGGCGCAGGCCATTGGCTTGGACGGCCATTTCGTCGTCGAGCAGGCGGCCCGCAATGGCGCCGGCTTTTTTATCAATTTCAATGGCACGGCCGGCATTTGGCGCAAGGCCTGCATTCTCGACGCCGGCAACTGGTCGGATGACACGCTGACCGAAGACCTCGACCTCAGCTATCGCGCCCAATTGCGCGGATGGAAATTCAAGTTTCTGCCGGATGCGGTGTGCCCCGCCGAGTTGCCGGCGGAAATCAGCGCGCTGAAATCGCAGCAATTCCGCTGGACGAAAGGCGCGATCGAAACCGCCAAGAAAATTCTGCCGCAAGTCTGGCGCTCGCACATGCCCCTGCGCGTCAAGCTGCAGTCGACGATTCATCTGACCAACAATCTGGTGTTTCCGTTCATTCTGCTGGTCGGCCTGCTCAACGTCCCGCTGATTCTGCTGAAAAACGGGCCGGGCAATGATTACAGCCTTTACTTTGCGGTCAGTTCGGTTTTCGTGCTGGCGTTCCTCGGATCGTTCTTGATGTACATGACCTCGCAGCGCGAGCTTTATCCGGATTGGCGGCGCCGCATCCTGTATTTTCCGATTTTCATGGCCGGCAGCATGGGCCTGGCGGTCAACAATAGCCGCGCCATCCTGCAGGGCCTGGTCAACCGCCGCAGCGAATTTCAGCGCACGCCGAAGTACCGCATCGAAAACGCCCAGGATCATTTTCAGGGCAAGAAATACTTCGACCGGCGCGGGCCGGTGACACGATTTGCGGGCACCGGCATTCTGGAGATGCTGCTGGCGCTCTACAGCCTGGCCGGCGTGGTGATCTCTCTGCGCTTCGCCGAGTTTGCCGCTGTGCCGTTTCAACTCTTGTATTGCTGCGGCTACGCCTATATCGGTGGGCTCTCGCTGCAGCACTCGCTGCTGCCGCATGTGCGTGCCAAACTGGCGGGCGTGCTGTGGCTGGCGGGGCGCTCCAACGGTGTATTGCAGCCGCGTTGAAACCGGCAGGCAGGTCAGGCAGGACATTTGAATTGAGGAAGCTGTCATGACGAGAGTGGAAACCGAGCGTCTGGAATCGCTGCAGGTTTTGCTGCAGCAAAATCCGGATTCGCTTACCTTTGCGCGCGTCGCCGACGTCTTGATGCGCAACGGCCGCATTGATGAAGCCATACAGGTGTGTGAAGAAGGCGTACGCCGCCACCCCTACTACGTCACCGGCCATTTCGTGCTGGGCAAATGCTACCGGCAGAAAAAGCTCTATGACATGGCAGAAAAGGAATTCAAGCGCGTGCTGGTGTTTGATCCCAAACACATTGCCGCCCACCGCCAGTACGGTGATTTGATGCGCGAAATCGAGTGGGACAATACCTGCGAGATGAGCTACCGCAAGATCCTGCACATTGACCCGCTCGACAGCTATGTGCAATCCGTGGTGGATGAGTTCACACGGCAAAGCCAGATCGCTGCCCCGGCGACACGCGCAACGGCTTCCCCCTCCGCTGCGACGGCGAGCCGGCCGGCTTCTGCCACGGCAGCCGCCGCGCGCAAAACCGCAGCACCCATTCCCAAGCAACCTGCCGAACCGCCGGCCCGGAAACCCGCTGAACCACCCGCGCCAGCGGCGCCGGCCGAGTCCAAACCGCCGCTCACCGCTCTGCCGCTGTCGGATGAAGAATTGCTGGCGACCTCCGCGAAGCCCAGCGCCGAAGCACCCCGCCCGGCGCCGCCGCAGCCGGCCAACCTTCCCGAGCCGGTTCACGACCGCAGCGCCGACAAGAAACTCGATACCAACACCGCGGTGCTCACCAAATCGGACGAGGCCCGCTTTTCTTCGATTCTCGACGATATCTTCAACGATGAAGTCATCGACGATGCCGACGACCGGCCGGCGCCGGCGCTGGAGAGAAAGAGTGCCGCTGCGCCCGAACCCACCGCTGCCAAGCCCTTGCCCGCCTTGGAAGGCTTCGAGGTGCAGCAGTACAGCAGGAGAACGCCATCGCCGCCGTCGCCAGCAACCGCTGAAGTCACCAGGCCGCCGGTGACCGAAGAACCGCCGGATACGGAAATCGCAGAACCGGATTTGAAGACTGCGCCGGCCGCGCGCCCTGCCAGACATTCGGCGGACGCGGATTTTGATTTCGAAGCCTTGCCTCCGGTCGAAAAAGCTGCTGCCCATGACCCCGCCGCAGGGCGCTCTTCCGTGCCGGCCGCGCCGGCGAATCGCCGCCGGCCTGCGCCCACCCGCCTGCTGGAGCAGTTGGAAGAAAGCGTCGCTCCGGTGCCCAACAGCGAATTTCAGCCGCGCGACAAAATCGTCACCCCCACGCTCGGTGAGATCTATGCCGCGCAGGGCCAGTATGCCAAGGCTATCGGCGTCTTCGAACTGCTCAGCAAGAAGGACCCGGCCAACCGCCACTACCGTGAAAAAATCGACTACCTGAAAAAACGATTGCAAGAGACGCAGAATGCCGGATAGAATCGAGCGCCTCCGGCAATCGTTGCGCGAAAAAGAGCTGGCCGCCATGCTGATCAGCGCACCGGCGAGCGTGCGCTATTTCTTCGGATTTACCGGCTCGAACGCGCTGGGTTTGGTCACGGCAGAACGCAGCTTGCTCGTCACCGATTGGCGCTACCGCGATCAGGCGGCGCAGGAAGTGGAGCAGGCCGAAATTCTCATCGCGTACCGCGATCTGTTTGTGCCCCTCAAGGAAAACCGTGCCCTGCCTTCCGGCTGGCGCGTCGGCTTCGAAGATCATCATCTCACCTGCCAACAGCTTTCCCAACTGCGCAAACACTTTCCCCAGCTCAAGCTCACACCCACCGAGCGGCTGCTGTCCCAACTCGCGGTTCCCAAGGAAGCGGATGAATTGGCGGCGTTGCGCCAGGCGGCCGCGTTCGCCTGCCAGACCTGGGAGGCGATTCAGCCCTATTTGCGCCTGGGCGTGAGTGAGGCCGACCTGGCCGCCGAGATTGTCTATCGCAGCCGCAAGGCCGGTTCCGAAGCAGACCCCTTCGAGCCGATCGTTGCCAGCGGCCCGCGTTCCGCCCTGCCGCATGGCCGCAGCACCAACCGCCGGCTGCAACCCGGCGAGATGGTCGTCATCGATTTCGGCTGCGTCTGCGCCGGCTACGCTTCCGATGTCACGCGCACGATTGCGGTGGGTGAACCACCCGCCCGCTTGCGGGAGGTTTATCACCTCGTCAAGGAAGCCGGCGAGCAAGTCTATGCCGCACTGCGGCCGGAGATGAAAGCCGTCGCGCTTGACCAGGTCGCGCGCGAATTTCTCAAAGCCAGAGGCTTGGGCGAGCAATTCAATCATGCCCTGGGCCACGGCTTGGGCCTGGAGGTACACATGCTGCCGCGCATCGGTCCCGAGAGCAAGGATGTGATTCCGTTTGGCAGCGTGCTCGCCCTCGAGCCTGGCGTCTATCTGCCGGGAATGGGCGGTGTGCGCATCGAAGACGACGTCCTCGTCACGGCCGGCGGGTGTGAAATCCTGACGCCCATCACACGCGAGTTGATCTGCGTGGAATGAGGCCCGCGATGCCGCCGCCGGATCACCTCGCGATCATCCTCGTCACTTATCAAAGCGCGGCACACATTGGCGCCTGCCTGGCCTCGCTGCCGCTGGCCGAACCCCGGCGCCGATTGACGATTCTTCTCATTGACAATGCGTCAACGGACAACACGATGGCGATCGTCGCACAGGCCGTGCATGAGTTGCCGGCGCCCCGCGTCACGGCGC
This sequence comes from bacterium, assembly GCA_037445455.1. Classification (GTDB taxonomy): domain Bacteria; phylum Zhuqueibacterota; class Zhuqueibacteria; order Zhuqueibacterales; family Zhuqueibacteraceae; genus Coneutiohabitans. Next base: position 28,731 of record JBBIKM010000025.1, on the reverse strand, counting down.
ACGTGATGCGCAATCACAGCAATGCCGGATTCACCGCGGCGCTGAACCAAGGCTTGGCGCTCTGCCCCGGCGAGGCCCCGGTCTTGTTTCTGAATCCCGATACCGTTTTTCCACCCGCCAGCCTCGCCCGGCTGCTCACCGAGCTTTATGAGCACGAGGGCGTCGGCGTGATTGCGCCGCAACTGCATTATCTCGAAGCCTCGCTGCCCTCCGCGCTCACCACGCCGCACACATTCTCAGACGCGACCATCCAACCCTCGTGCCGGCGCTTTCCGCGCTATGCCGACTTGTTTTTCGAATTCACCGG
>JBBIKM010000025.1:0-28414 GCA_037445455.1 bacterium | reverse complement strand
CGCGCCTTTCCGGCCTCCCGGTGTTGCAATCGCTGGAAGATGGGCGACTTCGATCATCGCCGCTCACAGACGGTGGACCAGCCGCAGGGTGCCTGTTTGCTCGCGCGGCCGCAGGTCGTGCAGACCATCGGCCGGTGGGATGAACGCTTCCCACTTTTTTTCAGTGACGTCGATTGGTGCCGCCGCGTCTGGCAGGCGGGCTGGCAAATTCGCTTCACCGCAGAGGTGAAAGTTTTTCATGCCCTGGGCGCCAGCGTCAAACAGGTCCGGCCGGCCGCCTTGTGGAGCTCGCACCTCTCCTTCTGGCGCTACTTTTGGAAATATCGCCGCTCGCACCTGGAAGCCGCCTGGTTGGTGTTGCTGGCGCCACTTTTCCTGCTTACCGCGGCGCTGCGGATCGCGGGCCACGCCCTGGCCGCCCCCTTCCGCCGGCTGAACCTGATTGCATGATTTCAACGCATGACCAGGATCTCTCTCTCACGCTCGACTTGCCTGCACTTCGCCTGCGGACTTTTCGCCTCCGGCTTCCTGGCCGTCCTGACCCCGCCGGTTTTGCCGCAACCCACCGTGGCGGAGACGGCCTTCGTTCCCGGTGAAATCATCATCAAGTTGCAGCATAATGCCGCCGCGCTCCGCAAGGGCAATGAAATCGCCTTTGATGTGCGGGGCCGCCTTCACACCAGCCTGCAAAACCTCGGCGCATATCGCGCAGTGCGCTTGTTTCCAGAATGGCAGGAAGAAGAAATCGGCGACTATGTTTTGGTGCGCTTCCACGACCACCAGCCGGACCTGGCTTCTTTATTGGCGCAACTCTCACGCCTTCCCGAGATCACGCAGGCGCAATTCAACCACGTGTTGCGAACCGCCGACAGGCCCGCCGCCGCGAGTCCCAACTGGGCACCCAACGATTCCCTCTTTCCCGCACAATGGGCGCTGGCAACCCTGCGTGCCACCACTGCCTGGCGCACCACCACCGGCGCCGCCAATGTGCTGATTGCCGTGATCGACACCGGCATCGAACTCGATCATCCTGATTTGCAGCCCAACCTCTGGCGCAACGCCGCGGAGGATTTGAACGGCAACGGCCGGCTTGATGCCGCGGATGTCAACGGCAGCGACGATGACGGCAACGGCTTCATCGATGACGTCATCGGGTGGGATTTTACCGACGCGCCCAACTTTCCGGATGGCAGCGACTACCGCGAACGCGACAACGATCCTTCCGATGAAAACGGCCACGGCACGGCGGTGAGCGGCATCATTGCGGCTGTGGCGGACAATCGCATTGGCATCGCCGGCCTGGCGCCGGGCTGCAAGGTCATGGCGTTGCGCGCCGGTACCAGCCGGGGCCTGCTCGAGGAGGACGATGTCGCTGCCGCAGTGGTGTATGCCGTGCAAAACGGCAGCCGCGTGATCAACATGAGTTTTGGCGATGTCGTGGTTTCACCCCTGTTGCGCGATGTCATGCAATTCGCGCATCGCCGCGGCGTGGTGCTGGTGGCTGCGGCCGGCAATGACGCCAGCGCGGCGCCGAACTTTCCGGCCGCCTATTCCGAGACGATCTCAGTCGGCGCCAGCGACGCCAACGATCGCCTGGCCTCCTTTTCGAACTATGGCACCACAGTCGATCTCGTTGCGCCCGGCGTCGACATTCTCACCACCACCCGGCAGCACGGCTATGGCCGGTTTAGCGGCACCTCTGCGGCCGCGCCTTTCGTGGCGGCGCTCGCGGGTCTGCTGCTCGCACGTTCGCCGGATTGGAGCACTGACATGATCCGTGCCGCACTGCAAAACACCGCGGTGGATCTGGGCGCGGCGGGATGGGATCGCTTTTTCGCCGCCGGCCGCCTTGATGCCGCCGCGGCGCTGGCCGTGCGCCAGGTGGCGCGCGCGGAAATCACCGCGCCGGCCATGGACGCCGGCTTCACCGGCAGCGAAAACCTCGTCATTCGCGGCACGGTGCTTGGCGCCTTCGTCGAGCGTTATGAGCTGTCGTTCGGCGCGGGCGATGATCCCGTGGCCTGGCAGACGCTGGCCTCCGTTTCCCTTCGTCAAGTGCTGGAGGATTCGCTCGCCTCCTGGCCGCTGGCCTCGGTGCCGGAAGGCGTCTACACGCTGCGGCTGGTTGCGCTGCAGCAGACCGGTCCGGCGGTCGAGGACAAAGTCCGCATCGCTGTCGATCGCACGCCGCCCAATTTCTCTGCGGTGAAAATGACAGCGATGCTCGAGGCCAATCAACCCAGCGTGCTGCTCGAATTCGAGACCGACGATGAATGCCGCGCCACGTGCTGGTGGCGGCCGCGCGGATCCGCGGCGGCTTTTGAGGCGCTGCCGCTGAATTATCTCACCGTCAATCATCGTCTGCACATCACACGCGCGCTGGCCACCGGCGAACTCGAATTTTATTTGGAAGCGGAAAACCGCGCCGGGCTGCTTGCTCGCAACGACAACGGCGGCCGCTATTTTGTTCTGGATCTCACCGGGCCGGAGATTGCCTCGCAAGCCTTCGTCGAAATTCCGCTGCCCGCAGAATTGCGTGTGCCCGCCGGTTTGTTCCTGCCCCGCGCCACGGATTTTGATCAAGATGGCCGGCCGGAGTTGCTGCTTTCCGTCTATGGCAAAAACAATGCGATCGGCCCGCTCACCATTTTTGAGTGGAATGGCCAGGGGTTCGTGCCGCAATACACTTCCGACCGGCCGCTGATCCCGCGTGACGTCGGCGACAGCAACGGCGACGGCAGACTGGAGCTGCTCGCCGGCATGGGGCCGCGGAGTTTCATTCTTGAAGCGCCGCAGCCCAATGCATTTCCCACGCATCTGGTGTGGGCGGACAGCGGTGAGTTTTGGGCCAGCCGTTTTGCCGACCTCGATGGCGACGGCCGCCGCGAGATCATCGCGCGCGATGAGGCAACCTTTGCGGTGTGGGAGGCCCTCGCTGATCATGCCTTCCAGGCAGTTGCTCTGCTGGAGAATTTCACTGCCGGAGAGAATGGCGTGGGCGTGCCGCATGCCGAGTTGGGTGATTTCGACGGCGACGGCCGCCAGGAAATTCTCCTCGGTGATTCCGACGGCGATTTGTATATCCACGAGGCCGGCGGCGACAACCATTTCGTCGCGGCCTGGCACGATCGCATGCCCCTGCTCGACACCATCGACTTCATTCGCGCCGGTGATTTTGACGGCGACGGCCGCGCTGATTTCGCCGCCGGTTGCCATTCCGATCCTGCGCTGAACAGCGAACATGAGTTCGATGCCCGCCACTGGCTCTTTCGCGTTTATCGCAGCGTGGGAGACAACCAGTTTCAAGTCATTTGGGAGCAGCGCTTTTTTGGCTTTCAGCCGCCGCAGGATTTTGACGCCGGCGTTGGCGCCGGCGATAGTGATGGTGACGGCCGCGACGAGCTTTTCCTCAATCTCTTTCCCGAGGGCTATGTCGTGGATTTTGACGGCGGCAGCGGCCGGGTGATCTGGCATTATCAGCCGGTGCGCAGCAACACCACGATCGTCACCGCGCTCACTCCCGGCGCCGGCCACCGCTTCCATTTTTCAGATGGCGAAGTCGTGCGGCTGTTCGCGCCGGCCGGCAGCGAGACGGCGGCGCCCTCGCCTGTGGGGATTTCGGCGCGGCCGCGCGATGCCACCAGTGTCCTGCTGCACTGGCAGCCGGTCGAGGGCGCGGAGGGTTATCTCATATCTCGCGGACCGGCTGGCGGCGCGGATGATTTCACCACCACCGTGAGCGCGAATGAATATCTCGACACCGGACTGATCAGCGAGCAAGCCTATCACTACACCGTCGCGACCATCGACAGCCAGCGCCAGCAGCTCATCGGGCCACCGTCGCGCAGGGTGAGCGGCCGGCCCACCGCGGCCCCGCGCGTTGTGCGCGCCGCTTTTTTCCCGCCGCAACAAGTGGCGGTGACCTTCTCCGAAACGATGCACGAAGACCTGCGCTGGCACGGCCGTTTTTGCTTGCGGCCGGCGGCATCCAGCGGTGCAGCGCATGGCTGCCAGGCGCCGGCAAGCATTGCTTTCAGCCGCGCGGGTGGTGAGGTGATCTTGAGTTTCGCGGAGTACCATTTTGCAGCGGGCGAGTATGAGATCGAAGTCGCCAACGTGTTTGATGTCGATTTCGCGCCGCTGGATGCCGCGCATGCGCGCGCCCGCTTTCAAGTCGCGGCAACTGTGCCCCGCTTCTACCTCACCTCCGCCCGGCTGGAGTCACCCAAGAGCCTGCTGCTGGCCTTCAATCTGCCGGTGGACCCGGCGAGCGCCACCGAACCGGCGAATTACCGGCTGCGCATTCAAAATGAATCTGGTTTGCAGCCGGCGCTGCACAGTGCCACGGTGCCGGCCGGGAACCCGGCGGCGGTACGTTTGCTGCTGCGCGACGGCTTCATCGCGCCCACCGGCCTGAATTACTTGATCACGGTTCAGGGCGTGCGCAGCGCCGATGGCATTCCCCTGCGCCAGGGCGAAGGCGATGCCCTCGGCTTTGCGCCGGCGGCCGCGAATCTGGATGAGGTGAAGGTGTTTCCCAATCCCTTTGTCGCGAGCCGGCATCACCGCCTGATGATCGCCGGTTTGACGCCCACAGCAACCATCAAGATTCTCGATCTGCAAGGCCGCGTGTTGGTCAGCCTGACGGAAACCGACGGCAACGGCGGCTATGCCTGGGACGGCCGTGATCAGGAAAGAAAGTTGTTGCCTTCGGGCGTGTATGTGTGTTATGTTCATTCCGGCACACAAACGGCGTGGGCGAAATTCGTGATCGTGCGGTAAAGCACGCGTGTGGCCGGTGTCTCCGGCAAGGCGCCCACCGCAGAAGCTCACCCCAAGAAACAGTTCATGGAAGGCGGTGTGTTATGCTCGTGGTCGGATTGACCGGCGGCATAGGCTGCGGCAAATCAGAAGTGCGGAGCCGGTTGGTGGCCGCCGGTTTGGAAGCCATCGATGCCGACACCCTGGCGCGCGAATTGACCGACACCAGCGAGGGCATCATCAAGGCCATCAAAGCAGAATTTGGGGAGGACATGTACGGCGAGGACGGCCGGTTGCGGCGCAAGGCACTGGCCGCGATCGTGTTCAACGATCGCAAGAAACTCGAAATTCTCAACGGCATTGTGCATCCGCGCGTCATCAGCGCGGTGGAGCGCATGATCGGCAGGTGGGAGGCGGCGGGCAAGAACATGGCCATCATCGAAGCGGCGCTGCACTACGAAGTCAAGTGGAACGAAGCCATGGACGTTATGGTTGTGGTCTATGCCTCGCTGGAAAACCGCATCAAATGGGTCATGCAACGCGACGGCATCGACGAAGCGGCGGTGCGGCGCCGCATGGCCAACCAACTGCCGCTCGAGGAGAAGGTGAAGCAGGCGGATTATGTGGTCGAAAACACCGGCGATCTCCAGCAACTCGATCGTGCGGTGGAAGAATTGGTGGCGTGGCTGCGCGACCGCGCCGCGCGGCACTAGCGGTGGCATCGCCGCGCCATTTCCGCAGCGGCCATCGTGCAAGTGCTCACGGTCTGCGACGCCGGCACAGCAGCGTTGTGCCGGCGGCTGTGCCCTCAGCCGGCAAGTTGCGCATCCGCTTCATTTTCTTTGCGGTGAAGATGAACATATCCGGCGCAAACACCGGAGGTGGAATGGCGGCACGAAAAACGCAAGATCTCACCGGAGACATCCATGGCCAGTTCGAAATCCTCCAGGCGGCAGGGCGGTGAGGCGGTGCCCTCGTGAGCGTCCGATTCTTCGCGGTCGAACAGGCAGTGTCGCGGACAGAGCGCCGCGATCTGCTCAAGGGTTTCGCGCAATTCTTCAAGCATCTTTTTCTGATTCACGGCAATATCCAAAGCTGTTGGTGCGGAAGGCGCCGGTCCCTGGCATGGTCTTGCCTGCCTGCCATTTCTCTTCGCTTGGGTCAAGAATCATGTCAAAAGGCATGCCGTCGCAGGGAGACTTGGCCGCGCGACTAAACTCAGTATTTGTACCGGCGCATTGCCAGCGCCGCACGAAAACGCCAAATTTCTTTGGCTGATCTTCCGAGAGCGTACTCAACATGTTTTTGCGTGAAACAGGCGTCCTGTCGACTGCCGGCGAGATTCACCCGAAGGATTTTTGCATCTTAAGTAGACATTGTTCTCCTATTTGGCAAATCGTGTCGTTAAGTTCACCCGTGTCTTGAAAATTCATTCCAGAAGTTATGGACTTACGGTTCGAATTTGATGAGATATTTGGTGTAGCTCGAGATTCTCGCCGCACAAAAGCAATGGTGTCACCTGAAGGATCGGAGGTTGATGCGATTGGCGACGGAAGTGGGAATATTGCAAAAAACATCTTGACTTTAGTGTATTCTTGGGCTATATTGGGCGCGGTTTTGGAATGGTTGTGAGCGGCTGCGGGTGCAAAACAAGAAGCGCAGCAGCCGTGAATTGAAAAAAACGGCGCGCAGTACGGTTGACTTCGATACAAACTACGAGATCCCCCCCCAGTCTCGTAAGTTTGAACCGGGTTGTCGAAGTATTAATCGGAAGCGCGCCTTTTTATTTTATAGCCTGCCCACTCACCTGCAGCTCTCCCCTGCTTGAAATCCTCTGACGGACTCAAGGTTTGCGCAGAATCATCATGCGAATCTCCGTCATGTCTTCCATCGCAAAGCGAATGCCTTCACGACCAAATCCGCTGTCCTTGACACCGCCATAAGGCATGTGATCCACCCGCCACGAGGGCACCTCACCGATCAACACGCCGCCGACTTCCAGCTTGTCCCAGGCCTGATAGGCCTTGTAGATGTCGCGCGTGAAGATGCCGGCCTGCAGGCCAAACCTGCTGTCGTTCACTTCGTTCAGGGCTTGTTCAAAATTTCGGAACGAAGAAAGCACGGCCACCGGCCCAAAAGCTTCCAGGCTGCAGATCTTTTCGTCCTTCGGCACATTCTCCAGCAGGGTTGCTTCCAGCATGGCGCCGTCACGCCGGCCGCCGCACAGCAACCGGCCGCCGCGCTGCACGGCGGCATTGATCCAGCTTTCCAGCCGGGCCGCGGACTTGAGTGAATGGAACTCGCTGTGCAGCCGCTTCCTGCACGGAGATCATCGGACCGATGAAGGTGTCCTCCTGTTTGGGATCACCCATCTTCAGTGTCCGGGTTGCCGCCACCAGTTGCTCGCGAAAGTCTGCATAAACGCGTTCATGAATGATGATGCGCTGCACGCCGATGCAACTCTGGCCGGATTGATAAAAGGCGCCGAAGATCACGCGCTGCACCGCGTCGGCAAGATCAGCGTCGGCATCGATGACGACTGCGGCGTTGCCGCCCAGCTCGAGCACGACTTTCTTCTTCCCGGCGCGCCGCTTCAGCTCCCATCCCACCTCCGGCGAGCCGGTGAAACTCAACAGCTTCAAACGTTCATCCTCGGTGAAGAGACGCGCGCCTGCGCGGGGGCAGGGCAGAATCGAGAATGCGCCCGGCGGCAGATCGGTTTCTGCCAGCACTTCGCCGATGATCAGGGCGCCGATCGGCGTCAGGCTGGCCGGCTTCAACACAAACGGGCAACCCACTGCCAGCGCGGGCGCCACTTTGTGCGCCGCCAAATTCAGCGGAAAATTGAACGGCGAGATGAACGAGCACGGCCCGATGGGCACACGCTTCCACATGCCCACATAATTCTGCGCGCGCGGCGCAATGTCCAGCGGCAACACTTCCCCGGTCAGACGCACGGATTCTTCCGCGGCAATGCGAAAGGTGTCGATCAAGCGGCTCACCTCGCCGCGGCTGTCACGGATCGGCTTGCCGGCTTCCAGGCACAAAGTCAGCGCGAGTTCCTCGGCGCGCTCGCTGAAACGCCGCACGCAATGCTGCAACACCGCCTGGCGCTTGTACGCCGGCAACGCGGCCATGGCTTCGCTGGCTGCCACCGCCGAGGCGATCGCCCGGTCAATCGCCTTTTCATCGGCAAGGGCAACCCGCGTGACGACTGCGCCGGTGTACTTGTCGGTCACCTCCAAATCGGCATTGGGCTGCACCGGCTGGTTCGCGAGATAGTAGGGGTAATTGGCTTTGAGCATGGCTGTCCTCCTGGGAGCACTCTCTCGAAATGTCATTCAGACGAGTCTGGTGATGTACTCTGCATTCGACTCTCACATTCACCGGGTCACTTCGGGACGACCGGGCGAAGGTTGGCTTGCCTCTCTCGTGTCCGCCCAAAAGCACCACCACCCGGGCGCTGCGCCAGGAGCAAGCGCGCGTTTCGTTTGACAGGTACACGCTGCGTGGCCAGGCGCCCGGGCGGTTTCTTCCTTTCGGGACAGACTCTATCTCAGGTAACAAAGCGCCAGCTCTCGCCTGTTCAAGGCTGGCGGAAGACTGATGGCGCAGTCTGTTCGCGCGCTGCCGGCGCACGGCAGGCGGCAAGGCCCAGCCATCGCGACAGCCGCTGGCGGTGCCGGGCAATCACGGCATAGACAATGATCTCGAGCAACAACAGCAGCGGCACGGCATAACACAACACCACGATCAGCAGCCACGGCGGATGTTGCCAGAGAAAAAAGTTGACTGCAAACGCGCCGCGATAAACGCGACCACTGCGGGAAACCGCATGCAGCCGGCGGGCGCATTGCGGGCGCGTGACGCCGAGCGCCTGCAGCTCCGCATCGGAAAGCGCCTGAAACGGAATGATCCGCCAGCGCCGGCCGCCCTCCATCCGCATTGCGTGCGTTGCGCTGAAATTGCAGAGGCCGCAATCGCCGTCAAAAAGCAGGAAATGATGATCCCGGACCGGCATCTTCATGATCAGACTCCCCCGCTCGCAGGCGCAGACGACAAGGGGATTTTGCGCAGTTTGAAGTAGTACAGTGGAAGGCCCTGGCGCCGGAATTTTTCCTCATAAAGCGTTGGAACGCGATCCGGCAACTCCGAAACGATTCCCGCCGCCTGGCAGCTTGCAAAGCCGCCATGCGTCAGAAAATGCTGCAGCATTTCCCGGGCATAGCCGGCAACATCAGTGGCCACGATCACCTCTCCCCCTGCTTGCAGGCGATCATGCATCAGCGCGACCAGCGCCGGCTGCACCAGCCGCCGCCGCGCATGGCGACGCTTGGGCCAGGGATCCGGGAAATTGAGATAGAGGGCGGCCAGTTGCTCGTTCTCGAAAGCCGTCGCGAACGCGGCGGCGGCGGGCATGGCCAGCAATCGCACATTGGCCAATTGCAGACGTTCGCTCTTCTGCTGGGCGCGGGCAATCCCCTTCGCATAGATGTCAATGCCGATTAAGTTCGAGTGCGGCTCGGCCTGCGCCATGGCCGTGAGAAAGTGGCCATAGCCGCAGCCAACATCCACTTTGAGCGGATTGCTATTGCCGAAGATCGCACGCCAACCCTGGCCGGCTCGTGTCTCAATGGAGGAGATCACCCAGCCGGACGGCGTGACCGCGGCGTCTGTCATTTCGTGCGGGGAAATCATGACAAACCGAAAACACAGCCGAAAGATTTCGAGGCGTCCAACCAGAATCGACTCGTTGCAGAAAAGCAAGGAGGCTCAAAGGCGAAATGATTTTGGGCAAACTGCGTGCTTCCCCTTCGTCACCATTGCGCTGACGCCCGTGGAACCCACGAAACACGCCCAGGGGCTGTGGCTGCGCTGCGCGCGGTTACGGAGAAAAGATTTTGGTTCGCGGGTTCCATTTCAACTCATGATGGTGCTTCTCCCACCACTCGCGAAATGGCCGAATCTCGCTGTCATTGGCAGCCGCTGCTATTTCTGCATGAAAGGGAAAATCAAGATTGAGGTGGGCGGACAAATGCTCATGCGCATCCTTGCGAATGTCCGTGGCTTCGCCGTTGTCCATCACCTCAATCAACACAATCAGGCCATGCGGATCTCCCAGCTCGAGCGCCGCTTCCGCCAGCTCCACGCGAATGTACTCATCCTCCTCCCGCTCAGCGGCGGCGAGCAGTTGCGGCGTGATGCCGGCGTGCCCCAATATTTTCGCGGCCCGCGCGGCATCCTCCCGCACCAGATCCTGGGGATCGTCGAGCAACGCGAGCACCTGCGGCAACGCCGCCGCGAGGCGGCGGTCGATCACCAGCCGCAACGCCTGGCCGCGCACTTCCGCTTCGGCATCATTCAGCAGCGGCAGGATCTTCTCCAGGGCGGTGGGCGCCAGGCTGGAATCAGCAGCCAGCATGTGCAGACCGAGCAGCCGCTCATTCTTGAGCGGACTGGCCAGCAGCTTCACCGCGTCGCGGTCCGGCGCTTTCTCGAACAGCAGAGTCAGGCCAAAGAAGGCGGCGAACGCCACGCCTCCGGCCGCCACCCGCAACACCGCGACGGCTCTGTCTGCGGCATGCAGCACATACCACAAGATGCCGCTGGCAATGAGAAAAAGGGCAAAGCACACCACAATCGTGGGCCCGGAAGGCAAGTCCGAGGTGTATGAAATAATCACGCCCAGCAGGCTCACCAGCGCGCCGACCACCCAGCCGATGGCCAGCCGGACGCTCAGCCGGTCGGCGAAGAGCACGGCAATCACCGCCGGGATCACGAGAAAGCAAAACACCAGCAGCACGCCCGCAATCGCCACCGAACTGGTGACCACGAAGCCAAAGGTGAAATAGAAAAGGAAATCCCACAGCCGCACCGAGACCCCTTCGGCTTCGGCGCGCAGCGGATCATGAGAGATCAACAGGAAATTGCGGCGGAAACGGTAATGAAAAATGCCGATGGCGGCGTAAAGCGCCGCTGTCGCGACGATGGTCGAGCCGCGCACCCACAGAATGCTGCCCGCCAACAGCGTTTCCACCTGCTCGGCGCCGTGCGCCAGCCGTGCGGTCATTAAAATGGTGGTGGCGAGCGCCACGGCGTAGGTGATGCCGATAATCGCTTCCTGCGGCACGCGCTCATGGCGCATGCGGGTGAGCGAAAAGATAACCGCGCCCACCGAGGCGAAGAGCAGGGAGAAAAGTTTGATGCTCCATTGATCGGCGTCGAGATCGTAGCCGAGCAACACGCCATACACCGCGCCCAGCGCCGCGATCTGCGCCAGCGCCAGATCCACAAAAATCACCTTGCGCGCCAGCACATGAATGCCGAGATAAACATGAATGCCGGCGAGCAGCAGGCACGCCAGCATGGGGTAGGTCATCGTGCGCAAAAACTCTTCGATCATGGCTGCAGGCTCGCGAGCAAATGGTCGATCAGGCGAAAGTAAGTCGGCGCTGCCGCGCTGGCGCCAACGTCGATGGGGACCACCACGACACGTCCGCCGGTTTGCTCGGCGATGTAATCGGCCGCGGCCCGCGAGTAGAAATTCTCGATGAGGATGGTCTTCACGCCCTGCGCTTTCATCACCTCAATGACGCGGTCACGATGGCGCGCGGAAGGTTCGATGCCCGGCTTCTCCTCGATCTCGATGGCAACGGTCAAGCCGAAACGCTGGGCGAAGTAGATCCAGGTCTTGTGATACGACACGATTTTCTTGCCGCGCACTGCCTGCGCCTGCTTGAGCCAGCCGCCGAGCTTGGCGGCGAGATGGCGCGACGCCAGAAACTCGTCCAGTTTGCCCTGGCGCGCCAGCCGCGTCAGCTTGCCGGAGCCAACTTCGCGCAGCAGCTCGGCCCCGAACAGGGCTTCGTCGAGGCGCTGCGTGTAAGCGGCCAACCGGCTGTCATAATAGGGCGCACCCGCCGGATCGATCGCCTTGAAGCCGTTGGCGATATTCTCCACCATCTGCTTGACGTTGAGCGGGTCAAGCCAGATGTGAGGATTGCCGTAGGGATGCACATCACCCCATTCGCGGGACAGGGTCTGCGGCAGCTCCAGCGTGGCAATGTTGGTGGAGGCGATGATCAGCCCGGGCTGGCCTTTTTGAATCTTGAGATTGCCCGAGCCGGCGATCAGGTTTTCCGTCCACAACTCAAGCTGCAGCCCGATTTCGATGAAGGCATCTGCTTCGCGCGCGCGCTTCATCAGCGTGGGCCGCGGCTGCACAAAATGCGGGTCTTCGTGCGGATCCGCCAGCGCCTGCACCTCCACACGCTCGCCGCCGATCTCTTCGGCGAGATCTTTCAACACCGACAAGGTCGTCACCACGCGCAACTTTCCATCAGGCGCGCCGGGAACGGCCGCGGCGGCGGGTGACGCAACCAAAGCTGCCAGCACAATCACAGCCCGGTACAGCAAAGCCTCTTTCATGCGAATCTCCATTCTGTCAACAGAACCAATCGGCGAAGCCGAAGGCGCGCGTCTGCCTGCAGCAGGTGCGGCGCGCGGTCAGCGATTCACCCAATACGGCTCGGTGGGATGCGCGCCGAATACGAAGTTGATCTCGAGTATGGCGGTGTTGAGGCCGTCGGACTCCATGTCGCTTTTGACATGTTCCCAACCCAGGCGCAGCCGCAAGAATTCCGTGGTGTAGTAACTCAAGAATGCGGCGTAGGCGCGGGTCTGCAATTTGGTGCCGGCGAGCGCCTCGGCAAAATCGGCGCGCACGCCCAAATAGGTGCGGCGATTGAACTGGTATTGCGACCAGGCATAATAGCCCAGCGGCCGGCGGCTCGGCAGTTCATCATCCGCCAGGTTGTATCTCGTCCAATACAACTCGCCGCCCAGCAGAAAAGAATGCCATTCACCGCGGGCTCTGGGTTTCCACTTGTACGTGAGGTCAAGGCCGTACAGCCGGCTGTGCAAGCCTTCCTCGCCTCCGGATTTGCCCCAATAGCCGCTCGCACCCAACTCCAGATCATGGCCGGAGGCGAGATCCCAAAACCACTTGACGTGCGCCAGCCCCGCGAGATGATCAACAGCATTCTCCGCGGCGATCGGCAGGTTGCCGCCGTTCAACAAATCGACGGTGGCTTCCAGCGTGTTGGCCGTGCCCGGCGTGGGCAGGAAGAATTGTGCCGACAGGCCATTCTGGATGAAGCCTTCCTCGCCGAGAAAAGCCTGCAGCGCGCGTGGATAGGAAGTCTGCGGCAGATCATGCAAATGCACCTTGTTGAAGCGGCCAAACTCCGGCCGGTAGCGGCCGGCTTTCAGCTTCAGGCCGAGCGGCGCGGCATTGAGCAGCGGCAGCTTCTTGAGCACGAGGTAGCCCTCCTCGATGCCGGTGGCGAATTGATTGGGCGCCTCGGATTCCACCGCGACGATGAGAAAGCCATCGGCCCAGGGATCAATCGCCGCGCGCATGTCGATTTCGACTTCGCGCAGATTGAATCGGTCGTCGATCCGCTCTCCTTCCTCGAGCGCCACCGCTTGGTTGTCAAAACGGCCGAGGAAATTGCCGAAGGCGGTCAGACGGGGATTGAACACATTGGCCGATTGCGGCGCGGCATTCACCCGCTGGCTGGCCTCGGCGAGGCGCTGTTCGAGATCTTCGATTTGCGCGCGCAGCTCTTCAAGCTCATCCGCATGCACCTCTTTCAGTTCCTGAATTTGGCGCTGCAGTTCCTCCAGCGCCGGCGGAGCGGTCGTGGTTTGGCTGCGGGCTTGCGGCCATGCGACCGCCGCCACAACGAGAAGCGCAATGCCGGGTCGCCATGTCCAGCGTGTCATTCGATCATCTCCCTTCATGCGAATACTGCAAAGTTAAGTACGCACTCGCTTCGCTATCGGAGGCCAGCTTGAACCCGACGGGGTCGCATGCAAAAGCCAACGGCCAGCGCCCTGGGAACTGATTGAATTTGTTGCCTCCAGCCCTGCAGGGGCTGTATTCCTGTCGTGGTTCGATCGCGGCCCGGTGGGGCTTGGTGATTTCTCCTGATTGCAGCGTACCCCGGGCGTTGCCCTTCGCTGCCACCATTCGCCGCTTTGGGGCCATTTGTCTGGGCAGTAGAATTCGGTTTGACGTTCCACGCCAATTGTCAGCTTCGCTGACAATTGAAGCCCTGCGGGCAGCACAAGAATTTTCCAACCGATGGAAACAACCCAACTGGCAGGAGCTTCTTCATCAGTTGGCCTGAATCTATCTGTTGATGGAAAGTTGGAATCTTATTCCAAGTGTGAGAAGCTAATCACGTCATGCTGAGCGCGCCGGCACAATTGTATGGCAGATTGCAGATGTCCGCAGAAACGAAGGCGCACGATGCAACGCGGCGCAATGTGCGAAACTTTTGTCTTCATTGCAAGCTGCACCACGAACACCGGTGCGGGCGGGCACGCATGCCGGAGGTTTGTGCCTCCGGCATGCCATTCCTCTGTTTGGAAGTCTTTCAGGGCAAGCCTTGCGGCGAATGCGGGTGCGGCAGCCGCCGGGCAACGGCGCAAGCTGCGATCGGCGGCCCTGCTGCCGTGGAGTCTGCCGCGGCAATGCAGTTGGCAGGCAAAGATTCCAGCGGCGCCGCGAGGCGGCTCCGAAGCGAGCGAGGGCAGGCCGTCAGTTCGCTTTCAATACCACCAGCGTCATGTCATCGTGTTGGGGGTGGTCGCCGGCAAAATCTTTCACTTCTCCGAGGATTGCATGCACCAGCGCTGCCGCGCTGCTGTGCTGATGCCGCTGCAACAACTGCAGAAAACGCGCTTCGCCGTATTCCTCCTGGCGGCTGTTCATGGCTTCGGTGAAACCGTCGGTGTAAAGCACCAGGGTGTCGCCTGGCGCCATCTGCAGTTCGCCTTCCACCAGCGTGCGCGTGAACACTTCGCCGGGATCGAGGCCGAGGCCGATGCCGGCCGTCTGCAGCAGGCTCGCCTGGCTTTCGCCGCTGCGGAAGACGATGCCGGGATTGTGGCCGGCGCGCGCGAAGCGCAGCAGCTTGCGCCGGCTGTCGAGCACGGCGTAGAACATGCTGACGTACCAATTGCGTTCAATCGTGCGATACATCAGGTTGTTGACTTTGCTCAACACCTGCTTGGGCGAGGTTTCTTCACCGGCGTGAGATTGCAGGATGCCCTTGGTGAGGGTCATGTAAATGGCGGCAGGAATGCCCTTGCCGGAAACGTCGCCAACGGCAATGCCGAGGTTGCCGTCCTGCAGCTCGACGAAATCAAAATAGTCACCACCCACTTCGAGCGCCGGCACGCACAGGCCGGCAATGTCAAAACCCTGCACGCGCGGCTGGTGTTTGGGCAGCAGGCCGAGCTGCACGCGATGCGCGATTTCGAGCTCTTTCTGCAGCCGCACACGCTCTTTGATGCGGCGAATGTGCGCCGGTTCCGCTTCCGGCGTGAACTCAAATTCGCGGCCGCGCACGGCGCCGGCGAGGCCCACGCCCAGCAAGCCGGTGAGCACACCGATGCCCGCCAGCGCATTGCCGAGAAAGAACGGCGCTTCGCTGCCCAGGAGCGGGCCGATCATATTCGCCGCGGCCAGCACGGCCGCGGAGGTCATGGCCGCCAACAAGCCATGGCGCCAGAAAATGAAGCCTTGCAGCAAGCCCGTCGCGATGCTCGGCACCAGCATGTAATAGGAGGGCCGGAGATTGTAGGTCTCATTGAAGAAGACCTGGAAAAGGCCGTCAAGCACGGCGGCGATCACAATGGCCCAGGCGGTTGATTTCAGCAGGCGGCGCAGCGCTGAAATCAAGAACAGACGAAAAACCAATTCGCCGAACAGCGCCGCCATCAACATGTTGGCGAGGATGCCGAAGACTGGCAGAGTCTGATCGTGCAGCGAAGGCCCGCCGCCGCTCAACCGCGGCAGCACGCCGAGATGCTCAATCATCAGGAAAGTCAAGCTCTGCACCAGGCCAACGAGGATCAAACCATAGGCAAAACCGGCCGGCAACTCCCGGCCGATGTTTTTGGTGACCCATTTGCGGTTGAAAACGCTGTCAACACCGGCGAGCAAGCGCGACGCCTCGGCGCGAATCGCCTGTTCGCCCACGGTCCAGCTTGCCAGCACCATCAAGGCGACCAAATTGTACCCGAAGGCGGTGGACACTCCGAGTTGAATGAATTTGGTGTAGAGATGGCTGATTGGCCCGAATCCTACCCCCACGCCGGCGCGATCCCAACTGTTGATCGCCTGCAAAATCAATACGAAAAACAAGATGCCGGCAAGCCACAGGCCGGTGCGCACGCCGATTTCGCCTTCATGGTATTTGCGCAGGAAGGCAATCAAAGAAGCAAAGAGCAGCAGCAGATAAACGATCACCGAGACGGTGTTCAGCAGAATATTCGCCGAACTCACCACGCCCGAGGCGGTGACGAAATTCTGCGGATCGCGCAGGTAGCGCACGATTCCGGAAAGTTCGGTGCCGGCGAAATGCACCTCCACGACTTCCGCGGCCTCCCCCAGGGCGGCATCGCGGCGGGCAAACACCAGATGGTGATCGGTGCGCCGCAGTTTTTGCGTGCGCGCAGATTGTTCGAGCTTGAACTGCCCGGGTTGAATACCGGGCCAGCTCTGCACCGCCTGGCGTGCCAGTTGCGCGGCAGTCTCGCTGCTGAGCGTGTCGGCGGCAACCGAATCCGGCACGACATGCAGGAAGCCCAACAACTCTCCGGAGGCGGAAACGCGCACGCGGTAGGTTTCCTGCTGCTGATCTTTGGGGACGTTGCGATAAAAATCGAATTGCCAGTAGGCGGTGGGCAACTGGCCGGTGCGGGCCTGTTCCATGATTGGCTGCACGCCAAAGCGGCTCATGAGGTACTCCAGCGCCGAACCGTCGTACACGAAGATGCCGTCAGAAAAGAAGCCGGCGACCGAAAAGTTGTGTTGGTGCAAACACGAATCTGCCACGGCTCGCGCCTGGCTCTTGTTGAGGCGCACATCCGCGGCAAAGAAGGGATTGATTCTGGGCATGAAATGAATGGCCAGCGCCAGCCCGGCGAGGGCCAGCATGCCAAGAGTGACGAGACGCGAGGGCGACGGGCGGTTCATGAATTCTCCAAAGCAGTCACAAGCAGGGCAAGAGCGGATGCAATCGCGTGCAAAATACACCGGCTTTTACACGAAAACAAAGCAAATGTTACGAGCGTGGAGTGCCTCGCGCTGGCACGGCCGCGAAAGAGCAGCGGCGCCATGCGGTGCGGATTTACCACTTGTGACTCTGTTTCCGCCCGGCGCTGTGCGAATCTTTCTGCCGGCGTGGGCATGAAGTGCTTGACATTCGGCGCCGAAATTCGTATCTGGAAAAACAGAAGCGCCAGCGAGTAATCGACAAGTATTCACCACTCATTTTCAATGGAAGTCATGCTAAATCCCACTGCAAACATCCTGCTTGCAGGCCTGAAGCCGGTGTGGCTGCTGTTGTTCAGCAAAGCCGGGCTGGCGACTGTTTTTTTTCTCGGGCAGCAGATCGGATTTGGCAGCGGGCTATTGCGGTTCTGCCGCAGCGCGAATACCGTGCCGTTCCTGCTCCTGGATTTGCGCCTGCGCCTCAACCTGCGTTACTGGGTGGTGCGGGTCTCCCGCCTCATGATTCAAGATGAACTCCGCCGGCCGCTGCTTCTCCCCGGCAACCGGGAAATGCTCTGTTTCGGCGCCGGTCGCAACATTCTCGACTTCTTCAAAACTCTTGCCCTGAGCGACGTTTCTCCGCCTGCCGTCGCCTAATCCGATCTGAGTTTCGCACGCGTTGACCTGTCACCATTCCGCCGCTGCTGTTCTGGTGGTGGAAGGTGCGCTATTTGTTGTTGTTTCGTGGAATTTTGCCCGCGGCGCCGCGACCTCCGGCAATGCCAAATGCCGGCGCCCGCGGTGTAATCGGCTCGCGTTGCCTTGTTCTGTCGTTCCCTGCCGGCGAGCCTGATTTTCGGAGCCGGCAGGCACGGCTGGCAGCGCCACCCACTGTTAGACGCCGGCACGCTTGTCTGCCCCCTCGGGAGTGCTGCTCTGCCGGTGGGCGTGAAAGTATCGGCGGCCTCGCGCTGCAATCACTGCGGAGGAAGGAATGAGTTTGCCGAACCTGAGTCGTTTGCAATGAACTCCCAACCGGAGAATGTGAGATGAGCAAAAGCAAGAAACGCATGGCAACGAAGCCCGCCGACATCAACATGGTGGAAGAGACCAAGACCGCGCCGGATTTCACACCGGGCCACAACGCAGGCCAGACACCGCTCCACCTGCGCGAGAAAAAGCCGGTCGATGGCATCTGGGTCCTGCTGGTTTTCGCGGCGCTCTTCCTGCTGCTGATGGTGATGGGCTGGTGGGCGAGCTGAATGCCACAGGGCTTTTCCTCTCCTCCCAAACAAAATCGTCCGGACGCTCTCGTTGACGCCACGAGGATGGCAGAAAGCAAAGGAGGTGACAGCAACAGTGCTGCGTCCGGACGATTCTTCTGAGCGTGCCCACGGCGGCGGCTGCATTTTCAGACCGTACCCACGGGTGGGCGGGCCTGGCCATACCCGATCAACCTCGAAACCTGAAAAGCGTGATCGCCTTTTGTCGGGCCGCGGAAAGACGGTGATCATCATCCTCATCCCACCGGAGGACGCACATGCAAAACATTCAACATCATTTCTTGAGGATCGCGCCGCGTTATCGCGATCTGCGCGTGACCGATCTGGCGCCCATCGCTTACATCGCCGAAAGGCTGCAGACGATGCCGGAAATTGTGGCGGCCGATGTTGGCTGCGGCGCCGGCCGGTATGATTTGAAGCTGTTCGAGCACCTCGGCGCGCGGCTCCGGCTCTATTGCCTCGACGGCAGCCCGACGATGTTGCGGGAGTTGCGCCTTTACCTGCAACAGCACGGCCTGCGCGACTTTGCCGCCATTCATGCCTACGCGCATGACCTGCCGTTGCCGGCCTCCTCGTTGCATTGCCTGTTCACGTTCAATGCCATTCATCATTTCAAACTCGGCCTGTTCCTGAGCGAGGCCCAGCGCGTGCTGCGCGACCAGGGCGCGCTCTTCATCTACACGCGGCTGCGCAGCCAAAACCGCCGAAACATTTGGGGCAAACACTTCCCCGGCTTCAGTCAAAAGGAGACGCGCTTGTACGAGCTGGGCGAATTGCGGCGCCTCATCAGTCAGCACCCTCACCTGCAGTTGCAATCAGTGGAATTTTTCAAATTCGAGCGCGTGTGCGATTTGCCGGAGCTGCGCCGGCGCGCCCGCCAACGCCACTATTCCACCTTCTGCCTGTATGAGAAGAACGAGTTTGCCCTGGCGGTGCGGGAATTCGAGCGCCGCCTGCGGCGGCACTTTCGCGACTTGACCAACATCCGCTGGTTCGACGAGAACGTGCTCCTGGTGCTGCGGCGGGCACCCCGATCGCAGTGAGAACCCGGCCGCGCACGATGCGCGCGGCTGCCCACGCCGGCGCGACGAGACCCATTGCGCTTGCGGGATGAGGTGAGATCGTGCCTGGCCCGCTGTTATCATGATTGCGCAGCCCGGGGCCGTCCGAAAAGGCTCCAGCCCCGGCTCTGCCGAGGCTGCCGAGATTGCAAGTGTCGTGGCAACTCCGGGGATCTTGATGCCACCGCCACGCCGCCGCGGGCACGTTTTCTTGAGAGTTTGCGCTTTCGACGATCACGCGTTCGGCTCCTTTGCGGGACGCACCCGCAGCCGCGACGTCATGGACTTCGCCGACGGCCTCCAGGGAATGGCAGCTACCAGAACGACGCCAACGACATACCAGCAAGCTGCACCAGGCCGCCGGCAGCAGTTCCCCCTCGTTAGCCTGCCTTGAGCCGGCCTTGAACGCACGACGCCGAGGATGTTCCAGCACTGGCGGTTCGAGTCTGCGCCAAACACCTGCGTGCCTTCCCGTGCCGTGCAAAATCACACTGCCGGTTGTGCCTGGCGTTCGCCCGATGGTTCCCCCCTTGCAATCGCGCGCTACTCGACCCCGGCTCGGGAGCAGGAGTTGTGCCTGAAAGGGATCGCCTTGACGAAAACGGAGCAGCACAGATGTGGACGAAAGAAGCCTTGTTTGAGCTGATTCAGAACCGATTGCGTGACTATCAGTTGATCCTTGTTGCCAATCGCGAGTCTTACATTCACCGCTATGCCGGAGACCAGATCGAGTGCGTCCAACCTGCGAGCGGCATGGCGGCGGCGCTTGATCCGCTGATGCGCGCCTGCGGTGGCGTGTGGGTCGCGCACGGCAGCGGGGATGCCGATCGCCAAACTGTCGACAACAAGGATCATGTGCCAGTGCCGCCTGAAGAGCCGCAATACACGCTGCGCCGCGTCTGGCTCACCAAAGAGCAGGAACGCGGCTACTATTACGGTCTTGCCAACGAGGGCCTCTGGCCGCTGTGCCACATCGTTTTTTCACGGCCGGTTTTTCATCCGGCGGACTGGCAGACCTATCGCGAAGTGAACCGCCTGTTCGCCGAGGCCGTGCTGCAGGAAGTCGACAACCGGCCGACGTTCGTTTTTGTTCAAGACTATCACTTCACCCTGCTGCCGCGCATGTTGAAGGAGCGCAATCCCAGCCTGATCGTGGCGCAATTCTGGCACATTCCGTGGCCCAACCCGGAGACCTTCCGCGCCTTCCCCTGGAAGGAAGAATTGCTCGACGGCATGCTGGGCAATGATCTGCTTGGTTTTCATTTGCGCTATCATTGTCTGAATTTTCTCGATACGGTGGATCGCAGCCTGGAGACCAAAGTCGACCGGGAGCGTTTCGAGATTACCCGCGGCGGCAAGACCACGGCCGTGCGACCGTTTCCCATCGGCATCGATTTTGACCGGCAGGAAAGAAAGGCGAAAAGCACTGCGGTCACCCGTGAGATGGAGCACTGGCGCCACCACTTGGGCCTGCGCCACGAGAAGGTCGGCATCGGCATCGATCGCATCGATTACACCAAGGGCATACCCGAACGTTTGCGCGCGCTGGACTGGCTGCTGGAGAAGCATCCCGAGTATCGCGAGCGCCTGGTGTTCGTGCAAGTCGGCGTGCCCAGCCGCGTGCACATTCATCAATACAAGCAGCTCGACGACGAAATTGACCGCCTGGTTGAAGAGATCAACTGGAAGTGGCGCAGCGGCCCCTGGCGGCCCATCCTCTACCACAAACAGCACTGCTCGCCGGTGCAGATGATGGCGCTGCACCGCCTGGCGGATTTTTGCGTGGTCAGCTCGCTGCACGACGGCATGAATCTGGTGGCCAAGGAATTCGTCGGCAGCCGTTTTGATGAGGGCGGCACCTTGATTCTCAGCCAGTTTACCGGTGCCGCGCGCGAGTTGGTGGACGCGCTGCAGGTGAATCCCTTCGCCACCGCAGAAATCGCGGCGGCCATCCATCACGCGCTCACCATGCCGGAAGAAGAGCGCCGCAAGCGCATGCAGAAACTGCGCGCCGCCGTTGCTGACAACAACATTTACCGCTGGGCCGGCAAAGTGATCTCCAATCTCCTGAAGTTCGAATTTCCCGAGGCGGACTGAGAAACTGCTCCTCGGCAACCATGAAGGAACCGATGGCCAGGAATGACTTCCCCCTGCTGGACGAACCCCTGTGGTTCAAGGATGCCGTCATCTATGAGCTGCACATCAAAAGTTTCTGTGACAGCGATGATGACGGCGTGGGCGATCTCAAGGGACTTTTACAGAAGCTCGACTACCTGCAGCGCCTGGGTGTGACCGCGCTCTGGCTGCTGCCCTTCTATCCCTCGCCGCTGCGTGACGACGGTTATGACATCGCCGACTATTACGCCGTGCATCCGCAATACGGCACGCTGGCCGATTTCAAGCTGGTGCTGCGCGAGGCGCATCGCCGCGGCCTGCGCATCATCACCGAGCTGGTGCTCAATCACACCTCCGACCAGCACCGGTGGTTTCAGAAATCGCGCACCGCCAGGCCCGGCTCGATTTGGCGCAATTTCTACGTGTGGAGCGACACGCCCGACAAGTATCGCGATGCCCGCATCATCTTTCGCGATTTTGAAACCTCGAACTGGACCTGGGATCCGGTCGCCAAAGCCTATTTCTGGCATCGTTTCTATTCCCACCAGCCGGACTTGAATTATGACAATCCGCACGTGGTGCGGGCCATGTTGCGGGTGGTGGATTACTGGTTCGACATGGGAGTGGACGGCATGCGCCTGGATGCCGTGCCCTATCTGTTCGAGCGCGAAGGTACCAACTGCGAGAATCTGCCGGAGACCTATGACTTCCTCCAGACCCTGCGCGCCCATGTCGATCAAAAATTCAAGAATCGCATGCTGCTGGCGGAAGCCAATCAATGGCCGGAAGACGCGGTCGCCTACTTCGGCCGCGGCGACCGCTGCCACATGGCGTTTCATTTTCCACTGATGCCGCGCTTGTTCATGGGCGCGCGCATGGAAGACCGCTTCCCCATCATCGATATTTTCGAGCAGACGCCCGCCATTCCCGAAAACTGCCAGTGGGCGCTTTTCCTGCGCAATCACGATGAGCTGACGCTGGAAATGGTGAGCGATGAAGAACGCGATTACATGTATCAGGTCTACGCCAGGGATCCGCAGGCGCGCATCAACCTGGGCATCCGCCGCCGGCTGGCGCCCCTGCTCGGCAACAATCGCCGCAAGATCGAGCTGATGAACCTCCTGCTCTTCTCGCTGCCGGGCACGCCCGTGCTCTACTATGGCGACGAAATCGGCATGGGTGACAATCATTATCTCGGCGACCGCAACGGCGTGCGCACGCCCATGCAGTGGAATGCCGACCGCAACAGCGGCTTCTCGCGCGCCAATCCGCAGAAACTCTATTTGCCCGTGATCATCGATCCCGAATATCTCTTCGCAGCGGTCAACGTCGAGAACCAGGAACGCAATCAATCCTCGTTGTTGTGGTGGATGCGACGGGTGCTGGCGCTGCGCCGGCGGTTCAAGGCTTTCGGCCGCGGCAGCATCGAATTTCTCCCCAGCGACAATCCTCGCGTACTGGCGTTCATTCGCCGCTATGAGGAGGAAATCATTCTCGTGGTGGTGAATCTTTCCCGCTTCTCCCAGGCCGTTGAGCTGGAGCTGGCCGCCTATGACGGTTATGTGCCCATCGAGGTGATGAGCGGCAACAAGTTTCCGGCGATCAAGTCAACGCCGTATGTGTTGACGCTGGGATTCTACGACTACTACTGGTTCGCCCTGAAGAAGGCCGTCACGCCTGCGGGTCTCCAACCGCGGCGCGATATTCCGGTGCTGGCGGTGAACGGCGACTGGCAGGCCGCGCTGCAGGGCAAGGCAAAAGAACGGCTGGAGCAGGTGATTCTGCCGGCGTATCTCGCCGGCTGCCACTGGTTCAGCGGTCAGGCGCGCAACCTGCAGCAAGTATGCCTGCTGGACAGCATCCCGCTGGAGAGCAGCGGCGCGCTGCACCTGGCGATCCTCGAACTCCACTTCGAAGAAGGCGCCAGCGAATTGTATCTGCTGCCCCTGTCGTTTCTCCGCGGCCTCGCGCTGGAAAAGATCCAGGAATCACCTCAGGCCGTCATCGCCCATCTGCAAACCGATCTGCCGGGTGCTCTGTGCGATGCCACCTACGATGAGTCGTTTCGCCGGCTCCTGCTTGCCGCGGTGGCGAAGCGCCTGCGCGCGCGGGGACAGCACGGGGAGTTGTCGGCTCAGGCCGGCCTGCTGATCAAGAATCGCAAAGAAAAAGAGGCCGGGGTGGAAAAATCCCAGCTCGTCAAAGTGGCGCAAAACTGCAGTTCGATCACCTACGGCAGCGAGTACTTTTTCAAGCTCTATCGCCGCCTGCAGGAAGGGCCGCATCCGGATCTCGAAATCGGCCGGTTCCTTTCGGAACAAGCAGCGTTTACCCACACGCCGGCTTTCCTGGGTGCACTGGAATATCGCCGAAACGGCGCAGAGCCGATCTTGATCGGCGTGTTGCAGAAGTTCGTGCCTCATGCCGGCGAGGCCTGGTCTTACACCCTGGGCTCGACCGGCCGCTACCTGGAACGCGTCCTTGCCAAAAAGGTGGAAGTACCGCAGGCGCCGCCGGTGCCGGCTGCACTGCTGCAGATCGCCCAACAAGAGCCGCCCCCGCTGGTGCAGGAACTGATCGGTGGCGTCTATCTGGAATCGGCACGTCTGATCGGCAAGCGCACCGCCGAGTTGCATTTGGCGCTTGCCGGCAGTGCGCACCCGGCTTTTGCGCCGGAACCGTTCACCCAATTGTACCAGCGCGCGCTGTACCATGCCATGCGCACCGCGGCCCGCCGCGCCCTGGAGCGTCTGCGCCGCAATCTGCGCGAGCTGAACGAGGGCGTGCGCAGTGAGGCGGAGGAAGTTTTGAAAGCGGAGAAGGAAATCGTCAACCGTTTCAGCCGGATTTTCAGCCGCAGAATTTCCGCGATGAAAATCCGCATACACGGCAACTACCAACTCGGCAGACTGCTCTTCACCGGCAATGATTTCATCATTACCGATTTTGCCGGTGACCCGGGCCAGGCGCTGAGCGAACGCCGGTTGAAGCGATCGCCGCTGCGCGACGTGGCGGGCATGATTCGCTCATTTCACTATCCCGCCTACGTCATCTTGTTTCGCGACAAGACCATCTCCCCGCGGGATGTGCAAAGCCTCAAGCCCTGGGCGGACCTCTGGTATCAATATGTGTCCGGCACCTTCCTGCAATCTTATCTCGAAACCGCCGGCGGCGCGGCGTTTCTGCCGGCACATCCGGAGGAGTTGGAGCTGCTGCTGCATGCCTATCTCTTGGGAAAAGCCCTGCAGGAAATGAGCGACGAGCTTGCCCGGCGGCCGGAGTGGGTGATCATTCCGCTGCACGGCATTCTGCACTTGCTGGCGAGTGAAACCAGGACAGACTGAGGAAAACTCCGCATGAACATTGGAGCCACCTATCTCGGGAACCGGCGCGCCAGATTCACGGTGTGGGCGCCCTTTGCACAAGAGGTGACGCTGCATTTGGTCGCGCCGGCTGAGCGTACGCTGCCGCTCCGCAGAAACAAATGCGGCTACTGGCGAACCGTCGCCCACGATATCGCGCCGGATACTGCCTATTTCTATCGCCTCGATCAAACCCGCGAGCGGCCGGATCCGGCCTCGCACTTTCAGCCGCAAGGGGTGCACGGCCCCTCGCAAGTCATCGACCATCAGGCCTTCGCATGGAGTGATCAGAATTGGCGCGGACGGGAGTGGGCGCAGTGGATCATCTACGAACTGCATGTGGGCACCTGCACGCCGGAGGGGACTTTTGCGGCGATCATTCCCCGGCTGGACGAGCTGAAAGAGATTGGCATCAATGCCATCGAGTTGATGCCGGTGGCGCAGTTCCCCGGCGAACGCAATTGGGGCTATGACGGCGTGCATCCGTTTGCCGTGCAGCAGTCCTACGGTGGGCCGCAAGCGCTCAAGAGCTTCGTCAATGCCTGTCACCAGAAGGAAATCGCGGTCATTCTCGATGTCGTCTACAACCATTTGGGCCCGGAGGGAAACTATCTGTGGGACTATGGCCCCTATTTCACCGATCGCTACCAAACCCCGTGGGGCAACGCCGTGAACTTCGACGGCCCACACAGCGAGGCCGTGCGCAATTTCTTCATCCAGAATGCCCGGCACTGGCTGGGGAATTATCACATTGATGCCTTGCGCCTGGACGCCATTCATGCCATTCACGACATGGGTGCCAGGCCCTTCCTGCGCGAGCTGGCGGGGAAGGTCGCCTGGTTTGCCGGCAGAACCGGCAGGGAATTTCATTTGATCGCGGAAAGCAATCTGAACGACGTCAAGATCATCAAGCCGGCGGAGCTGGGCGGTTACGGCATGGCGGCGCAATGGTGCGATGATTTCCATCATGCGCTGCGCACGCTGCTTACCGGCGAGCACCAGGGCTATTATGCCGACTTCGGCAGGATCGGGCACCTGGTCAAAGCGTTGCGTGAGGGTTTTGTCTACACGGGCCAGTACTCACGCTACCATCAACGCCGGCACGGCAACTCTTCCCAGGACCGGCCGGCGCAACAGTTCGTTGTCTTTGCGCAGAATCACGACCAAGTCGGCAATCGCATGGGGGGCGAGCGTTTGTCGCAGTTGGTGCCGTTCGAGGCGCTCAAACTCGCGGCCGGTGTGGTTTTGCTCTCGCCTTACGTTCCGCTGCTTTTCATGGGCGAGGAGTACGGTGAAACCGCGCCCTTTCTCTATTTCGTCAGTCACGGCGATCCGGATTTGATTGCGGCAGTGAAAGCCGGCCGCCAGCAGGAGTTCAAGACTTTTAATTGGCAGGGCGAGCCGCCGGACCCGCAGAGCGTCGAGACTTTTCTGCGTTCGAAATTGCGGTGGCACCAACGGCGGGAGGGCCGGCACGGGGTGTTGTTGAACTTCTATCAGGCATTGATCAGGTTGCGCCAGACCAACCCGGCGCTCGCGCGGCTTGACAAGGACTCGCTGGAGGTGGAGGGCCGCGAGACGGACCAGCTTGTGATGATGCGACGCTGGCACGGCGCGAGCGCCGTCTTGCAGCTCTACAACTTCAACCGTGCCGACGTCTCGGTGGCCGCTCCCGGTGCGGGCCGGTGGAAAGTCATCCTTGACTCCAGCGAGGAGAAATGGCATGGGCCGGGTTCGCTGCTGCCACCGAGCTTCGCCGCGAACCAGGAAATTACTCTGCGCGGCCATGGCTTGGTGATCTGTTCACAAGAATAATCAGGATCGTGCAATTCCCGCGGACGCCTTGCGCCCGCAGAAGTCAAATCGAATGATTTTGGAAAGGCAGAAGATGTGGGATAATTCCGAATACGGTCATCACACGTTGAAAGTGTGGCCGGGCAAGCCCTATCCCCTGGGCGCAACGTGGGATGGCGCCGGCGTGAACTTCTCGATCTTTTCAGAGAATGCCACGGCGGTCGAGCTTTGCCTGTTCGACTGGCCGGAGGGCAAGCGCGAAATCGCGCGGCTGCGCATGCCGGAGCAAACCGATCAGATTTGGCATGTCTATCTGCCGGAGGTGCGGCCGGGGCAGCTCTACGGCTATCGCGTGCACGGGCCTTATGCGCCCGAGGCCGGCCATCGCTTCAATCCCGCCAAGCTGTTGCTCGACCCCTACGCCAAAGCCATCGCGGGCACGATCCAGTGGAGCGACGCGCTCTTCGGCTACACGATCGGCCATCCCGCCTCCGATCTTTCACAAGACCCGCGAGACAGCGCCGCGGGAATTCCCAAGTGTGTGGTGGTCGATCCGGCTTTTAGTTGGGGGGACGATGCGCCGCCACACACGCCGTGGCACAAGACAGTCATTTACGAATTGCACGTCAGGGGCTTCACCGCGCAGCACCCGGAGGTCCCGCCGCACCAGCGCGGCACCTATGCCGGCCTGACCTGCCCGGCGGTGATTGACTACCTCAAGAGTCTGGGAATTACCGCGGTGGAATTGATGCCCGTGCATCAATTCGTGGCGGACAAGCATCTCGTCGATCGCGGCTTGACCAACTATTGGGGCTACAATTCCATCGGCTTTTTTGCGCCGGACGCGCGCTATTCCAGCTCCGGCGTTTGGGGGCAGCAATTGATGGATTTCAAAACCATGGTCAAAACCCTGCATCGCGAAGGCTTCGAGGTGATTCTCGATGTCGTGTACAATCACACCGCCGAGGGCAATCACCTCGGCCCGACGCTGTGCTTTCGTGGCATTGACAATGCCGCCTACTATCGTCTGGTGCGGGACAACCGCCGCTACTACATGGATTACACCGGCACGGGCAACACTCTCGATATGACCCATCCGCGCGTGCTGCAAATCATCATGGACAGCCTGCGTTACTGGGTGCTGGAAATGCACGTCGATGGTTTCCGGTTTGATCTCGCCGCGGCGCTGGCGCGCGAGCTGCACGAAGTGGATCGCTTGGGAGCATTCTTCGATATCATTCATCAAGACCCGGTGCTCTCGCAAGTCAAGCTCATTGCCGAGCCGTGGGACCTGGGCGAGGGCGGCTATCAAGTCGGCAACTTTCCCATCTTGTGGACAGAGTGGAATGGCAGGTATCGCGACACCGTGCGGCGCTTCTGGCGCGGCGATGAAGGCCAGGTCGGTGATCTCGCCTATCGCCTGACCGGCAGCAGCGACCTCTACGAACACAGCGGCCGCCGGCCCTATGCCAGCATCAACTTCGTGACCGCACACGACGGCTTCACCCTGCGCGATTTGGTGAGCTACAACGAGAAGCACAACCACGCCAACGGCGAAGAAAACCGCGACGGCCACAATGACAACTTGAGCTGGAACCACGGCGTGGAAGGCGCAACCGCCGAGCCGGCCATTCTCGCCCTGCGTGCCCGGCAACAGCGCAACTTTCTGGCCACCCTGTTCTTCTCCCAGGGCATCCCCATGCTGCTTGCCGGTGATGAATTCGGCCGCACGCAGCAGGGAAACAACAATGCCTACTGTCAAGACAACGAAATTTCCTGGGTGGATTGGCAGTGGGAGGAAGGGCAGCACCAGTTGCTGGCGTTTGTCCGGCTGGTGATCCGGTTGCGGCACGAGCATCCGGTGTTGCGGCGCCGGCACTTTTTCCAGGGCCGCAAGATCCGCGGCTCCCCTCTCAAGGATCTCTACTGGTTGCGGCCGGACGGCAAGGAAATGACCGAAGAAGACTG
>JBBIKM010000024.1:0-45312 GCA_037445455.1 bacterium | reverse complement strand
GAACGTTGGGTCGAATTCTGATTCACAGCCAACCAGCCCCACAGGGGCGAAAGGTAATAGCGAAGGGCAACGCCCTGGAAATGCTGAATCATTGCGCCGGAGGGGCCTGAACCGGCTTGCGGCACCCTGGCGTATCAAAAACGGCTGCCGTTTTTTCATTCCCGCAACTTCCGCCTTGCTTTGCTGTATGGCATTCTGTAGATTGCTTCGCAACAAAACAAGCTCAGCAAAGACGCCTGTCTCTTGCCCCCTCTCACCTCAAGCGCGCGATGCAAGGAGGCTCACGTGGCGGAAGCTCGCCAAGGTTACTATCATCATCCGACGGTGCAGGGCGATCACGTTGTCTTCATTTGCGAGGACGATTTATGGAGCGTGCCTCTGGCCGGCGGAATTGCACGGCGACTCACGAGCAATCTTGGCATGGTCAGTTTTCCCCGCCTCTCTCCCGACGGCCGCTGGCTGGCGTTTTGCGGCCGCGAAGAGGGCCAGCCCGACGTCTATCTCATGCCCGCCGAAGGCGGTGAAATGCGGCGCCTCACTTTTCTCGGCAACGTCGCCAAGATCGCGGCATGGTCAAAGGACAGCAGCGCGGTGTTGTTTCTCAGCTCGCATCAGGCCGCGATTCCGCTCGACCGTCCGTTGGTCTATCGCGTTTCGCTGGCCGGCGAATATCCGCAACTTTTCCTGAATTGTCCCACGCTCAATCTTTCCCTGCAACCGGACGGCCCGGGCATGGCGCTGGGCCGCAACAACGATGATAACGCGCGCTGGAAACGCTATCGCGGCGGCACCGCCGGCGAAATCTGGATTGATCATGAAGGCTCGGGCAATTTCGTCAAGCTGCCGCTGCCGCGCGGCAATCCCAATGCGCCCATGTGGGTCAACGGCCGCATCTACTTCGCTTCGGATCACGACGGCGTCGGCAACCTGTATTCCTGCACACTGGCCGGCGGCGACTTGCGCGCCGAAACCGGGCATCGCGATTTTTTTGTTCGCCATCCCTCCACCGACGGCCGCACCATCGTCTATCAGGCCGGCGCGGACTTGTACGCGCTTGACACCGTCACCCGCCGGGCCAGGTTGATCCCGATTGCCTGGCGCAGCCCGATGGTGCAAACCCAGCGCAAATTCACCACCGCCTCGCGTTATTTGGAAAACTATCATCTCCATCCCAAAGGTCATGCCATTGCGCTCTCGGCGCGCGGCAAACTCTTCACCATGCCCAATTGGGAAAACTCGCCGCTGCAATATGGCCCGCGCGAGGGGGCCCGCCATCGCCTGGTGCGCTGGCTCCATGACGGCCAGCGGCTGGTGGCCATCAACGATCAAGATGACGGCGAAGAAAAGCTGGTGGTGTTTTCCAGCGAACCGTTACACGAAGCCGAGCGCGTCATTCCCTCGCCCCCCGGCCGCATTCAATCACTCATCGCTTCGCCCACGGCGCTGCAAGTGGCACTCACCACCAGCCGCCTGGACCTGTGGGTAGTGGACATCGAAACCGGCAGCGGCCGCCGCCTGGACCACAATCCCTATGCTGAAATCTTCGACCTGACCTATGCGCCCGACGGCCGCTGGCTGGCGTACAGCAAACCGATCAACGAAAACCAGCGCGCCATTTTCCTGTGCGAAATTGCCTCCGGCGCGATTCATCAAGTGACGCAACCGGTGCTGCGCGACGCCCGGCCGAATTTCGATCCTGACGGCCGTTATCTGTACTTTCTCTCCGCGCGCGTGCTCAATCCCGTCAATGATTCGGTGCAATTCGCGGTGAGTTTTCCGGGTGCGTACAAACCGTACTTGTTGACCCTGCGCAAGGAATTGGCCAGCCCCTTCATCCCCACGCCGGCGGCACCCGGCGAAGAAAGCGCTCCCCGGCTGCCGGCAAACGGCGGCAAAGCCAACGGCCAGGGGCCAAAGCGAATGGAGAGAGTGGCGCTGCGGAGGCGGAAGCCCCCGAAAAATCCAAAACGGAGGAAACGCTGCAGATCGATCTGACGGCATTCAACATCGCATGGTGGAATTTCCCGTGAAGGAGGGTCTGTACGGCGAAGTCATGGGCATCAAGGACAAGGTGGTCTTCACTTCCTTTCCGGTGCGCGGCCGCGCCGACCTCGGCGATTCTTCCGCGCTCGAGGACGACGATGAAAAGGGCACGCTGTGGGTTTACGATTTCACCAACCACAAACTGGAAGTGATTGCCAGCGACGTGCAGTCGCTGCAGGTGGCAAACGGCGGCAAGACCCTGAGCTATCGCAGCGGCCGCCGTATTCGCGTGTTGAAAGCAGGCGAGAAACCGGCGGAAAGCAGCGACGCTTCGCCCAGCCGCAAGAACGGCTGGCTCGATCTCAGCCGCGTCAAGCTTTCGGTCGATCCGCGTTCCGAGTGGCGCCAGATGTTTCGTGAAGCCTGGCGTCTGCAACGCGAGTTCTTCTGGAATGAAAACATGTCGGGCGTGGACTGGCACAAAGTCTATGATCGTTATTATCCGCTCATCGATCGCATTGCCACGCGCGCCGAGTTTTCCGATTTGATTTGGGAAATGCAGGGCGAATTGGGCACTTCACACGCCTACGAAAGCGGCGGCGATTATCGCCAGCCGCCGTATTATTCCATCGGCCGACTCGGCGCGGATCTGGTGTTCGATGCGGCACAGAACCGGTATATCATCAAAAAGATCCATCGCGGCGATGTCTGGCTGAAGGATAATTTCTCGCCACTCAGCGCGCCGGGCACCAACATCGCCGAGGGCGATGCCCTGCTGGAAATCGGCGGTGTGACGCTGAGCGCGACGGTGACGCCCGGGCATTTACTGGCCAATCAAGCCGGACAGGAAGTGACCCTGACCATTCAATCCCCGGCGCCGGAAAGCAGGCCGCGCAAAGTGGTCGTCAAGACGCTGTATTCGGAATACCCGCTGCGCTATCGCGCCTGGGTGGAGCGCAACGCCGCGCGCGTGGCCGAAGCCACCGGCAACAAGATCGGCTATTTGCACATTCCCGACATGGGCACCCAGGGGTTGATCGAGTTTCACCGCTATTACCTGGCGCAATCGCACAAGCTCGGCTTGATCGTGGACGTGCGCTACAACGGCGGGGGCAATGTTTCGCAATTGCTGCTGGAGAAGCTCATTCGGCGGCCGCTCGGTTATGATGTGAAACGCTGGGGCGCGCCGGATCCTTATCCCGAACACGCCATGCGCGGCCCGATTGTCACGCTCACCAACGAACATGCCGGCTCTGACGGCGACATTTTCTGCCACAGTTTTAAACTGCTCAAGATCGGCCCGCTGATCGGCAAGCGCACCTGGGGCGGCGTGATCGGCATCGACCGGCGCTACAATCTCGCCGACGGCGGCCGCACCACGCAGCCGCAATACTCGTTCTGGTTTGCCGACGTTAAATGGCAGGTGGAAAACTATGGCGTCGAGCCGGACATCGAAGTCGATTTCGATCCCAATGCGCATCTGCGCGGCGAAGATCCACAGCTCGAGCGCGCGATTGCCGAGGCCCTGCGCCTGTTGGAAGTGAAGGGGGTCGAGCTGCCGGTTTTCGATGACCGGCCGCATCTGCCGCTGCCCGAATGAGTGTGGTCATGAACACCCGACGACACTTTCCCAAAACCGTCCTGGCCGCGCTGCAGGCCGCGAAGATCATCGGCCTGCGCGCCGGCTCACAACCGCACCGTTTCACCGGCGTGTGGTTCGTGGTCGAGCAGGATCGCGTCTTCGTTCGTTCGTGGAACAACAAGGCCCGCGGCTGGTATCGAGTTTTCCGCAAGGAGCCGCGCGGCCGCCTGCAAGTCGCGGAGCGGGAATTGCCCGTCGTCGCGCGCAAAGCCAGAGGAGAACGGCTGCTCGACGCAATCGATCAGGCCTACCGCGAGAAATATCCCACGCCCGGCTCCCGTCAGTATGTACAAGGCTTTGCCCAGCCCAGGCGCCGCGCCACGACGCTGGAGTTGCTGCCAAACAAGCAGGCGATTAGCTTTTCAAACTTGGAATAAAATTCTGACTTTCCACCAACAGTTGGATTAAGGCCAACTGATGAAAAAGCTCTTATCAGTTGGGTCGTTTCTCTCGGCTGGAAAATTCTCGTGCTGCCCGAAGGGCCAAGTTCTCAGCTTGCCTGAAAACTTGCGTCGTCTGTTGCTTTGCACTGTGCCGCCGTCATCCCTGTCATCCTGCAGGGATCCTGTGAAGACTTGATCACAGCGCCACGTGCCTCATCAGATTCATTGTGAATGACACCCGGCATCATTTGTGCAAATCAAAGCGACCAAACACGAGCTTCTGCGGCCGCGCTCACACCGTCAGGCCCATCAGGGTCATCGCCTGTGCCGGCCGCACTGGCAGCCGCGATTCGAAGCGTTGGTGCTTTGAATTCCAGGTGAATCATCGAGTCCCACGGTGCATCCCGACTTTCCCATGCGCGCCCTCACCTTTCACGGCAAACAAGATCTCCGCTGCGAATCGGTTCCTGATCCAGCGCTGCAGGCGCCCTCCGATGTCATCATTAAGGTTCATGTCGCCGGCATTTGCGGCACGGATCTGCACGTTTACCACGAACGCGAAAGAGGCCTGGACCACGGCACTGTGATGGGACACGAATTTGCCGGGGAAATCGTCGCGGCCGGCCGCGCGGTGAAAAAGTTCAAGCGCGGCGATTGGGTGTTCGCGCCCTTCACGACGAATTGTGGCGAGTGCTTCTTTTGCCGCCTCGGCTTGACGGCGCGCTGCACGCACAGCCGGCTGTTCGGTTGGGTGCAAAACGGCGTGGGCTTGCAGGGCGGCCAGGCGGAGTTCGTGCGCGTGCCGCTTGCCGATGCAACGTTGCTGGCGATTCCGGAGAATGTGCTGTTGGAAGAGGCATTGCTGGCGGGTGATGTTCTGGCGACCGGCTATTTTTGCGCGGAGCGGGCGGAGGTGCAGCCGGGCGGTGCGTATGCGGTGATTGGCTGCGGCCCGGTGGGTTTGATGGCGATCATCGCGAGCCGCGAGCTGGGCGCAGAACAAATTTATGCAATCGACAACCAGCCGGCGCGGCTGGCCCTGGCGGAATATTTTGGCGCGATCAGCATCAACTTCGAGCAGACGGATCCGCGGGCGTGGGTGGCCGCGGCGACCGCCGGCCGCGGCGTCGAGGCCGTGATGGAGGCCGTGGGCCACGAAGCAGCGATGAAGCTGGCGTTCGACCTGGTGCGGCCGGGCGGGATCATCGCAGCCGCGGGTGTGCATCACGCGCCCACCTTTGCCTTTTCACCCGGCCAAGCCTACGACAAGAATCTCACCTACCGCACCGGCCGTTGCTCCGCACGATACTACGCTGAACGTGTGCTGCCCATTCTCCAACAACGGAAATATGAGCCGGCCAGGATCGTCTCGCATCGTCTCCCCCTCTCACGCGGTCCACAGGGCTACCAAATCTTCGACGAAAAGCGGGAAAACTGCACCAAAGTGATTTTGCAGCCCTGACCTCCCAACCTGAATCATTTGCCTTGCCGATTCTCGCGCCACGGCCAGCCAGGTTGACTGCGCCGCACTGCGCCTTGCCGGCCTTGCTTCAGGTCTCTGCCTCAGCGGTGAGCAACCAACAGTCTTCCTGCCGTTTGAGCTTGAGGCGCAAAGCCTGGCGGTGAAATTTTTCTGCAGGAACTCTGCGGTGGGAAACTTCTTGAGCACGAGGTGGTGTGACCCGTCGTGCAGCGCGCGGATCTGGCAGGTATTGCCGGGCGCGTCCCGCCGGACGAGCGGGTGGCTGCGGCCGGGGACATGGGCGTTGTCGATGAGCACGATTTTGCCCGGTGGCCGCAACGGGCGCCGCAATGCGGCGAGAATCGCGTCGAGTTCCGGCAAAGGAAGGTGTGACCAAATGAACCCGCCCAGGACGGCCTCGAACTGCCGGCCGGCAGAAGGCAGGGCACGCAGGTCAGCGAACGTGAAGGTGATGGTGTCACGAGACTGGTATCTCGACAGCGCGAGTTTCAGCACGGCAGAATTGCGACGGCATGGGTGCAGGCAGCGCGCGGAACCGCTGAGGGCGGCGGTCTCCAGACCCGTGCCGCCGGCGCCCTCCAGCACGGTGCAGCCAGGCAGCGGCCGCGGCGAGATTGGGCTGCCGCTCCGGCTTTCGATGGATTTCTTCGTGCTCGCGGGCGCGTTGGGCAAAATAGCAGGTCAAATCTTGATTGATGGCGTCGTGCTCAGAAAGGCATGAAGCTCAAGGCAAACGAGCGTTCGATGAACCAGGAGAATCCAAAGATGAAAATGATGGAGGAGAGCGCAAAGACGACGCGGCGCTGAAAACTGGTTTTGCTGAGCCACAAGACCACCGGAAACAGCAGGCCGACAATCGCCATCTGGCCCAGCTCGACGCCGAGGTTGAACGAGAGCAGCGAGCCGATCAGGCCGCGGCCCGGCAGGCCGAGATCGCGCAACACATTGGCGAAACCGAAGCCGTGCACCAGGCCGAAGAAAAACGTCAGCAGCCAGCGATGGCGCGCCAGCCGTTCCGTCTCCGCGCGGTTGTTGCCGGTGAAGATGATGAAATTCTCGGCCGCCACGTAAGCGATGCTGAGCGCAATGCCGGACTCGATCAGGCGCGTGGGTAGCGCGACGATTTCGAGCGCCGCCAGAATCAGCGTCAGGCTGTGGGCAATGGTGAAGGAAGTGACGATTTTGACGAGATCGAGAAAGCGCCCGCCAATGGCGATCAATCCCAGCAGAAACATGAGATGATCATAACCCAGGAAGATGTGTTCGACGCCCAGCCGCACGAACTCCGCCAACTGCGCCGGCAGGGAAACCGGACCGCCGAGGCGGAAGCGATAGCGCGGCTGTTCCCGGCTCAGCACCGCCGTTTGCACGGTGTCACCGGCCACCGCCTTCGCCAGCGTGAGGTGGGCCTCGCCGAATTTTTCGAAGAAGTTCACGCTCAGCGCCAATTCTGCCGGCGGCGGTGCAACCCGCGCGCTGAAGGTGAAATCAAGGAACACGTTGCCGAATTCATCCTGATGGAAACCTGCCGGCTGTTCCGTCAGGGTGGCTGGCGTGTAACCCAGCGCCAGGCTGAAATGCCCGGCAATGTAGGCCTGCAACTCCGGCAGGGCGTGCAGCAATTCCTCCCGGTCGGTGACGCCGTCTTGATTGCGATCGAGCGGGAAGACTCGTTCGAGATCATTGAGATCGAAAGTCAGCGTCAGGGTGATTTCGTGCGGTTGCACGGTGAGCGTGGCATAGCTGCTGTTGATTTGATGCGCCTGCGAACCGGCCGCGCTCGCACACAGCAAGGCGGCCACCCAAATCGGTGAATGTCTTTTCAAGAAGAACCTCCGGCAGTGTCCCTGCTGCCTTGTGATATTTGTTGCCGCGCACGGCGCGCGCCGCAACTGGCGGGCAGACTGCAACGCCGCTGCCGCCGGGCGAATTTCTGCTGAACAAATATGAAAGGGCACGCAAAGTAATGCACGCGCTGGAATTAGTCAAGCCTGCCCTTGAAATTGACGGGTTAATTTGTTATGCTGCCGGCGAAATGAAGTGCTGAACCGCCATCCTCTTCCCGCTTTGACGATATATCTTGAGAAGGAGTGTGACCCATGCCGATCGATCTATCCCGTACCAGCGCCTTCCTGCGCCGCCATATCGGACCAAGCGAGGAAGAGACCGCTGCCATGCTCAAAGCCCTGCATCAGCCCTCGCTGGATGCTTTCATCGCAACCGTTGTGCCCGCTCACCTGCGCACCGCCCGGCCGCTCGCACTGGACGCGATTCGTACTGAGTACGAAGTCACCAACCTGCTCAGATCCATCGCGCAAAAGAACAAGATCTACCGTTCGCTCATCGGCATGGGATACGCGGATACCATCACCCCGCCGGTCATTCAACGCAACATACTGGAGAATCCCGGCTGGTACACGCAATACACGCCCTATCAAGCCGAGATTGCCCAGGGCCGGCTCGAGGCGCTGCTGAATTTTCAAACGATGGTGATCGACCTCACCGGATTGCCGGTGGCAAATGCTTCGCTGCTGGACGAGGCCACCGCCGCCGCGGAAGCCATGACCATGTTTTATCGCGCCAAACATGAGCCGGCCGGCGGCCGCTTTTTCGTCTCGCAGGATTGCCATCCGCAAAACATCGCGGTGATCAAGACCCGCGCGCTGCCGCTCGGCATCGAGATCATCGTCGGCGACCACGAAAAATTCGAGTGCACGCCGGAGGTGTTCGGGGCACTGCTGCAATATCCGGCGAGCGACGGCGCGGTTTATGACTACCGCGAATTCTGCCGGCGCGCGCACGCCGCCGGCGCCCTGGTGGCGGTGGCAGCCGATCTCATGAGCCTGGTGCTGCTCACCCCGCCCGGCGAGTTCGGCGCGGATGCCGCCGTCGGCAACTCGCAGCGCTTTGGGGTGCCGCTCGGCTATGGCGGCCCGCACGCCGCTTTCTTTGCAGTCCGCGATGAATTCAAACGGCTGATGCCGGGCCGCATCATCGGCGTGTCAATCGATGCCCACGGCCAGCCGGCGTTGCGCATGGCGCTGCAAACGCGCGAGCAGCATATTCGCCGGGAAAAGGCCACTTCCAACATCTGCACGGCACAGGTGCTGCTCGCGGTGATGGCAGGCATGTATGCCGTTTACCACGGCCCGCGCGGCCTGCAGCGCATCGCCACCCGCATTCACAACATGACCAAAGTGCTGGCCCTCAGTCTCAAGCGCCTGGGCTACCGGCTTTATCATGAGGATTTCTTCGACACCATCCGTGTGGAGATCGGACAGAGCGCGCTGCCCAAAATTCTTGCGGCGGCGGATGCGCAGCGCTTCAACTTCCGCAAGTATGAGGACGGTTCGCTCGGCCTGTCGCTGGATCAAATTTCCAGCGCCGAGGAAGTGGCGGAATTGATCAAGATCTTCGCCCTCGAGCGCGCGCCGAAATTTACCGTGGCCGAGGTGGCGGCCGGGGCGCCCTCGGGCTATGCCGGCCGAATGCCGCGCCACTCGGCTTTCCTGCAGCATCCCGTCTTCAACCAGTATCATTCCGAAACCGAAATGCTGCGCTACCTGCGCCGTCTGGAGTCCAGGGATCTCTCTCTCACCACCAGCATGATTCCGCTGGGCTCCTGCACGATGAAGCTCAACGCCACCAGCGAAATGTTTCCGGTAAGCTGGCCGGAGTTCAGCAAGCTGCACCCCTTTGCGCCGGTCGAACAAGCCGCGGGCTATCAGGAGTTGTTTCACCAACTCGAAACCTGGCTGGCGGAGGCCACCGGTTTCCATGCGATTTCATTGCAGCCCAATGCCGGTGCGCAGGGCGAATACACCGGCCTGCTGGTGATTCGCGCCTATCATCGCGACCGCGGCGAGCAACACCGCGACGTTTGTTTGATCCCGCAATCCGCGCACGGCACCAACCCCGCCAGCGCCGTGATGGCGGGCTTTCAGGTGGTGGTGGTGCGCTGCGATGAGCAGGGCAACATCGATGTGGCCGATCTCAAAGCCAAGGCCGAACAGCATCGTGACCGCCTGGCGGCGTTGATGGTCACCTATCCATCGACCCACGGCGTGTTCGAAGAGGCGATCAAGGACATCTGCGAGGTGATTCACAAGAACGGCGGGCAAGTTTACATGGACGGTGCCAATCTCAACGCGCAGTTGGGCTTGTGCCGGCCGGCGGAATTGGGCGCCGATGTCTGCCATTTGAATCTGCACAAGACTTTCTGCATTCCGCACGGCGGCGGCGGACCGGGCATGGGCCCGATCGGCGTGGCGGCGCATCTCGCGCCGTTTTTGCCCACGCATCCGGTGATCTCAACCGGCGGCAAGAAGGGCATCGGACCGGTGTCCGCCGCGCCCTGGGGCAGCCCCAACATTTTGGTAATCTCGTGGACGTACATCGCGATGATGGGCGGCGAGGGCCTGACCATGGCCACCAAGATGGCGATCCTCAACGCCAATTACATGGCGCATCGGCTGCAGAAGTATTTCCCGGTCCTGTACAAGGGAAGCAACGGCCGTGTGGCCCACGAGTTCATCTTGGACATGCGCGGCTTCAAGAGCAGCGCCGGCATCGACGTGGAAGACATCGCAAAACGCCTGATGGACTATGGCTTTCACGCGCCCACGGTTTCCTTTCCCGTGGCCGGCACGCTGATGATCGAACCGACGGAGAGCGAATCCAAGGCCGAGCTTGACCGCTTCTGCGAGGCGCTGATTGCGATCAAGGCGGAAATCGAAGAGATCGAGAAAGGCAGCGCGGCGCGCGGTAACAATGTGTTGGTGAATGCGCCGCACACCGCCGCCGTGGTGGTCGCCGACAACTGGCCAATGCCGTACCGCCGCGAAAAGGCGGCATTCCCGGCGCCCTGGCTGCGGCAGCACAAGTTCTGGCCGGCAGTCGGCCGCATCAACAATGCCTATGGCGATCGCAACCTGGTGTGCGCCTGCCCGCCGATCGAAGCTTATCACAGCGAGACCAGCGCCTCCTGAACGCGGGGCGGCCGGTGAACCCGGCCGCTGCCCCGGCGCGAGCGCAAACCGGTTGGTGGAAAGCGACATGCGCGGAGTCGTCTGGTCTTCCACGCGAATCTCGATTCGCGGTTGGACTCGGGCAGGCGGCTCTGCGCATTTTTTTTTGAGGATTGCCCAGATGCATGGAATTCACAGAACGGCACTACAGTGTTTGTTTGACAATGCGGCATTCCAAAAATTACTGCACCGCCGCCGAGTTCGCAGGGCGAGATTACTTCAATTCCCAGCGAACTCCCCGTCGCCGCAGTGAATCTGACCTAATCATGCCCGTGCACTGTTGCCTTGCAAAAAATACAATGCCATTGTCATCCTGCGCGGATCCTGTGAAAATTTGTGCGGCGTGCCGAATCCCTGACAAGATTCGTCTGAATGACGGAGCAAGAGACCATTGCAACGAATTGAGGCAGGCGGATTGATTGGTCAATCCAAACGCAAAATAGATTTTCAAAGCTCTTGACAGGATCTTCGAACTTTGTGCCGCGCCCGGGCTTCAGTTTTCAACAGGTGCAATTCTCAACAGAGTTGCTGCTCGGCCGGATTGCAGCATGAACAGGATTTCAGCGAGATCCTAATGGTCTTATTGGGCGGCAACTGCAAGACTGTCGAAGATATGAAACCAAAAGCAATCATTCGAACATACACTACCAAAATTCGTCCTCGCGCTAATGAAGAACTCCAGTGGTTTAGACAACAACCAACATTGAGCGAAGCCTTGCATTTTGCTGCACTCGCAATCAATAGCAAGGGCAAACGATACTCTCACCAGAGAAGGCTAAACAAGACTGTCCTCGAACAGGCTCGAGATATTCTTCTGGAAAACGAAAAGGAAATTTGCCGAAGTCAGGATTTTGATGATTTGCTTGTCCTTCTCGAACGGCTGCTTTCTCCTGTCAAAGGGCTCGGTGAATTGTATGTCTATGACACGGCTTTGCGAATAGGCGCAAAGATGGGTGTGCTTCCAAAACGGGTTTACCTGCACGCGGGAACCCGTGTTGGCGCAAAAGCACTTGGCTTTGTTGGTAGAGTAAAGGCGCTTGAAGTTTCGCAACTGCCGGAATGGTTACGGCAGCTCCAACCACACGAAATTGAAGATGTGCTGTGCATTTTCAAGGACAAGCTAAAAGTGCGTCAGCAAGAGATGTCCGAAGAGTCAATGAACCGAAGTTGGTGCAGTTGAGTGAATGCCGCCCGACACGCGCCTGCGTCTGACGCCGCTCCGCTGCGCTTCGCGGCGCAGGTGAATCGCCAGCCGTTATCCTGTCAAAAACGAAGGCTGCCGTGACACGGCCCCAGTTGTCAGCTTTTCTGAAAACTTGGCGTAAAACCTTGCACGTAAAATCGCTGCCCCAAAAGCAGCCGCTGTTTCCAACAGATAGAAACGGCGCAACTGATGCATGCCTTTTCCAGAGGAAGAACGTGATTTGAGGGCTCCAGGGCCTCCGTCCCTGCCCGCAATTGCGACAAAAGAGTTGCATCACAAGAAATTCATATTATTTTGAAGGCAATGCCGCTTGAGAAGCAACACTCTGGCGTGCAATGCGAGTTGTCAGCCAGGCGCGCGATGCTTCTTCACCTCTGCTCTTGGGTTTCATCATGCAGCCAGCCAGAATTCTTGCAACGCTCTTCCTGCTGAGTCTGGCGGCCTGCACGGCGGAACAGCCTCCGCCGGAGCGCCGGCCGTCGTTGCAGGTTGCGCCCGCTTCGCTCGCGCATCTGCGCAGCCTGGTGGGCAAATATCCCGCGGAAGTCCGCCTCTGGGAAACTTCGCCGCTGCATGAACGGCTCACCGCGCTGCTGGGCGATCGCTTTTCCGATTTTGTGGAAAATATGCAAGTCACCGGCCCCATCACGGCCGAGGGTGACCTCATCTATGTGACGGGCAACAAACCACACAGCGGCGGCGCAGAGGCGGCGGCCTTTTGGGTGGAGTTGGCGAGCGGCCGCATCAATGTGTGGTTGATGGTCAAAGCGCAAGCCCACAGTTATGCGGAGGCCGGAATCGCCGGCAAACGGCCTGCCGCCGTCGAAACCTTGATCAATGAGTTGTTGCCGGCACCATAGACCAGGATGGCCATCGCGCGCGCACTCCCGGGCGCAAAAGGAACTGCAGAACACGGACCGCAACACCTGCAATTCGGCCTGAGCCGATCGGCTGGCCTCATTTTGCTGAGGAGATTTAAATGCTGCGAAACGCCGGATGGATGGTGATGGCAGTTCTCTGCGGCTGCTCTCCGCGTCAAAACACGCCCGCAAAACCTCCCGCGCCGCCGGCGCCACAACGCCCGGCAATGAAGGCCGTGATCAGTGCCGACTACACCAAACTCACCTTGGGAGAGCAAGTCTTGCTGGAGGCCGGGCAGGACGGCTTTCTCTCCATTCATGAAGTGCGCTATTCTCCCGCGCAAGACCATTTCCTGGTGATTGCCTGCGGCTATGAATGTAATGACAATGTCGGATTTCTTTTCGCCTCCGACGGCAGCGGCAAGCGCAAATTTACTGCGCGGTGGGATTTCATCCTGCAAACCGCCGCGGAGTGGTCGGCGGACGGGAAATACATCTACTACTATCGCATCAACTCCAGCGGCGCCGAAGCACCGGCCGGCGCGCCTGCGGCCGGCTGGGTGCAGGTGGACATCAAAACCGGAACGAAAGCTCCGGCAGCAACACGCGTGTTGAAGCCGGCTGCGACCTATCGCGTTTTCAATGTGGCCGGCGATGACGTGCTGAACGTGCGCACGGCCGCGGGGGCGGCGGCGCCGATTGCAGGCACGCTGCCGCCGGCTGCCGCGGGCGTGCGGGTGACCGGCACCGGAGTGAACGCGGGCGGCAGCGTATGGGTGCCCATCCAGCATGGCGAGCTGACGGGCTGGGTCAATCAAAACTTTCTGTGCGAAGAATGAAGCGCTCGCGGCCGGGTCTTGACGGTTCGTGAGTCATTGCTGTTGCACCGGAGACACAATTCGCCGGGCCTGCTGGTAATAAGCCCAGCCGCCCGTCCTCAACATACTCACCATTCAAGCAAGGAGTTGAACATGCCCCGCAAGTTGAAACGAACTACACATCGCAGCGTGGCCGGTAAGAAACTCTATGCCGTGCGGGACGCCAAAGGGCGTTTTGTTGACATTCAGACTTATGAACGCGCCCACCGCCAGGATTTGAAGCGCAAGAGTAAGAAGGAGAAGGGCAAGAAAGGGTAAGCGCGTCACGGCTGCCCTGCCATGCCGCGCCGGCTTGCGCAAGGCGCCGGCGGTCGCGACTCTCTCACCGAACGCAGATCTGCACAGCAACAAGGCCAGAGGGGCATGACACGCTTCCGGCGCTGCTGTGTTCATCTGCGTTCCCATTTCAGGCACAATCGAATGGGCGTGAAGTTCTGGTTCCAGTGCGGTTTGGCCGTCTGCCTGATCGCGGCACCTGCGGCTGTGCCGCAAGCCGGGCAAACGCGCCCGAAAGTCGGCTTGGCGTTGAGCGGCGGCGGCGCCAAGGGGTTTGCTCACATCGGCGTTTTGAAGGTGCTGGAAGAAACCGGGCTGGCCGTGGATTGTATTGCCGGCACCAGCATGGGCAGCATCATCGGTGGGTTGTATGCCATCGGCTACCCGCCGGACTCGCTGGCGGCGCTGG
This sequence comes from bacterium, assembly GCA_037445455.1. Taxonomy (GTDB): domain Bacteria; phylum Zhuqueibacterota; class Zhuqueibacteria; order Zhuqueibacterales; family Zhuqueibacteraceae; genus Coneutiohabitans. The sequence goes on along the minus strand of JBBIKM010000024.1, from coordinate 31,167 downwards.
CGCGCAGCGAAAACTGGTCCGACCTGTTCAATGATGCCATCACCCGGCGTGATTTGCCGATGAAAGAAAAGCCCTGGGACGGCCGCTACCTCGGCACCTTCCCGATTCGCGAACGCAACGTGCAATTGCCCACCGGTCTGATCACCGGCCAAAAAGTGACGGCCCTGCTCGCGCGGCTGACCTGGCGCGTGGGCGCCCTGGCCGATTTCAAACAGTTTCCCATTCCGTTTGTCTGCGTCGCGACTGATCTCGAAACCGGCGAGGCCGTGACGCTCGACCACGGCTACCTGCCGGAGGCGATGCGCGCCAGCATGGCCATTCCCACCATTTTCACGCCGGTCAATCGTAATCACCGGCTGCTGGTGGACGGCATGTTGGTGCGGAATTTTCCCGTGACCGAAGTGCGGCAGTTGGGCGCCAGCGTGGTGATTGGCGTCGACGTCGGCGCGCCGCTGGCTGCCGCCGACAAGCTCACTTCGGTGTTCAGCATCATCGATCAGGCCATCAGCTTTCGCGGCGCGGAAATCAATGCGCGCGAGCGCGAGCAGTGCCACGTGCTCATCCTTCCCGATCTCACCGGCCTGGGCGCTGCCAGCTTTGACCGCGCCGACACGCTGATCCACCGCGGCGAGGTGGCCGCCCGCCGCGTGCTGCCCCGGCTGCGCGCGCTGGTGGATTCGCTGGCTGCCTTCGGCCAGCCCCCACCCCGCCAGCCGCTCCCGCCGGTGGATTCGATCTACGTGAGCGAATTGACCGTGCAGGGGCTGCGCCAGGTTTCCCACCGCCTGGTCATGGCCGAATTCGGTTTGCGGCCGCCCATGTGGGTCACGGCGACGCAAGTCGAGCGGGCGATCAACCGCGTCTACCGCTCGCAATTCTTCGAGCGGGTGACCTATCGCTTCGAACCGCGCACGGACGGCATGCGGCTGATCATCGACGTCATCGAGAAATCCGCCGATCTCTTTCGCCTGAGTTTGCGCTACGACAGCAGTACCAAGGCCGCACTGCTGCTCGGCACCGTTTTCCGCAACCGCGCCGAGCACGGCTCCTCGTTGAATTTTGATCTGCGGCTGGGCGATCAATTCGAATTCGATGCGCAATACCATCTGCACTTGGGCCTGCTCTCCCATCTGGGATTGCGGCAGCGCCTCAACTATGCCCGCACCTCGCTGGACATATTCTCCGGCAGCCGCACCGTCGCGCGTTACCGCCAGCGCATGACCTTTGCCGAAGCGATGCTGGGCAGTTTCTTTTCGAACGTGCTGGTCACCGGCGTGGGCTTGCGGGTGGAGTCCAGCCACTTCACCCCTGAAGTTGCCGTGCCGCTCTTTCCCGAACGCGACGCCAGCATCATTTCGATCTTCGGCCTGTTTTGGTTCGACTCGCTCGAGCGCGCGGTATTCCCCACGCGCGGGCATTCGCTGCGGCTGCAGAGCGCAGCGGGCTACAATCAACCGGGCCGGGAATTGCGCTACTTCCGCCACGCGGTGGATTGGCAGGGCTTCTACCCGGTCACCCGGCGGTTGGCGCTGCTCAATCGCGTGCAGCTCGGCAGTGTCAGCGAAGGCGATCCGCCCCTGCATGACTACTTCTACCTCGGCGGCGCCGGCTCATTTTTCGGTTACCGGCCGCAGGAACTTTCTGACCGCAACCTGCAAGCCTTGCAAGTAGGCGGACAGTATGAATTCATGACGAACCGCTTTTTGTCGGTGCGGTGGAATATCGGCGGCGTTATGCCCGTGTGGGAGTGGAACCTCAATCGCCGGCGCTTTCACACCGGCGCGGGCCTGATGGTGGGCGCGCCGACAATCCTCGGCCCGATCGAACTGACGATGATGCGCAGCAGCCGTCATCCTTTTCTGGCACATCTGAACATTGGTTACAAATTCTGAGGCGGTGCCGCTCGCAGCAAACGGGGTCTGCGGTCGCGGCCGCCAGGGAGGCAGATTTCGCGTGCAGAGCAGACTGTTGGTGTTCGCGCTGGCCGGCCTCGCCGGGGCCGGCTGGTCGCAGCAGGAGCAAGCCACGGTTTATTCCCGCGGCAAATTCATGTATGAAGATTACGCCGGCTGCGCAAGCTGTCACGGCATGGATGGCAGGGGCCGCGTCGCAGGCCTGGCACTCGAGCCGCCCCCGCCGGACCTGAGCGATTGCGGTTTCAACACGCGCGAGCCGCGTCGCGATTGGGCCGCCGTGATTGCGCGCGGCGGCGGAGCGCGCGGTCTCTCCATGAGCATGCCCGCCTACGGCGAGGTGTTGACGCCGGCGCAAATCGACACCATCGTTACCTACCTGAAAACGTTTTGCACCGAGAACGGCTGGCCGGCCGGCGAACTCAACTTCCGGCGGCCGCAAGTCACCGCCAAAGCCTTTCCCGAAAACGAGGCGCTGCTCCTGCCCACCCTCACCAGCGGAAAAACCGAGGTCGCGACCGCGCGCTTTGTCTATGAACGTCGTTGGGGCAAACGCGGCCAGTGGGAAATGGCTCTGCCCTTTACCAGTGAAGCCGGATCGCCGGCCAGGCGCGGCCTCGGTGACGTTGAAGTGAGCGCGAAATACGTTTTCACCCACCATGCCGCTGCGCAGTTCATCCTCAGCGGCGGACTGGAGACGGCCCTGCCGACGGCCGATCTCGGCTTCGGCGTGGGCAACGGTGTGTGGAAACTCACGCCGTATTTGGCCGCGGCCAAGGGTTTCTCCGCTTTCTATCTGCAATCCAGCATGAAGTACGAAACGCCTTTGCCGGGCGGCGCAGGAGACCGCGAGCTGCGCTACGATCTTGCCTTCACGCTGCCGCTCACGCGTGAGAAGAAAGGCCTGTTTCCAATGCTCGAGCTCAACGGCCTCTCCGTGCTCAAGACCGGCGAGACAGAATGGTTCCTCACGCCGCAGCTTTATCTCGGCCTGGTGCGCCGCGGCCACCTTGCCTTTTCATTTGGCAGTCAGCTTCCGCTGAGCCGTGACCGTCCTTTTGATTATCGCCTCATGGGCTTTCTGCTGTGGGAATATGCCGACGGCGGCATTTGGTGGTGACAGGCGCATCCGCCGGGCGGCGGCGCAGCGCTCGAGTGGGCTGCCGGCCGGCAGGGGCGTCAAGTCCACGGTACCTGCTGAAATGCCCTTCGTTGCAATGGCTCATGGCGCCACCGCAGTGAATTTCATCTCACACAATTCCATCCAGCCGGTCTCGCCGGCCACCTTCTTTTCCAGGATGAGATTGCCGACCGTGCGCGAGTAGAATTTGTATTCGACCACTGCCGGCTCCAGCGGCGACCACTCCTTTATGCAGAGGCAGCGGGCATACGTTCCCAAACCGATGGTTACCGAATCATCCAGGCTGAGCACCTCGCCCATGTCTTCCGCCTCGCCTTTGAGAAACTCCTGGCGATAACGGTCGCCGGGCTGCGGCTGGGCTTTCATGACGATGCCGGGTTGGGCGCCGTTGACGCCCGCCTGCCACGAGCCGGCAGTGCTGACCACCGCGCCGTCTGCGATTTCTTTGGAATCCTCACCAAAATACCACACCTGGCCCTGCCGGTCCTGGGCAAACCAATCGAGGGTTTCTTCCACCAGCTCGCCGTCCTCCCACTCCCGCTCGCGCACCACAGTGGTGGCAACACCCAGGATTGTCTTCTTTTCATGTGTGACTTCAACTTCGATTGTCACCGTCTCGCCCTCCTCGTTTTGGCCTGCATAGATCCAAACCCTTCCCGGCGCCAGCGTGAGAAAAGGATGGTCAATGCTGGCGACGAAATTGGGGGCATCGATCGCCGGACTGTAGTCCGCGCCGTCATTGTCGGCGAGCATGATTGCCGCGCTGCTGCCCAAGCCAGACGCGGTGTCGGGTTGCGTCGCCGTGCTGCCGGCGGTTTGATCCGCGGCGTTCTGTTGATGTCTTTGACAGCCGGCCAGCGCCAACGCGAGCAGGCAGGCGATCAGGCTCGCAGGCCTTGCAGCTTTCATGGGAACCTCCTGTTGCAATGATGGAATCTTGATTGACGGCGCAGCGATTCTTGCCCGCCGGACATTTCCCTCCGGGGAGGGAGGATTGAGGCCCATTCCGGCCGGAGCGGTGAGTCCCACTCAGCTCCTGCCGCACAAGATTCTGCGCTAATGATTGTAGAGACAAACCTGCAAGGAATCACAAAGAAACGAATAATGTTGCAAAAACTTCTTGCTTTATTCCGAAGAGATATTTACCTAATCGCGCGTCAATTTCGGCAGTCTGTCGACTGCAACCAGCCATGAAAACCCATTGCGCGACATTCCTTCCTCCTTTCTCATACTTTGCTGTGAAATCTTTGGGCCTGTTTGGAATATTCACATTGCCAGGGAAAACGCACCGGCGGGCTTGACCTCTTGAGTCCTATCCAAGATTGCGGCGTACGTGTTCATTTGCGCCGGAGCATGCTTTTGGGCCAGGCGGCCTGGCGCGCCACCCGCAGAACCTGGACCTGAAACTCCACAGATCGGTGAATCTCCCGGAGCAAAACGACCATGCGCATTCTCGTTGTCGAAGACGAAATAGAAATGGTGGAAGTGCTGCGCCGCGCCCTGAGCGCCGATTTTCATGCCGTCGACGTCGCCTACCACGGCGAGCAGGGCGAGGAGATGGCGCTGTCGGGATGTTATGACTTGCTCATTCTCGACGTGCTGCTGCCCAAGAAAAACGGCCTGGCTGTGCTGAAAGCACTGCGGGCGCACAGCATTCAAACGCCGGTGCTGCTGCTCACCGCGCGAGACGGCATCAAGGACCGGGTCACCGGTTTGGACAGCGGCGCGGACGATTATCTGGGCAAGCCCTTTGCCGTGGTGGAATTGCGTGCGCGGGTGCGCGCCCTGCTGCGGCGGCAATCGCCCCCCAAATCCTGCGAACTCACCCTGGGCGAACTGCGCCTGAATACGGCCACCCACGAGGTCCACTGGGGGGACACCGCCATTGCGTTGACCTCGCGCGAATACGCCATCCTCGAATATTTCCTGCACCATAAAGGCATGGTGTTGACCAAGGGCATGATTGCCGAGCACGTCTGGGATTATCATTTCGACAGCGATCTCAACCTGATCGAAGTCTACATCCGGCGCTTGCGCACCAAACTCGAGCAGGACGGCCGGCCGCGGCTGATCCACACCATTCGCTACAGCGGCTATGTCATGCGGGAGCCGGACGGCCTATGTTGACCATTCGAGCCCGGCTGACCATCTGGTATGCGCTCAGTTTCCTTCTCGTTCTGCTGCTCGTGCTCAGCGCCCTGGCAGCGGAGCTCTATCAGCAGCTCCGCGACGAGGCAGAGCGCGCCCTGGGCGTGGAAGAAACCTGGATCACAGCTTTGTTCGAAACCGATTTCCTGCCGTTGTTGTTCTCAACCAATGGCAGGACGGACAGCCTGTTTGCCGAGCTGCCTGAGGATCTGGAAGAACGCTATGGTTTGAAAAGCCAGTTTGCCTGCGTGCAAATCAAGCACAACGGCGCAAGGCAATTCTTCAGCGGCGGCCTCGCCAACATTTGCGCGCTGCTGCCGGCGAATCTGCTCGCACGCCCGGCCGGCAGCTATGAGGTCCAAATCGGCGGCCATCGCTATCGCGTACGGATTTTTCACCGGCACTGGGGCTCAGTGGCGGTCGGTGCAGAGAATGACACCATTTTTCGCGTCGCTTTCGAAGTCAGCAAGTTGCTTGCATGGGTCTTGCCCCTGGCGCTGCTGCTGACCGTCGGCGGCGGCTGGCTGCTCGCCAAGCTGGCGATGCGGCCGGTAATGGCCGCGGCACAGGCGGCGGAGTCCATCACCGTGACCAATCTGCAGGAACGATTGCAGCCCTATTCGGGCAGGGACGAATTCGGCGCGCTGGTCACCACGCTCAACCGCATGATCAGTCGTTTGGAGGAAGGCGTGAAGCGGTTGCAGCAATTCACCCAGGACGCCGCGCATGAGCTGCGCACCCCGATCGCCATTCTGCGCGGCGATCTGGAACTGGCCTGCCAGCACGCGAAAGTCATGGAAGACCCCGGCGCGTTCCTGCAAAAGGCGCTGGATCGCGTCATCCGCCTCGGCCGAATCGTGGATAACCTGCTCTTGCTGGCGCGCTCCGATTCCGATGAGTATCCCATCAAGAAAACGCACTTCCGCCTGGATCTCGCTGTTGCGGAGATTCTTGAAGACCTGCATGTCCTCACCGAGGGCAGCGCCGTGGCGGTTCAATTGCAGCGGTGTCCGCCGGTGGACTTCTATGGCGATGAGTTGCTCATTCGCCGCCTGGTGATGAATTTGTGTGATAATGCTTTGAAATACACGGCCCAGGGCAAGGTCGAGCTGGCACTGGACCTCATGCCGGACGCTGTGGTCTTCACCATTCGCGACACCGGCGAGGGCATCCCGCCGCAGGATCTGCCCCACGTTTTTGATCGTTTCTACCGGCCGGACAAGTCGCGCTCCAGCGCCACCGGCGGCAGTGGCCTCGGGCTGGCCATCTGCCGGTGGATCGCTGTTGCCCATCAAGGAGAAATCAAACTCGAGAGTGCGGTGGGCAAAGGCACAACGGTGCAGGTTATCCTGCCCCGCCTGCCCCGGGAGGGATAACAAGAATCCGAGGCACGCCGCGTTTCCGTGCCCTTCGCCCGGACCGGCTTTTCTCCAACCAACCGCTGCAGCCGGAGTAAACCGGAGCCGGTGGCACTCGGCGACGACTGTGGGCAATTTTCTCCCGATTCGTTCAGCCAGGATTCAGCTTGGCGGCTTAGTTATAGGCGTTGTTTCCGGCTCTTATTATGGAAGGCCCTTGCGCGAAAGATAATGGGATATCCCCCCCGAGCCTGTCTCAAGCCGCCAATCGCGAACGGACTCTGCTAACAACAATCTCATCTCTTCATCAGGAGGCCTGATGCACGGCTTGATTGAACGCCTCCGCAGCGCGCAAGCGCTGGCGAAACTGGTCGGCGAAGCGCCGGCCTTTGTGGAAGCGATCCGGCATCTGCCGGAGGTGGCCAACAGTGACGCAACTGTGCTGATTTCCGGTGAAACCGGCACGGGCAAGGAGTTGGTGGCGCGGGCAATCCACTACCTGAGCCCCAGAGTGAGGTTTCCGTTCGTGCCGGTGCACTGTGGCTCGCTTCCCGATATGCTCCTGGAAAACGAGCTTTTCGGCCATGAGCGCGGCGCCTTCACCGACGCGCGAACGCCCAGTCGTGGCTTGCTGGCAGAGGCAGACAAAGGCACGCTCTTTCTTGATGAGATCGAGGCGCTTTCCGCCAGGGCGCAAGTCTCGCTCTTGCGCGTGCTGGAGGAGAAAAAATTCCGGGCGCTGGGATCGACGCGCGAGCAATTCGTTGACGTGCGTGTCGTGGCGGCGACCAACACGCCGCTGGCCGACATGATCGCCGCCGGCGTTTTCCGCGCCGATTTGTACTACCGCCTGCGCGTCCTTTCCATCCACATGCCGCCGCTGCGCGAGCGCAAGGAAGACCTTCCCCTGCTCACCCGGCATTTCCTGCAGAAGCACACGCCCGCCGGCCGGGAAATGCCGCGCCTGTCCGCCGCGGCCCAGCAGGCGCTCGCCACCTATGACTGGCCGGGGAATGTCAGAGAACTCGAAAACGCCATCATTAGTGCCGTTCATCTTTGCGGCGGCGCGGAGATTCAGATCGACGATCTGGGCGTTCCCTTGTTGAACATGCGCCGCCACGCTGTCCCCACCGTCGTCGCGATGGAAGAATGTTCCTTCAAGACGAAGAAACAGAGAGTCATCGAAGCGTTCGAGAAGGACTACCTCCTGCGCCTGATGTCGGAATTTCATGGGAACGTGAGCCGGGCAGCCACTGCTGCCGGCAAAGAGCGTCGCGATCTTGGCAAGCTGCTGAAGAAGTATCACATCGACCCGAAAGGCTTCACTTTTCACAGCGCAAAACTGCTGAATTGGATAATCCTTTCTGAGATTCTGGGTGAGATTCTCGGCTTCACTGGGTGAAATCTCACCCACCCTGCCTGGTCATTGCGCGAAAAGATTCTATCCCGAACCACCTCGCCTCGGCAGTGGGTGCAGCATGCCCCACTGGCCTTCTTCCCCCTCTTTCCATCTTCACTAACACATTGATATCTCAACTCGACGGTCGGCGAAAAAATTGGCTGGAGAGTTGCACACATTGGGGTAATTCTCTGAATAGTTTCCACGCGCACCAGCAGCCTGCCATTTCAAATAATGCAAGGCAGAGCAGATGAGCGATGCAACGAAAACCAAGACTCAAGCAGGAGAGTCGCCTGCGCGAACAAGAAATCACGGAGGCGATTCTGGAATACTTTGCCGAGCACCCCAACGCCTCCGACACGCTTGAGGGCATTGCGGAGTGGTGGATCATGCGCCGACAGGTCAGGTTCGAGGTCGAATTGCTGGCGAAGGTGCTGCGCCAAATGACCGGCTCCGGCCTGTTGGAAAAAGTCGGGAAAGGGGACCAGGCCCTCTACCAACTCAAATCGGGAAAAGGCGTGAAAGAGGCGTGATTGCTTGACCAGGGCGCTTTCATTTCCCCTCACACAACCGGACAACAAAGACCATCAAGTCCGGACCCGAGTCGCATCATACCTGCTTCAGGCAGCAAATGATTGCCTCCCTCACCTCTGGGCACAGGAGGCGAAAACCGGCTTACCGAATACGGCACCAGTGACGTGAACCATTCTTTCAAACAGAATCTGCAGATACCCCTAGAGCCGGAGGACAGAACATGAAGTTGTCATGGTCTGGTTGGTTCGTTAATACCCTGGCCTTGCTGCTGTCGCTCGCGAGCCGGACGCCGGCCCAAACCGCGGATGCACTGGTCACGGTCTCCGTGAGCAGCGGCATGGCTCCCACTTTCTCCTGGACGCCGGACAGCGGCATCGGCCGTCTGATCGTGGAAGAGGGTGACCAGGAAATGTGGGGCACCGAAACGGAAGGCACCAACACTTATCACTCTCCGATTCGCTACGGCGTCTATCCGGCCGGCACGCTGGAGGAGCAATTGGAAGAAATGGCGAACCCGCTCGTCGCCGGCCGCACCTACAAAGTCTCGCTGTTCCGCTGGATCAGCTTCGAACCGGAAAGCCTGCAATTCGTCGGCGCGCAGGAATTCGTCCCCGCCCCAAGTGAGGAAGGCGAAGAGACCGCGGTGGCCGGCATTCGGCCCGCGCTGCGTGCTGCCGTGCTGCCGCCTGATTTTCAATTCGATGGCACGATGCGCGACCCGGCCTGGGAGGAGAGTACCGATGGCATTTCCAATCTCGTGACCATCGAACCCGAGGAGGGCGGTATGCCCGAAGGCCGCACGGTGGTCAAAGTGCTTGCCAACGCCAACGAGATCGTCATCGGCGCGCGCTGCGAGGACAAGAATCCAGGTGGCATCGTCTCTTTTTTAAAGGCGCGGGACGTGGCGTTCGAAGATGACTATCAGGAAGATCATCTCGTGATCGTGCTCGATACTTTTCAGGATGGCCGTTCCGGCTACGTCTTTTCGGTCAATCCGAACGGCGCGCGCTCCGACGGCCTGGTGATCGAGCAGGGGGAAGACGTGAACAGCAATTGGGATACGATTTGGGAGGCCAAAACTTCCCGCGATGACACCGGCTGGTCCGCCGTGATTCGCATTCCGATCAAGAGTCTCAGCTTCAAGAAAGGCCTGCGGGAATGGGGCTTCAACGTGCAGCGCCGCGTGCAGCGTTTGCAAGAAACCAGCCGTTGGGCCAGCGCCAGGCGCGATTTCGAGATCTACCAAACCAGCCGCGCCGGACTGTTGACCAATCTGCCGGATTTCGATTTCGGCGCCGGCTTGAGCGTTCGCCCGGCCCTGGTCGGCAGGGGCCGCAAGCCCGAACCAGGTGCAAGCACGGAAACCGATGCTGACTTAAGCCTTGACATCATTCAAAAACTCGGGCCGAACCTTTCCTCTGCGCTGACCGTCAACACCGATTTTGCCGAGACCGAGGTGGATGTCCGGCAAATCAATTTGACTCGTTTCGACCTGTTCTTTCCGGAAAAGCGAACTTTCTTCCTGGAGGGCGCGGACATTTTCGAGTTCGGCCTGGGCCTGGACGAGGACAGCATGATTCCGTTCTTCAGCCGCCGCATCGGCCTGCTCGGCAGCGGCACTGAAGATCAATCAGAAATTCCCATCAATGCCGGCGGCAAGATAAATGGCCGGGTGGGCAATACCAATCTCGGCGCCCTGGTGGTGAATACCCGCCAAGTGGATGAATTCGCGGTGACCGAGGATTCCACAATTGAAGTGCCGCAGACCACCATGGGAACGCTGCGGCTCAAACAAAATGTTTTGGAAGAATCTTCGCTGGGCCTGCTCGCCACTTTTGGCGATCAACAGGGCCGCGCCAACAGTTGGATGGCCGGCGCGGATTTCACTTTTCGGACTTCGAGCTTTTTGAATGACAAGACACTCCTGTTTAGCGTTTGGGGATTGCTCAATAATCGCGAAGATCTGAAAGGCGACAAATCCGCTTACGGATTCCGCCTTGATTATCCCAATGATTTGTTTGATGTCAATTTCACTTCCATGCGCATTGGTCCGGGCTTCGAGCCCTCACTGGGTTTTGTGCCGCGCAACAACATTCATTTGTGGGATTTCACCGGCGATTACAAGCCGCGGCCAGGAGGATTTATCCGGCAGATGGACTACGAATTCTCCCTGCGGCTGTTTAGCACGTGGGATAATTCCACCTGGGAAAGTTATGAAATGAAGATCAAACCGCTCGACTGGCTTTTGGAGAGCGGCGATCGTTTGGTGTTCGGCATCGTGCCGCAGGGCGACCGGCCGCCTGAGACCTTTGAGCTTGCCGCGGAGGTGGACGTGCCCACGGGTTCATATGAGTGGACGCGGTATTATGTGGAGGCGAGCACGGCGCAGAAGCGTACGCTCAATGCCAAAATCCGCTGGGAAACCGGCAACTATTATAACGGCGATTTGAACACCATGGAAGCAAGGCTGGCGTTGAAGCCCTCGTCCCTGCTCACGCTCGAATTCACCGGCGAACGCAACACCGGCAAGGCGATGGGGCTGCCGGATCCGGAGGAGGAAGAAGGTGAGGGATTGGTCGAGAGGAATTTCACCGAGGAATTGTTCGGCGTGCGATTGCTGCTAAACGTTTCCCCCAATCTGCAATTCAGCAGCCTGACGCAATACGACACGCAGAGCCGCGAGCTGGGTTCCAACAACAAGCTGCGCTGGACGTTCAATCCGCTCGGCGACCTCTTCCTCGTTTATAATCACAACCTCATCCGGCGAGCCAGCGATAATCGCTGGCAGTTTGTTTCCAATGAATTGCCGGTGAAGATTCAGTATGCCTGGCGGTTCTAAGTTATCAATTAACAATTATCAATTCACAATCGACAATTGACAATTGTTAATTGTCAATTGTGAATTATTGATTGTCAGTTGTCAAAATGGAGCTCAACATCATGAAATCCGCATGCAGCACTTTTATCCGGCAAACCCTAATCATCACGGCACCGTTTTGGACGATGCTTGTCATTTTCACTGGCCTCGAACTGTCGATTGGCTGTGCCAGGGCGCAGGAGAACAAAACCGACGGCAAAGCCGAAAGCAAGATGGAAACGAAGGCTCCTGAAAAATTGTGGGAGGACTTCGACGCCAACAATTTCGACCACCGCTCGGCCAACGTCGACAACCCGTGGTTTCCCCTGAAGCCGGGAACGCGGCTCACCTGGGAAGGGCAGACCATCGATGACGAAGGCCAAGCCGTTCCGCATCGCGTGGTGTTCACGGTCACCGATCTCACGAAGATGATCGCCGGCGTGCGCACCGTCGTTTGTTGGGATCAGGACTACAGCGATGACGTGTTAGAGGAGACCGAGCTCGTCTTTTTTGCGCAGGACAAAGACGGCAACGTTTGGCATTTGGGCCAATACCCGGAGGTCTACGAGGAAGGGAAGCTGGTCGAAGCCCCGTGTTGGCTCCACGGTTTTGAAGAAGCGAAAGCCGGGATCATGATGCTGGCCAATCCGCAACCCGGTACGCCCAGTTACTCCGAGGGATGGTCGGAAAAGATTCCGTGGACGGACCGCGGAAAGGTTGACCAAATGGGCCAGGAGGTCACGGTCCCGGCGGGCCACTGCCAGGACGTTGTGGTGATCGTCGAAACCAGCCGGGAGGAGCCGGATTCCGAACACCTCAAATACTACGCCCGCGGCGTCGGCTATATTAAAGTCGGTTGGAGAGGCGCCGGAGAAAAGACCAAGGAGACCCTGGAGTTGGTCAAGATCGAGCAGCTCGACGCCAGGGCTCTTGCCGAAGTCCGCGCGGCGGCGCTGAAACTGGAGAAGAACGCCTACAAGAACAGCAAGAACGTGTACGCGCATACGGCTCCGGCGGAACATACCCCACAAAGTGGGGCGGAAGGAAAATAGCCGTCCAGCTAAAGAGAAAAATCCTCAACGGAAAAACCCAGCAGATCAGATCGTCTGGGTTCTTCAAGCCGATGGAGAGTGTCTTCCTGGTTTCGGCTTGTCCGCGTTGGGAAAATAATTCAACAACGAATTTGAAATAGACCAAGCAGTGTCACCAAACCCAAGGGAGGTTTGAAATGATGCGCTGGCTCGTAGGTGCAAGCATGCGGCTTCGGCTGGTCGTGGCTGCGGCTGCGGTGTTGCTGATCGTCTTCGGCTTCACGCAGCTTCGCAAAATGCCGGTGGATGCCCTGCCCGAGTTCTCGCGGCCATATGTGGAAATGCAAATCGAGGCGCTCGGGCTTTCCGCCCAGGAGGTGGAAGCCATGATCACCACGCCTCTGGAAGCGGACATGCTCAACGGGTGCCCGTGGGCCGAAGAAATCCGCTCCGTCTCGCTTCCCGGCCTGTCGTCGATCACGCTCGTCTTCGAGAAAGGGACCGACATCATGCGCGCCCGGCAGGTGGCGCAGGAGCGTCTCATCGAGGTGTTCGCTCTGCCGCAAGTGTCGAACCAGTTTACCATGATCAACCCGGTCTCCTCGGCTGGACGGGTTATGGAGATCGGTTTGACTTCCAAGAATCTATCCCTCATCGAAATGTCGGTGCTCGCCCGCTGGACCGTTGTGCCCCGCTTGATGGGCTTGCAGGGCGTATCAAATGTGTCGATCTGGGGCGAGCGCCAGCGGCAGTTGCAGGTGCAGGTCGATCCGGAGAGGCTGCGCGCCGAAGGACTTGACCTGATGCAAATCATCAAAACCGCCGGCAACTCGTTGTGGGCCTCGCCGTTGAGCTTTTTGGAAGCCTCGACCCCCGGCACCGGCGGATGGATCGATACTCCCAATCAAAGGCTCACCATCCGGCACATTCTGCCCATCCAAACCGCAGCAGATTTGGCCAAAGTGCCCATTGAGGGCTCACCCACGAAGCGCTTGGGTGACGTGACCACGGTAGTGGAAGATCATCAGCCACTCATTGGCGATGCCCTCGTCAACCACGCCCCCTCGCTGATGCTGGTGGTGGAGAAATTTCCCTGGGCCAATACCAAGGATGTGACGAAGCAAGTGGAAAAGGCGCTGGTGAACTTGCGGCCCGCAGTTGCCGGTATGGAAATGGACCCCACCCTCTTCCGCCCGGCGACCTACCTGGATTTAGCGACCGACAATCTCTCTTCGGCTATTCTCTTCGGCGCCGTTCTGATGATTGTGGCTTTCCTGGCCTTTCTCTTCAACTGGCCCCGTGAGATAACGAGCTCATCGCTCAAATTTTCTAATTTAATTAAATATCTCACGGGGTGGCGCACCGCATTGATCAGCACCGTGACGGTCCTGATGTCGGTGATCGCTGCCGGCACCGTACTCTACGTGAGCGGCGTGACGATGAACATGATGATCATCGCCGGGCTGATGATCGCCATCGGCGCCATCATCGACACCGCCATCGTCGACACGGAAAACATCGTGCGGCGCTTGCGCCAGGCGCGTGAAGAGGGCAACGGCAAATCCACGGCAACGATTATTTACGAAGCCGTGATCGAGATGCACAACTCCTTCCTCTACGCCACGGTGATCATCGTGCTGGCCGTGATTCCGGCCTTGTTTCTGGAGGGCGTCTCCGGTGCCTTTTGGCAGCCGGTTGCCACTTCCTATATATTGGCATTGCTCGCCGCCTTTGTGACGGCGCTGACCGTCACCCCGGCGTTGAGCGTGCTGTTCTTGCGCAATGCCTCATTTCGAACCAGTGAATCTCCCGTCGTGGGAATGCTGCGCGGCCTCTATAACGGCCTTTTGGGATGGGCTGCTCGCGCCCCCCGCCCGGCCTTCGCTGCGGTTTGTGTCTTTCTTGTTGTCGGGCTGGTGTCCATCCCGTTCCTCCGTCAAGAATCCTTGCTGCCAGAGTTCAAGGAAACGGATTTGGTGGTTCGCCTGGAAGGCAGTTCCAGCGCTTCCCATCCGGCCATGAGCCGCATCACCACGCTCGCGACCCACGAGCTGCGCGCCATTCCAGGCGTCCGCAACGTCAGCGCTCTGATGGGCCGCGCCATCATGTCGGACAAACGCACCAATATCAATTCCGGCGAGTTGTGGGTCAGCATCGATCCTGCCGCCGACTATGAAGCCACCGTGGCCAGGGTCAAGCAAGTGGTTGCGGGGTATCCTGGTCTCTCTCCTGAAGTGCTGACTTATCTGCAGGCAAGGGTCAGGGAGGAGCTGTCGGGAACCGGCGAGTCCCTGGTCGTGCGGGTTTATGGCGAGGACATGGAGATGATCCGCAAGAAGGCAGAAGAGGTGGAGATGATGCTTTCGAAAATCGACGGCATCACTGACGCACAAGTGCAGTATCCCACCGAGATGCCGACTTTGGAAATCGAGGTCGACGTCGAAAAGGCCAAGCTTTATCACCTCAAGCCCGGGGACGTCCGCCGCGCCGCCACTTCACTGGTTTCCGGCATTGTCGTCGGCGCTCTTTTCGAGGAGCAGAAAGTGTTCGACGTGGTGGTGTGGGGCACGCCCAACACCCGCCACAGTGTAACTAATGTTCAAAATCTGCTAATCGACACGCCCACCGGCGGTCACGTGCGCTTGAAGGACGTGGCCGACGTGCGCATTGTGCCCTCTCCCACCGCCATTCATCGTGATGCCGTGGCGCGCCGCATGGACGTGACCGCCAACGTGCGCGGACGCAATTATGCCTCTGTCGCTGCCGACATCGAGGCCGGCATCGAGCAAATCAACTTCCCGCTCGAGTACCGCGCCGAGCTGCTGGGCGAGTATGCCGAGCGCCTCGCGGCTCAGAATCGCGTGCTCGCTTATGCGATTGCTGCGGCCATCGGGATTTTCCTGCTCCTGCAAGCATACTTCCGGAGCTGGCGCTTGACAACGGCCATTTTCTTAACTCTGCCCATGGCTCTGGTGGGCGGTGTGTTGACGGCATTCTTGACCAATGGCGGCCTGCTCTCATTCGGTGCGATCGTGGGATTCATTGCGGTATTGGGAATTGCCGTACGCAACGTGATCACGCTGATCAGCCGTTATCGGCAGCTCGAAAAGGAAAATGGCGAAACCTTTGGCGCCGAGCTGGTCCAGACCGGCACGCGCGACCAATCAGCGCCAACCCTGATGACGGCGATTGCGACGGCGCTTGCTTTTCTGCCCCTGGCGGTTGCCGGCAATGTTGCCGGCCTCGAGATCGTGCATCCGATGTCCATCGTCGTTCTGGGTGGTTTGATCACAGCGACGCTGTACACCCTGGCCGGCGTGCCCGCCATTTACTCGCTCTTTGGCGCCAAGCGCGAGCCTGAGCTTGATCTGGCCGTTACCGTCGTTACCGAAGAAGAAATGCGCGAGGCGATCGCGAGAGTCCACGAGATGGAGCCCGTTAAGAGCGGTATTTGAAAAGCCGCAACTATCTTTGCGAGTCCCGGCCCCTTGTGGGTCGTTGTCGAAGCCAATGAATTCGCGGTAGCTACAGTGCCCCACAAGGGGGTAGGACTACGAACTGAAAACCTGCAGTAACGAGCACACATTCAAGGAATAGGAGACAACAATGAAGCACATCACTCGTTTGATGGTCGCGGGCCTGGTCATTGCCGGCCTGCAGCTTATGGCGTGCCAAAAACATACCGGCGCGCACCACGTCGAGCATCCGGTGGAAGTCAAGAAAATCGAGGGATCGGATCTGAGCACGGTGACGTTGACCGAAAGGGCCATGCAACGCCTCGACGTCAAAACCGATCAGGTTCGCGAGCAGGCAGGGAAAAGGGTGGTTCCCTACTCTTCGCTGATCTACGACCCCAAGGGCCAAACCTGGGTATACATCAACCCTCAACCTCGCACGTTCGTCCGGCATAAAGTCGACGTCGACAAGATTGAAGGTGATTGGGCGATTCTGAATGACGGCCCGGCCGCCGGCACGATCGTCGCCTCGGTGGCCGTGGCGGAGATCTATGGCGCTGAATTCAAGGTGGGACACTGATTACGAGTACAAATTTAGCCCTCTGAAGAAATCAGAAAAAGCAAATATCAAAACCCAAATCACAAACAAGTCCCAAATTTCAATCACCAATGACGCAAAAAACTTCGTTGAACGGTTTGGATATTGGTAATTGAAATTTGTTTGGAATCTGTTATTTGAGATTTGGAATTTTGAAGACTCTTGGATCGCTGAATTTGTACGAAATGAAAGGGAGAAAACGACTATGTTTCGTTGGATCGTTGGAAGGAGCTTGAAGTTCAGGTACCTCGTCCTTGCCGTCGCGGTAGGATTGATGTACTTCGGCATCAAGCAACTTCAAAAAATGCCGGTGGACGTCTTCCCCGAGTTCGCGCCGCCGATGGTGGAGATTCAGACCATTAGCCTCGGGCTTTCTGCAGAGGAAGTGGAGTCTCTGGTCACGGTTCCGCTGGAGAATGTGCTCGCCGGTGTGCCCGGGATGAGCGTCATGCGCTCCAAGTCGGTTCCGGATTTGTCGGCCATCAAAATGTATTTCAAGCCCGGCACCGATCTGCTGCTGGCGCGGCAGATGGTGAACGAGCGCATTATAACGGTCGTACCGACGTTGCCAAGCTGGGCCAGCCCGCCGGTGATGTTGCCGCCGCTTTCGGCCACCAGCCGCATGATGAAGATCGGCATTTCCTCGAAAACCCGATCGGTGATTGATTTGTCAATGATCACCTACTGGACCATCCAGCAGCGCATCAAACGCGTCCCCGGCGTGGCCAATGTCGCCATCTGGGGCGAGCGGCTGGAAATGCTGAACGTGAACGTCGTGCCGGAGCTGATGCGAAAGCACAAGGTGACGCTGAATGAGGTCATGGAGGCCACGGCCGATGCTTTGGATGTAGGTTTGTTTCAGTTTTCTGAGGGACACCATATCGGCAGCGGCGGGTGGATCGAGACCCCCAATCAAAGGCTGCAAGTCCGGCATGTCGAACCCTATGTACGAAAGTATGATAACGTCACGACGGAGGCCCTGGCCAATGTGCCGCTTGCGGTCAGGAACGGCAAGCAGTTGTTGCTGAAGGACGTGGCCGAGGTGGTGATCGATCATCAACCCATGGTTGGCGAAGGCATTGTCAACCACGGCGTCGGCCTGATGTGCATCGTGGAAAAATTCCCCTGGGGCAACACGCTGCGAGTGACCAAGGCCGTGGAGGAAGCGATCGACGCGTTGCGCCCGGGTCTCCCGGACGTGGACATTGACACCGCCATCTTCCGGCCCGCCACCTTCATCGAGATGGCCATCCACAATCTCACCAACGCCTTGTACATCGCTGCGGTGCTCGTGATTTTGATTCTGTTTGCCTTTCTTTTTGAGTGGCGCACCGCGTTGATCAGTTGCACGGCCATCCCCTTGTCTTTGATGACCGCCTTGATGGTGCTCTACTGGCGTGACACAACCATCAACACCATGGTGCTGGCCGGATTGGTGATCGCCTTGGGCGCCGTGGTTGATGACTCGATCGTGGACGTTGAAAACATCGTGCGGCGCATCCGCCAGCATCGCAAGGAAGGCCGCAAGGTGCCGATGGCAAGAGTCATTCTCGAGGCCTCTTATGAGGTGCGCCACGCCATCATCTTCTCGACGTTTATCGAAGTGGGAGCGTTGTTGCCGGTCTTCGTGATGGAAGGCCTCTCCGGCGCATTCTTCAAGCCGCTGGCTATCTCCTATTCCATCGCGATTGTCGCCTCCACTTGTGTGGCGCTGACCGTCACGCCGGCGCTGAGCTTTCTGCTGTTGCGCAATGTGCCGCTGGAGCACCGCGAGTCTCCGCTCACGAAATGGCTGCAGCGCAGTTACGAGTCCTTCCTGGCGAAGATCGTCAATAAGCCGCGCGCCGCTTACGCCACGGTCGGCGTCTTCGCACTGGCCGGCATCCTGATTTGGCCGCGGCTCGGCCAGTCCCTGCTGCCGGACTTCAAGGAACGGGACTTCCTCATGCACTTTCTCACCAAGCCCGGCACCTCGTGGCCGGAAATGCAGCGGATCTGCATACGGAGCGCCAATGAGTTGCTCTCCATTCCCGGTGTTCTCAACCTGGGCTCCCACATCGGACAAGCACTGATCATGGACGAAGTGGTGGGAATGTACTTTGCTGAGCACTGGGTCAGCGTCAGCCCCAAGGTGGACTATGACAAGACCCGGGCCAAGATTCAAGAGACGGTTGACGGCTATCCTGGCATCTTTCGTGACGTGCAGACCTATCTCAAAGAACGCATCCGCGAAGTGTTGACCGGAACCTCTGATGCCATTGTCGTGCGCATCTTTGGCCGCGATCTGGACATCCTCACCCAAAAGGCCACGGAGGTGAAAGAGGCCCTCTCGAAAATCGACGGCATCATCGATCTGCACATGTCGTTTCAGGAAAAGATCCCCCAGATTGAAGTCAAGGTCGATCTGGATAAAGCCCACAGATATGGCCTCAAACCCGGGGACGTACGCCGGGACGCGACCACTCAGGTGGCCCTCGAAGAAGCCGGCGACATTCACATTGCCAACCGCACGTATGACGTGAACGTGTGGAGCATACCTGCCGCGCGCCGCAGCCTGACCGACATCAAGAATCTCTTAATTGACACGCCCGATGGCGGCCACGTGCGTTTGGCGGACGTGGCTGACGTGCGTGTCGCGCCCACACCGAATGTCGTCAACCGCGAGCACCTCGCGCGCCGTATGGACGTTGATGCCAACGTGCGGGGACGGCCGCTCGGCGCGGTCTATGCCGACGTGCAGGCCGCGCTCGCCAGGATTGAATTCCCCCACGAGTATTACCCGGTGCTGCTGGGTGAATATACGGAACGGCTGGCGGTGCAGCAGAAAATGCGCATCACCGCGCTGATTGCGATGATCGCGATTTTCTTCTTCCTGCAGATCTCCTTCAAGAGCGCGCGCCTGGCCACAATTTCCTTCGTGCTCCTGCCCACGGCCCTGGTCGGCGGCGTGCTGGCCGCCTGGCTGGGTGACGGCAT
Source organism: bacterium (assembly GCA_037445455.1). Lineage (GTDB taxonomy): Bacteria > Zhuqueibacterota > Zhuqueibacteria > Zhuqueibacterales > Zhuqueibacteraceae > Coneutiohabitans. Next base: position 11,757 of record JBBIKM010000024.1, on the reverse strand, counting down.
CATCTCGCTCGGTTCGATTGTGGGATTCCTCACGGTATTGGGAATTGCGGCGCGCAACGGCATTTTGATGATCAACCACTTCCAGCACCTCGAAGAGTTTGAGGGCGAAACGTTCGGTCCCGGACTGGTCGTGCGCGGGGCAAGAGAGCGGCTGGCGCCGATTTTGATGACGGCAGGCACAACCGGCTTGGCGCTGATACCCTTGGTGATCGCGGGCGCCATTCCCGGCAACGAAATCGAGCACCCGATGGCCATCGTCATTCTCGGCGGCCTGATCACTTCGACTCTGCTCAATCTATTCGTGGTGCCCAGCTTGTACTTGAAGTTTGGGCAACGTACCAATAGCGCGGCGAGCGCGCAAATTGCGTAAAGCAAATCACAAAGGCTCCTTTCCTCCTCCCCCGGAATTCCCCCTCTCTTGAAAAGAGAGGGGGAATTGGGGCAAAGGTGTCGAGAAATGGCACAAAATGTAGTCCTACCCCCTTGTGGGGTACTGGAATATTAGCTGAAACAGCGGCCCACAAGGGGCCGGGACTACGTCATTTTTCCTGGTAATCTTGTCCCGTAGGGACATTTGACAATAGCCCAGAAATTCCATTTCTGGGAATGGGTTGATAAAATTCAATTTCCCCTAGTCCCGCAAGGGACGATTGAAAAATAACGATTGCAATGTTGCCAACGTATCATTTTCATTCGTCCCTTCGGGACTTGCGAGAACAATTTGATCCTTGCGTTCCCAGAGTTTAAACTCTGGGCTATTGTCTGGCGTCCCTACGGGACGGAACTTCCGCCATCTTTGCAAGCGAATCCTTAGCTTGACACTTATGGGGCTGGGGGAAAGTTGGGAAGGAAACATGATCTGCCTATTTGCCACTTTAGACTTCACATCTATGAAAGCCTGCAATTATGGAGAAAGCTACCATGAAAAAAACACACAAACTGATTGCGACGCATTGCCGCGCGAAAGGGCTTTTGCGACATCCATTCAACCTCTTGTTGGCCACCTTGGCGCTCTTCGTGGTTCCGCCTTGGGACGAAGCCCAAGCGCAAGAGCCATTAAAATTCTCCGGCGATTTCCGGGTGCGACACGAACGGACGACCAAGCAGGAACCCGGGGCCACGCCGGATATTCGCGATCCGCGCAACCGCGAAGTGGTGCGCTTTCGCTTCGGCATGAACAAAAAGATCAACGGGCTGTTCAATTTCGGTGCCCGGCTGGCGACCGGCTCGCCGGATGATCCCAACACCACCGATATCACGCTGGGTGATTTCGTCAACGATCTCACCATCAGCCTGGATCGCGCTTATATGGAGATGAACTACAAAAACCTCTTCCTCACCGGCGGCAAATTCGCCAATCCCTTCCGCAGCACCGAGCTGGTGTGGGACGGAGACGTGAATCTGCAGGGCTTTGGCGCGAGCTACACTTTTTCAGGCTCCAAGACCATCGTTCCAAAGGTCACCGGCGTGTATCATATCACGGATGAACAAACGACTGCAGGTGACAGCTATATGTGGGGTGGCCAGTTGCAGTTTGCCATTAACCCCAACCCGGATTGGAGCCTGACGTTGGCGGGCGGCTATTATGACCACAGCATCAAGAGCCTGGCCAGTGCCAACTCCGGCGACATCAATAGCAATTTCCTGACCGCCGATAAAAAAGCCTACCTGTCAGACTTCGATCTGGTCGATGCCGTTGTCTCGTTCGACTATCGCGGCTTCAGCGAGCGCTGGCCTCTCCGCTTCGTCGGAGACTTTGTGAAGAATCGCGGCGCGGCGCTGGGTGAGGACGAAGGTTATGGCGCGGATCTCTATCTCGGCAAGGTCACCAGGAAAAATGACTGGCGCTTTCAATATGGCTATGCGCTGGCGGAGAACGACGCGATCCTGGCCGCCTTTGCGCACGACAACACCACCCTGGCCAGCAATTACGAGCAGCACACGCTGAGCATCGATTACGTCGCGGTTGAAAACACGATACTCAACGTGACGTTGTACCATTATCGCCGGCATCATATCAAATCGGCCACCAGCATTGAGAACGAGTTTTTCACGCGCCTGCGGCTGAATGCGCTGGTGACTTTTTAAGGTGAGTTGCCCAAGAAATAACAAGAGTGCACCCAAGACGCAGAGACGCAAAGGATTCTCGCAAGGAGAAGCGAGTCGCGTACTGCATATGAGTTGGAGATCATAAATTTGGTGGGCAAGAATGCGCATTTCTTGGCCTGACCTGTGCGGCTCTGCATCCTTGCGTGCCTGCCCTGTCGCAGGCCAGGGAGGGTTTTGGGATGCCGTTTGTCGCAGATTAATGCAGATTAAATCAGCAAGAATCTGCGTCGATCTGCGTCCAACAAACTTTGGTTGCGGTTCGTCGATATGGTCTTGATGGCCTTGGCCATAATCAGTTTGCCCTCTTGGCAAAAGCCTGAAGAGTTCAGAATGAGTTTTCCTTTTTGGGACCTTATTCCTTTACAAGTTGAATGTTTGCAAGAAAAGCAAAAAACTTTCCCTGGCCTGCGGCAGGGCAGGCACGCAAAGACGCAGAGCCGCAAAGGTATCGCAAAGAAAAACTTTGCGTATTCTTTGCGTCTTCGCGTCTTTGCGTGAGGCTTCTTCTTTTGGGTTCCGGCTCGTCCGGCTTATGAATTTTCAGGAAGCAAGGTTGCAATTCAGTTACAATTCAGATTCGTGGTTTAAAGTTATAATCAGCAAGGGAGAAATCTTCTTTCGTAAGCAAACAAACAATTTTGCACGCCGTGACTGAGCATACTACATCGAGGAGGTTTACGCCGATGTTTGAAAACAACAATGCCAAAACCTCACGCTCCGAAAATGAAGTCTTGGTCGCCAAAGACCTGCGCAAGTTTTATGGTAACAGGGAAGCGCTGCGCGGATTATCGTTCTCCTTGAAGGCCGGACGCATTCTGGGCTTTCTCGGTCCCAATGGCGCGGGAAAAACAACCTCCATCCGCATTCTCACCACGATTCTGGAGCCTGATGCGGGCCACTTCGTCGTGGACGGCATCAGCTCCGATCATCCCAATGAAATCCGCCGCCGCATCGGCGTTATGCCGGAGGCCTTCGGGCTGCCCAAGCAAATGACGGGCATCGAGTACGTCTCTTTCTACGGCCAGCTCTATGGGCTAACCGCTGGTGAAGCCAGAAAACGCGGCATGGAGCTGCTTAAGGAAGTGGGCCTGGCGCACCGGGCAAAATCTCTGACCAGCACCTACAGCCATGGTATGCGACAACGGGTGGCCATCGCGCGCGCGCTGGTCAACGATCCGGCAGTCATTTTCCTGGACGAGCCAACGATCGGCTTGGATCCCCGCGGCCAGCAAGAACTGCTGGACTTGATTCGGCAGATTGTCCAGGAACGCAACGCCGGCGTCATCTTGTGCAGCCATCTTTTGTCGGAGGTTGAAAGCACTTGCGACGACGTAGTCATCTTGAATTCGGGCCAGATTATTGCCTCGGGCACCGTAGCCGAAGTTACTGGGCAGTCCCGTCGCGGCGGCGTGATGCAGAGAGGCGGCCTCCGGGTCCAGGTTCCGACGGCCTCGGTCGCAGAGGCCCGGCAAGTGTTGGCCGTGATGCCGAACGTTATGAAAGTAACTTCGGCAAGTGATGATTCGGGTTGGCTGCGGGTGGAGTTCGCGGATCAGGATAAGGCGATCGCCTCGGATGATCCGTATCTCAACAATCGAATGCTGGAAGCTCTTATCCGCGCGGAAATTCCCATTCTGAGTTTTGAGCCTGAAGGCGGCCGGTTGCAAGACGTGTTCCTGCACTTAACCGCAGAGGCAGCAAAATGAGAGACCATCGATCTCCGGGGACAGGATCAGCGCCGCCCACCTGGTGGGTCGTGTTCTCCAGAGAGCTCCGCGACTTGTGGATCGGCGGAAAAGCGCTGTACCTGATCCTCATCTACATCATCCTGATGGGAATCTACGCGTTCCTCTTTGCCAGCAACGCGGAAGTGAAGCTTCTGCCTCTGCTGGAGATGGTCTGCGAGATCGTCAAGGCCTCCATTGCCGTCGGCGTGTTCATCTGTTTGATCGTCGGCGCCGATAGCGTCAGCGGCGAGCGGGAACGTATGACCCTTGAAGGGCTGCTGTTGACGCCGGCGAGCCGCCGGCAGATTGTGGTCGGCAAGTTTTTCGCCGCGTTTTCGGTATGGCCGGTGGCATTGGCGACAGCCATTCCCTACTGGATTGTTCTCTCAAAAGGCGATCCGGTTTTTTGGCAAGCGCTGCTTTGGGGTTCCTTGTTGGGAACTCTCCTGGCTCCCGCTTTGGCGGGACTTGGAATGCTCGTGAGCATTTGGTCCAACACCAACAAGACCAGCATGCTCGTCAGCATCGGTCTCTACCTCCTTTTTCTTCTCCCGACTGAGATCATGGGTGGGCCGGCCAAGATTCAGCGAACGGCGGAACAGTGGTTTCGCGCGGAATTGAATCAGTGGGTGAACCCATTGGCGGCCACCTCGCGGTTCCTTTTTAAGATTCTTGTGAATAAGGAATCTCCGGCTCAGCTTTGGTTCTGGCATATCATACCGGTTCTGTTTACAACCGTTGTTCTTGTCATGCTGTTCGTCTATGCCAGTCCTGGTCTCCGCCTGGAATCGGAGACCGCAAGGAAATTCCGCGCGTATTGGAGCCGCTGGCCCCGTCAGATAAAGAAGTTATGGCGAATCTCGTGATTTACTAAGCCAAGTATCTCACAGGATGTCAGCGTGTCGTTGGTTTGGCAGCGCCGCAAGCATAGACAAGCCGGACTCGATAAGGGAAAACGTCCGTACCCGGATTTTATGAATCGCCCGGACAAAAATCTAATGGCATAAGCCGGACGAGTCGGAACCCAAAAGAAGAAGCCTCACGCAAAGACGCGAATACCCAAAGAATACGCAAAGTTTTTCTTGGCGATACGTTTGCGGCTCTGCCTCTTTGTGTGAAAGTTCTTGTTTCTTGCAAACATTGAACTTGCAAAAGATTAACCCAGGAGATCATTGCATGCGCAATCAACAAAACTTCAATCCCGCACCGGCAGGATGGTGGATTATCTGCAAAAAGGAGCTGCGCGATTTATGGATCGGCGGGAGGGCGCTTTACCTCACTCTCGCTTACCTCATCTTGATGGGTGCTTATGCCTACATGATGGCAGAAGACAGTGTTCTCAGCATGATTCCCCCGCAGGAGATGGTCTATGAGACGCTCAAGGCGGCCTTGGTCGCCGGTGAAATCGTCGGCCTGATCATCGCCGCCGATTGCTTGAGCGGCGAGCGCGAGCGCAACACGCTCGAGGGCCTGCTGTTGACGCCCATAAGTCGCCGGCAGATTGTGGTTGGCAAGTTCCTCGCCGCGGTTTCGCCGTTCCCCGTGTCCCTGCTTATCACCGTGCCCTATTTGAAAGTGCTTTCGCAAGGCAATGAGGTTTTTGGACAGGCTGTACTCTGGGGCATCATCGTTGGAACCATCATGATCCCGGCCTGGACCGCCATGGGGATGCTGGTGAGTTTTTGGTGCAATAACAACAAGACCAGCTTTTTCATGAGCCTGTGTCTCTATCTGCTTTTTCTCCTTCCGACAACCTTGCCCGGTCATGCTCAGGCCGGATTTATTGGACATCTTGTGCAGTGGGTGAACCCACTGGCGGCACCCCGTGTTTTCCTTGGCAGTTTCCTCGTGAATAATAAAAAGCTGCCCGACCTGGTAGAGGGAATCGGGCCGCTCTGGTCCTGGCTTGCGGCGCCCGTGGTGTTTGCGATCATCGTCTTTGGATTGCTTTTCTGGTATGCCGGTCCAAGTCTCCGTCTCGAGGCGGGAAGAGCGCGCCGTCTCCGGCGCCCCGCCGTTGCCTTGGCCGCGATTGTCTGCCTGATAGGTTTCCCAAGTACAACTCCAGTTATGGCGCAAGAGACGACTGCGATGACGCCTGAACAACTGCCCCTGCAAATATCCATCGACATGGCTTACAAGACAGTGAAGGCAGGAGATCCCATTGATTATAAAACGGTGGTGACAAATAATGGCATGAAGGCGTCTCCGCCTCTGTGCGTGGCGATGAACATCATCAATCTCAACGCGGCTGGCGAGGTCGTCGATCCGGAAGACTGGTCGCCGCAGCGCACGCAATATATCGAGACTTTGGCCCCGGGCCAGTCCGCCACGCTTTCCTGGAGGGTCAATGCCATTCTCGATGGCGACTACTTGGTGTACATGGTCGTCATTCCCGAGCCTGCAGGCAAAGATGCAACCAGCCAGCCGATTGCCAGCTCCGGCATCCACCTGACGGTGACGCCGTTTACCAGACTCAATCCCGGCGGCGTGCTGCCGTATGCGATCGGCGGACCACTCGTGCTGGGCCTGATCATTTATCTGGTTTACCGGCAACGGCACCGGCGCATCGATGAGGGTGATGTTCAGACCGAGTCGTAGTCAGCAAGAGCATTGCAAATTTTAATGGGTGCATCTATCAGTCGGGGAGCGTGCAAAACTCAAATTGATTCTGAGTTTTTCTCATAACCGGACGAATATGGAGAAAGAAAAAAAACGATGCAGCGCATGAATCGATGGCTGTTGGCGGCACTGGCCATGGCCGGTTTCCAAATTACAGCGTGCCAACAGAAGCCGGACACTCCGGCCAGGATCGAGCGCGCCAGGGTCGAGTATTCTGGCCAGGCGCGCCAGCGCGTGCGATTGACCGCGAAAAAGGCCGAAGAGTACAACCTCAAGACCTCGCCGATTCGTGAAGAGCAAATAGCGGGGAAGTTGCGCAAGGTCATCCCCTCTGCTGCGGTGGTACACGATGAGCAGGGCAATGCCTGGGTATTTACCAACCCCGACTCTTTCGTCTTCGTGCGCGAACCTGTCCATGTCGACCACCTCGAAGGCGATTTGGCGATTTTAGCGGACGGCCCATCTGTTGGGGCCGCGATTGTGACCTCCGGCGCAGCCAATTTATTCAGTGATGAATTTCGGGCATCTACTGAGGAAAGAATGGTTGAAATAAAAGAAGGCACCAGGGGAGCTAAAGCAATTGGCATTGCCACCATGAAAGAAGACGGAACGATCAGAGTGGTTTATAAAACGCAGGGGACAATCGGCTTGGGAGCGAGCGTCGTCATTGAGTATAAACCGACGGACGACGAGTATCAGAAGATCATCGATCAAGTCGGCGGCCTGAAGGTGGGCGAAAGCAAGAGAGTTCCACCGGAGCCGGATCTATAGCGCCTGGGAATGAATTCTCAGGCTCAGCGGCGTAAGCCGTATAAAAACGGCTGCCACTTGGTTTATTTGATGGCGAGTCGCTTTTAGGCGACTTCCGATTTTTAGCCTGCGATTTCAATCGCAGGCGGATAATGTTTCAGATTCAATTGCAGAAGGAGCTAAAATGCCAAGACGAAGGTTGATTCTTGCCGGGATAATTCTCCTGTTTGGCACTCATAGCCTGGCGCAGAAGGCGACCGACAAGGTCTCCGCTCTGCCTGAAGTCATCATCTACGCCTCCGACTTGACGAAGAGCGCCCTGTCCGAATTCAGCTTTTGGGACGAGGCGACTTCGCCCGGAGGGAAAATGGCCGGCACTCCCAATCACGGCGATGAGCTGGACCCTCCTCCCGAGAATGACCCCCATGTGACCTTCATTGCAAAGCGGTGTTCCCTATCGGTGTTGGATTCACATGAAGGTGGGAACGCCGAAGGGCAAGTCGCAGGCGAACAAATTTTGGGTGCAATTCTCCGACGCGGTGGACAAGTCCGGCAAGGAGGTTTTGAAGCCACGCACGGGCAGTTATCTGACGGCACAAGGGCCAACGCAACCGGGCTGGGCATGGGTGAGTTGTGATCTGGAAGGCGCCAAGTCCTCTGCCGAATCACTGGTCTATTTCAGGACCAGTGGCGAAGTCACCGTGCGCATGCAGGCGGGAATGGAGGGCGTCGGTTTCGATCAGCTCATTCTGAGTCCCGCAAAGTTTCTGGAAAAACCGCCGGCCGAAGCGATCGTGAAGAGATGAGAGGCGATGGCATTCAAGGGCGGCGCTCGCGCGGCGTGCCGGTTTCAAACCAATAGCGATATCGAACAAACACGAACCCGAGGAGCACGGATGGAGAATTCCAGCAAATCACCAGGCAAGGGCGGCCGCAGCACGTGGACGGACCTGTTCATGAGCGCCCTACAGGTGGCAGTGGTCGGTTTTGTAGTGTTGCAGGCAAAAGAGTGGTTCGACGCGGGCACGTTCGACACCCCCGCCACCGCGCTCGACGCCGGCTTGATCGCCGGCGCCACGTTCCTGCTCAATGCCATTCTCAAATTGACGCGAGCATGAGATGCTTCACCTGACAGATTCGATCCGAATTGGCGCCGGCCCAATGAGACCGGCGCCCTCCTTCTTCCACCTTGGGGAAGGCCACGAAGGCTTCCCCATTTTTTTCGCCTCAGCAAATGAGGGAATCAGCGGATCAGGCAGCCTCGCTTCAGCTCCAGTTCAGATTCCCGATTAGACTGGAACAGGGAAGAATCATTGACAGACAATTCGCATTCAACCAACCACGAGGTTAGCCATGCAATCCAAAGTAGCCGCGGTGGCCATGCAGGTGATCCTGGCAGCGATGGCGGTGTCGCCCAACCGGAGCACCGCCCAGGAGATCGTACCCTCCTATCTGCGCGATCGTGGCACCGGTATGCCCTTGTCGCAATTCGGCACCTACGTTGAAAAGGGCGAACTGAAGTTTTACCCCTTCTATGAGTATTACTACGACAACAACATCGAATACAAACCGGCAGAACTGGGCTACGGTCTCAACGAAGATTTTCGCGGCCGTTATCGCGCCAATGAGGGTTTGATCTTTCTGGGATATGGCATCACCGAAAAACTGGCGGTGGAGTTTGAGATGGCCACGATTTCGGCCCGGCTGGAAAAATCTCCCCGCGATCCCTCCCGGGTGCCGCAGCGCATCGAAGAATCCGGCCTGGGCGATGTGGAGGGCCAACTGCGCTATCGCTGGAACCGGGAGACCACAAGCAGGCCGGAGTATTTCACCTACTTCGAAACCGTCTTCCCGACCGGCAGGAAGAACAGTCTGATCGGAACCAGCGACTGGGAGCTCAAGCTCGGTTCCGGTTTCATCAAGGGATTCAAATGGGGCACGATCACCCTGCGCGCGGCGGTCGACTATTCCGCTGCCGAAAAGGCCGCGGGGCCGGGCGAGTTTGCCCTGGAGTACTTGCGCAAAGTATCTGAAAGCTTTCGTGTCTTCATGATGGTGGAAGGCACGGAAGACGAAATCTTTCTGGTGCCCGAGATGCAGTGGGTCTTCAGCCGTTGCCTGCGTCTGAAAGCCAACAACGGGTTCGGCATCACCTCCAAAGCGACGGACCTTGCCCCCGAGATTGGCATCATGTTTTCGATCCAATGAATCAGCCTGCTCAACCAACACGCTTGGAATTACAATGAAAGCAAGCCTTCACCTGCTCGCGGGCCTCACGCTCCTGCTGAGCGCTCGCAGCGCAGCACAAGCTCCCCTGGCGGCGAAACACGCAACGCCCGGTGCTTTTGCCAAAGCCAGTGTCCGCTTCGAACAAAACGCCACCGACGGCGACATGGAAGTCGTCTTCGAAGTCAAGACCCGAACCGGAGGATTGCACCGGCTCAGCATCACCTCTCCCGATGGCCGGACGGTTGTGGATTTCACTGCGCCCGACACTTCGACGTTGGGCATGCGCCAATTCATCTTTGAATCTCCGGAGCCCAAGGAGGTGAAGAGTTTGCAAGCGGCTTATCCCGAGGGGGAGTACCTCTTCAACGGAACCACGGCCTCTGGTGCCCGGCTGCAGGGCAAAGCCACTTTGCACCACCACCTGCCGGCAACCGTCTCTTTTGTTCGTCCGTCCGCGGGCAGCCGCGGCGTGGCCATCAAGAACCTGCAGATTACCTGGACGCGAGTCAAGGAGGCCGCGGCCTACATTGTCTATATCGAACAGGACGACTTGGACGTCCACGTCACGACAAAACTCCCCGGTGCGGCGGCGTGGTTCGATGTGCCAGACGGTTTTCTGCAGCCCAATACGGAATACCTGCTCGGCATCGGCACGGTAAGCGGGGAAGGCAACATCTCATATGTCGAAACTTCATTTACCACGAGCGGCACGAAGTGAACGGCGCGGCCACTCGGGTACTATCTGGTGTCTGTCCGAAAATGTTCAACCTCGGCTGAGCCGAGGTTTCTGAAACCCCGCATGTCCTGAAAACTCCCGGGAATTTGATGCAGCGCCAAGCCGTTGCAGGAACATTTTTCAAGAATTGGCGATTTCAAACGGACAATATCTACCTCGTTGCGAGGAGAGCATGAAAAACGTGCGCCATTGTGCGGCAGTCGCAATGCTCATGGGAATGCTGCCGTGCAGCATGATCATCTCCGGCTGCTCCGATCGCCGGGAATCAAGTGAGGGCGCGAGCGTACCGGCCATTGCGGTTCAGCCGGCCGCCGCCAGCGCAGCACCGGCCATGAAAACACCGGACAACTTCGTGATTGCATTCCTCGGCGACCAAGGCTTGGGCGAAGACGCGCAAGCCGTGCTGCGATTGATCGCAGCGGAAGGCGCGCAGGCAGTGGTGCATTCGGGCGATTTCGACTACAAAGACGATCCGGCCGCCTGGGAGGCGCAGATCAACGACATCCTCGGCGCCGACTTCCCTTATTTCGCTGCAGTGGGCAATCATGATCGTCACGTCTTTTATGGCGAGGGCGGCTATCAGAGTTTCCTCCGGGCGCGCATGCGCCGGCTCGGCATAAGCTGGGAGGGCGACTTGGGGGTGAAATCTTCCTTCACGTTCAACGGCATTTTCTTCCTGCTCACCGCGCCGGACATTTTCGGCGCCGGGCACGCGGAATACATTCAGCACAAGCTGGCGGCGGATCATTCGGTCTGGCGGATCGCGAGCTGGCACAAGAACATGAAGCGCATGCAGGTCGGCGGCAAATCCGATGAAACCGGCTGGGAGATCTATGAAGCGGCCAGAAAGGGCGGCGCCCTCATCGCCACTGCCCACGAACACACCTACAGCCGCACGCATCTGCTGAGCAACTTCCAGGATCAGGTGGTGGCCAGCCGGTCCGACACACTCGTGCTGTCCGCCGATGATCCCACGACACCGGCAGATGAAGGCCGGTCATTCGTTTTTGTCTCAGCCCTGGGCGGCAGAAGCATTCGTGACCAGGAGTTGGAGGGCGACTGGTGGGCCAGCATTTACACTTCTGATCAGCAGGCCAGCCACGGCGCGTTGTTCGGCATCTTTAATTACGCCGGAGAAGAAGGCCTGGCCAAGTTCTACTTCAAAGACATCAACGGCGTGATGCCGGATGAATTCTACGTCAAAGTGAAGGTGAGCGAACGGAAGGATTGGTCGGCGAAGTAGCCGGCGGGCGGGCGCCGGGGCCCGGCCAGCTCTGCGGTTGTGCGGGCACGCCAAACACTCTGCGGGGCACACAAGAATTCCCGCATCGTTCGCCGCAACCGCCCTTTCATGAAACCCTCGATTGGCCGTCTCCCCTGATTATTTTGCTCCTCCTACTGCAATGCCATCGCTTGCTTTCCTTTGCATCAATCCAAACACCATCGGCAGGGCAAACAGCAGCAACAAGGTCGAAACCGAAAACCCGCCGATCACCGCGATGGCGAGCGGTTGCTGCATTTGTGTGCCCGCGCCGAGATTGAGCGCCAGCGGCAGCAGGGCAAACACCGCTGCAAACGTCGTCA
>JBBIKM010000023.1:39194-52267 GCA_037445455.1 bacterium | reverse complement strand
GCCGTTGCATCGAACGCCCCAGAATCTCGCCAGCGCTCCAGGTTTTGGAAGCCCCGGCTCTGCCGAGGCTGGAACATTCGCGGACGGACACCAACAATTTGGCATTTGGGCAAGGTTTGGTTTGAGCATTGATTCGCAACAAAGTGGCAGTCAAGCAAGGACACGATTTGCAATGAAGCAACGGCTTCAAACAATAAACCGCGCCGCCGTGCGGTCTCTGCTGCTGGCCGCCGGCATGTTGCTGGCCTCGGGTTTTCTGCCCGTGCGCGGCCAGGATACAACCATGTCGTTTGAAGAGTATGAGCCGGCCTCGATGCTGGTGGTGCCGGCGCATCCGGTCACGCGGGCCAGATATCCGTTCATCGACGTCCACAATCATCAAGCCAACATGCCGACGCAGGATTTGCGGCCGCTGGTGGCTGAAATGGACAAGCTCAACCTGGCTGTGATGGTCAATCTCAGCGGCCGTGGTTTCAAACGCAGCGTGAATGCCGACGGCTCGGTCACCTCCGGCATTCATGACGGCGCGTATCTCAAAGCCGCCGTGGAAAACGCCAAGCGCACGGCGCCCGGCCGCTTCCTGGTTTTCACCAACGTGGATTTCACCGGCATCGGCAGCCCCGGCTGGAGCGCGCGAGCCGTCAAAGAGTTGGAAGAAGACGTCCGCAACGGCGCGGCCGGATTGAAAATTTACAAGAATCTGGGATTGGAGGTGACCGACACCAGCGGCAAGCGTGTGCCGGTGGATGATCCGCGCCTGGATCCCATTTGGGAAAAATGCGCCGAGCTGAAGATTCCGGTGTTGATTCACTCAGGCGATCCCGCCGCGTTCTGGTTGCCGCACGATCGTTTCAACGAACGCTGGCTGGAACTCAAGCAGTTTCCCGAGCGCTATCGCCACGGCCGCGAGCCTGCGTGGGAGCAGGTCATGATCGAGCACTTCAATCTCATGCGCCGGCATCCGCGCACCATTTTCATCAGCGCACACATGGGCTGGCTCGCCAGTGACCTGGCGCGTCTCGGCAGGCTGCTCGACGAAATTCCCAATCTCCACACCGAGCTGGGCGCCATCATCTACGATCCCGGCCGCCAGCCGCGCTTTGCCCGTGAGTGGTTTATCAAGTATCAAGACCGGGTGATGTTCGGCAAGGATATTTGGGCGCCGGAGGAGTACCACGTCTACTTTCGCGTGCTCGAGACCGCCGACGAGTATTTCGACTACTACCGCAAGCGCCATGCTTTCTGGAAGCTGTATGGCCTGGAACTGCCCGATGAGGTGCTGAAGAAAATCTATTACAAGAATGCCCTGCGCCTGCTGCCCGGCATCGATGCCTCACGATTTCCGCAGTAGCCATTTCATGGTGGGCGGCTGCCGCGGCGCCGGCGCATGTGCAGGCAGGGCCGGGGCGCGCTTTGCGTTTTGGGGATTCCGGTTCGTTCGGGGGAGGACGAGGCGGCGCCATCACGTTTGATCAGAAATTTTGCCAGCCATCGCCGGCCGCGGCCGGCGGATTGCGGCACATCTCCAACAATCAAGTTTGAAGACTGCTTCCAACCGAAGCTCAGGTACAAATCTCTCATGAATGCTCATTTCGCACATCGCCGCCGACTGCCGTCGGCGCGATGGTTGGGTGCGGTGCTGGCGCTCGCGCTGCTGGGATGCGGTTCAGATCATGGCGTCGAGCCAGTGCGCACCAAAGTCACCGGCGATATCATCTTCACCGGGCCGACGCCGCCGGCTTACGTGGCGGAAGTGGTGGTCGTGCTGGTGAAAAAACTGCCGCCCGAAAATCTGCTCTCCGAGGTGATCTACAGCCCGCCGCTCGCCTTCGATCGCAACAAGCCCGCGGGCCGGGATGATACGTTGCGCTACGAGTTGTTCGCGGATCCCGGCGTCTATGCCGCGGCCGGCGTGCTCTGGCGCAAGTCCGGGCAGTCGTGGGACATTGCCAACATTCTGGGCGTGCACCTCGATCCCACCAAGATTTTCGAGCTGAAACAAGTGGTGGTGCGGGAAGACCAGCCGGTGGCGGACAGCGTGAACGTTCTCGCCAACTGGGATTTCGCCAGCCGCGATGCCATCATCACCGGCAAGATCACTTACGCCGATCCCTGGCCCGCCAACTCGCAAGCCGTGGCAGTGGCGGCCGTCGGCGTGATTCCACCCGGCGGGCCGGCGTTTCTGCCGTCGGTGCTCGGCAATCTCAAAGGCTTGAATTTCACCCTGGGCTTGTTCAAACCCGAGGAGCAATACCGGCTGGCAGTAAACGCGGGCGAGATCAAATTCATCACTCTGTTTTGGTACGGCAAAGGCCAGTTTCTCGATATTCGTGCGGTGGGGCTTTATCACTGCGGCGAGACCAACGGCCAGCTCATTCCCAAGCCGGTGATCGCGGTGAATGATTCGGTGATCACCAATATCGATTTCGAAGTGAGATTTTCCACGCTGCCGGCCGGCATCAATTATTGCAAGGTCTGTCCGCCTTGTCCTTGAGGCGGTCACTCGCCGCACGCGACGCTGCTCGCGGCGCGCGCGGCGGCGCCGGGGCACAAACCTTTGCCCTCATCGCTTGATCGTTCCGCAAGGAGCTGGTGCAGGCACAGGAGCCGCCCCAACTCATTGACCAGATTCCGCCGGCATGATGTGCTGAATCGCCTGACAGTTCCTCAACGGCGCGCCCACTGGCCGCGCCAACGTGAAAGAGGTTTATGCGAATGTCGAAAAATGGCTGGTGGCCACAAGGTATGCTGCTGCTGGCGCTGCTGCTGGGATCGGCGCCGGTGCTGCGCGGCCAGAATCCCGGCGAAATCCGCGGCAAAGTGGTGGATGCGCAAACCGGTGAAGTGCTGCCGGGAACCAGTGTGCAAGTTCTGGGATCGTTGCTGGGCGCGGGTGCGGATGCCAACGGCACCTTCGTCATCCGGCGCGTGCCGCCGGGCAGCTATGTGTTGCGCGCCAGTTTGATTGGCTACCAGTTGGCGCGCGCCGAAGTCACGGTGCAGGCCGATTCGGTCACCCGCGTGCAATTTGCCCTGAACAGCAGCGTGCTGGAGATGAATGAAGTGGTGGTCACCGCCAGCCGCCAGCCGGAGGAGATTCAGCGGGCGGTGGTGAGCATCAGCGCGCTCAGCGGGGAGACCGCGCTGCGCCGCGATGCCGCCCGCCTCGACCGCGCGCTGGAGAGCATTCCCGGCGTGAGCCTGGTCGAGCAAAACGTCAACGTGCGCAACAGCTCGGGCTACAACCGCGGCCTGGGCAGCCGCGTCTTGATTCTGCTGGACGGCGTGCCGGCGCTGCCCAGCGATTTTGGCAACATGAATTGGGACATCCTGCCGGTCACGGATTTCGAGCGTGTGGAAGTCATCAAA
Organism: bacterium; assembly: GCA_037445455.1. Classification (GTDB taxonomy): domain Bacteria; phylum Zhuqueibacterota; class Zhuqueibacteria; order Zhuqueibacterales; family Zhuqueibacteraceae; genus Coneutiohabitans. The sequence goes on along the minus strand of JBBIKM010000023.1, from coordinate 48,898 downwards.
GGCCCGTCATCCGCGCTCTACGGCTCATTCGCGCTCGGCGGCGTGATCAACGTGATCACCAAAGCGCCGATGCCGCAGGGCCGCTTGAGCCTGCGCACCAGCGCCGGCGTTTATGATGAGCCTTACTATCCCGAGTGGAAATGGACCGATCGCACGCTGCGCTTCAACCGCCAGGATGTGAGCTACTCGCGCCAGGTCGGCAAGCTCGGGTTTCGCTTTTCCGCGGGCCGCTCCGAGTCCACCGGCGACCGGCAGAACCGCCATTACCAGCGCTGGAATGCCACCGGCAAATTGATCTGGGGATTCGCGAGCAACACCGAGATTACCCTGTTCGGCGCCTATGCGCGCGACCGGCGCGGTGAGTTCGTGTGGTCCGATCTCGGCAATCCTTATCTCGTGCCCAACGCCACCGGCGGCCGGCCCGAGGATTTTGCCGAGTTTCGCCTGAAGCTGGACGCCTACACGCTCTACGGCCAGTGGCGCCAGCGCGTGAACGACTGGCTGGAATTCAAGCTGCGCACTTCTTTCGTGCGGCAATTGACCGGCAACCAGTTCCGCGTTTCCGGCGATTTCGAACCGGCGCAAGGCCCGGGCGCGGATTTCCAAATCCGCAGCCAGATCGACAGCACGGTGAGCTTCGCGCTCGGCGTCGAGTATAAATACGACTTCGCCGAGCAACGGCAAATCGGCCGCCACTTTGCCTACACTGTTTCGCCCTATTTTCAACAAGACTGGCAGCCCGCGCCGGGCTGGAAGGTCAACCTGGGGGTGCGGTTCGACCAGTACTATTTGCTGCCCGGCCCGGAACGTTACACCAAAACCGTTTTCAATCCCATCAAGAATCGCTTCGAGCGCATCGACATTGCCAATCCGCTGCCGGAGGGGCTGGAGCAACAATATCTGAGCCCGCAGCTCGGCACGAGCTACGAGTTGACTTCGGCCACCGTCTTTCATGCCTCGCTCGGCCGCGGCATTCGCATTCCGGTATTGGGTGAGCGCTTTCTGCAATTCAACATTCCCATTCCCTTTCGCCCGAATGCGGAGATCGCCACCGAGCGCTCCTTTTCCGTGGAAGCCGGTGTGCGCCAGCGGCTGGGAGAAGTCGCCAATCTCGAAGTCACCGCCTTCTCCAACCGCTACACTGATTTGATCGAGCCGGTGTTCGTGCCGGAAGGCGCCAACTTCTATGCGATTCTGGTGAACATCCCCAGGGCCAAGGTCGAAGGCATCGAAGCTGCCAGCCGGTTTCGTTTTTGGCAGAATCGCCTGGGGTTGGACGCCAACGCGACCTGGACCAATCCCGTCATCACGGAGGTGGCAAAAGACCCGAAGATTCCCGTCACGTTTCAAGAGGGCGACCTGCTGAGTTACCGCCCGCGCGTGACCGGTTACCTTTCGCCTTCGCTCACGCTGGGCGGGTGGGCACTGGAAGCCGACTACAGTTTTGCCTCGCGGCTGCTGCGCGAACAGGTGCAGATTTTCAAGGACGATCAACGCGTGCCCAAGCGGCAACTGGACCTGCGCATGCTGTACTCCTGGAACAACCTCACTGCCCATGTGGCCGTGCGCAATCTGCTGCGCTACAACTATTATCAGGTCGAACGCAACATCAACGAAGTGCGTAATTTTTCCGCCGGGCTGCGTTGGGATTATTGAGCCGGCAGCACCGGTTTCCTGGAAGTTGCATCGCCGTGCAGAACGAGTCTCTTCCCACCCCCAGGACACCAGGGCCTCGCGTAGAGGTCTTGGTGTCTTTGTTTTTTGGCGGCAGGATTTGGCTCCGGCTTGCTCGGATGATGCTTCGCCTTTTGCGACTTGCGGCCGGACGGCTTTGTCCAAGATTGGCGCGCTTGACCAGATCGGTTGAAAGCCAAAGCCGGATGGTCTCTCAAGAGTTCAACCAGTGCGAAGAAAGCAAAGAGGTTCACGCAACGACGCAGAGCCGCCACGGTTCCGCAAGGAAATGCGTGAGGCTTCCCTGCGGCTGGGCGACATTGCGGGAATTTTTTTTGTTCCGGCTCGTGCGGACAGGGGGTGAACCCAAATCCGGTGCATTTCGACAATCCTGCCCAAAGGATTGCTGCAGTTTTGTAACACCAAGGCCGCCCGTCACGCACCGGAACCTCGCCTCACCCTGAACTTTCTCACCATTTGTCCCGGTTTTGATCGATTCATGACAAAGCGGTAATATGCCTCGCTGCTCACCTGCAACTTTTCTCCCCGTTTTCAGCATTTTCCGTACGGCGGCGGTATATATCCTGTAAAGTTTCATTCTGGCAGCACGCCCGGTTCTTTTCATTCCTGATAAATGCCGGTTGTGCCCGTGGCCGTGTTCACCCGTTACGCGGCCGGGCGGGGCCATGCCAGGTTCACGCTGTTCGAGACTTTCAGCCCTGAGGCGACAAGACAGCGGCTCGCAAGAGTGCGGCAAGGGATTGCCAGCGCGATTGCAAGACCACCGAGGTTATGCAGGGAGCAGACGATTGAATTCAGCTCAGCAAGGATTGCTCAGCGTTATGCGTGTAGCGATGGCTGCGGCCGTCGGCCAGCCGTTGCCTTTGTCTTGCGCCGGCCGGCCGGTTTGCCAGGCGCCGGTACACATTCCTCGGCAAATGTGGCATTGTCACCGCGGTCAGGAAGAGTCCGGGGAATGCCTCACGCCCACTCAACTTATTCAATCCATTTTTGTCTCCCTGCCCTCCGTTCCAGTTCAGGCACGCTTCCATTTCTGCGCGACGCGGGTCGCGATATTGTCCGCCGCCACTTTCTTGTGCCGGAGCATCTTTCACGCTGGCCAGGCAAGCCGCGGTTCTGCCGGCGGGCCTGCCGCCGGGAAGAGGCTCAAAGAAATGCGCCGGGCAGCAAGAACCCGCCATGCCTGTTTTGAGTCTACGCCGCGCCGGGGCGGCAGCTTGCCGGGCCTCGGGGTTTCTTTGAGAAAATATTTAACAGAAACTGTGCAATTCCTTCTCAGAGACTCACGGCGCAACCCGGCGCCGGTCCGGCTGTTTCGCGGCGAGACAGCATGATGCCGAAACTTTTGGCGGGGCGATTGGGCGAAAGGCGAGGCGGCTGACCCTGGCACCGGCTTTGCCTTGCGGCGGTGGCAGAGCTGTGAGACGCAGTAGCCGCATGGAAATTGGGGCGGTGGTTGTGAGGTCCACGATACGGAATGTGACTGACATGGCGGAGCTGTGTCTGGACGTGCCGGCTCGCGGTGCGTGCACTTCCGTTTGGCCGTTCTCCTCGCATGAGCGCTGCAATGAAAGAAAAAATCATACGCCAGACCACACCGGTCACCGACTACCTGCGCATCCTGTATCGCAGCCGGTGGGTCATCGCTGCCTGTTTTCTGCTGGTGTTGGCGGTCACGTTCTATTTGAATTTCACTGCCGTGCCGCTCTATCAGGCGGACGCCAAGGTCATGGTCAAGGTGGAGTCCAACCTCGGGCTGCCCATGTTGGACGCCAGCGCCTATTGGCAGATGGAAACCATGATCAGCAACCAGATCGAGATCCTTCGCGGCCGCGCGATCGCCAAATCCGTCGCACAAAAGCTGCTGGCCTCGCCCCAGGCCGCCGAGCTGCCCATGCTGCAGTCGCACAGCGATGCCAAGAGCCGGTGGCAGCGGCTGGCCGGGGCCGTGCGTGCCCTGCTGGGCCGCAGCGCCGCAGACGATGCCGGCCACCGGCACGCCGGGAACGGCTTGCGTGACGTGGAAGAGCTGGCGCGCACCCTGCCGGGTTATCTCACGATTGCGCCCATCCGCAACACCGACATGATCATGATCAGCGCCACCTCCGAAGATCCGCGCGAGGCCATGCTGGTGGCCAATGCCTATGTCGAGGCGTTCAGCGATCTGAACCGCGCCATGAGCCAGGCCGAGGTGCGCCAGGTGAAGAACTTTCTGGAAAACCAATTGAGCGTGATTCAGCAGCAGTTGGCGGAATCCGAGATTGCCCTGAAGGAGTTCACCGAAGCGCAGGGCACCATGACGCTGCCGGATGAAGCCAGCAGCCTGGTGGAAAAACTGGTGGAATTCGAAGCGCTCTACCAGGAATCCCTGGCCGAGCTGGAATCCTCGCGCCAGCGCTTGCGCTTCATCGACCAGCAGCTTGGCCGCAAGCTCGAAATCGAAGTGACGGCTGCCACTTCCTATCTGGAGGAATTGCAACGCGAGATGGCGGCGCTGCAGCAGGAGCGCGCCTCGCAAGTGGTTTATCTCGTCAACAACGGCAATTACGATGAAGCGAATCCGCGCCTGCAGCAGCTCGACGGGCAGATTCACGCCCTGACGCAGAAATTCAAAGAGGAGTTTGCCCAGCACGCCGCGGAGGATCTCGTCGGCCCGCAGGCGCTGCACGACGAGTTGTACCTGCGCAAATTCGAAGTCGAAGCTTCACTGCAGGCGCTGCAGCCCAAGGTGGCCTCGCTGCAGGAAATCGTCGCGGACTACACCCGCAAGCTCGAAAGCCTGCCGGAGAAGAAGCTGGTGCTGGCGCGGCTGCAGCGTTCGGCGCAGGTGGAGGAAAAGATCTACCTGATGATGAAGCAGAAATACGAGGAGCTGCGCATCACCGAAGTGGGCCAGCTCGGCGATGTGCGCATCATCGAGCCGGCGGAGATTCCGGAAGAGCCGCTTGGCCCCAACAAGAAACTCAATCTCATCCTGGGCATGCTGTTCGGACTGAGTCTGGGCGTGGGACTGGCCTTCCTGATCGACATGCTCGACAACTCGGTGCGCACCGTCGAAGACCTGGAGCGCATGGGCCAGCCCGTGCTCGGCTCGATTCCCTTCATCAAAGAGGCCGAGGCGCTGCAACGCCTGAAAACTTCGCTCAACGGCTCGGCCAACGGCGTGCACAACGGCTCGGCCAACGGCAACGCGCACGCGCCGGCCAACGGCGAAGGCTGGCGCATGGCGGCGCGTTTGATCAGCCATTTCGCGCCCAAATCGCCGATTGCCGAAGCCTATCGCACGCTGCGCACCAATATTCAATACACGCATATCGACAAACCGTTGCGCACTTTGCTGGTCACCAGCCCCGGACCCGGCGACGGCAAGTCGACCTCGGTGGCCAATCTTGCCATCGTGATGGCGCAAATGGGCACCAAGGTGCTGCTCATCGATGCGGACTTGCGGCGGCCGGTGCTGCATTCCGTGTTCAAGCTCGACCGCCGCATTGGCCTGTCGAATGTGCTGGCGGGCCGCGCCGAGTTCAGCGAGGCCATTGCGCCAACGGACATCGACAATCTCCACGTCATGACCTGCGGCACGCTGCCGCCCAATCCCTCCGAGCTGCTGGGCAGCAGCACGATGCAGCGCACCATCGAAGCGCTCAAGTCCGAGTATGAAATCGTGCTGTTCGACAGCCCGCCTGCCATCGCGGTCACCGATGCCGCGGTGCTGGCGCGCCTGGTGGATGGTGTTTTTCTGGTGGTGAAGGCCGGCCACACGAACAAGGAAGCCACTTTTCGGGCGCATACGCTGCTGCAGCAAGTCAAGGCGCGCGTCCTCGGCACGCTGCTCAATTCCGTCAAGATGGAAAGCATGTACGGCAGTTACTACTACTATTACCACTATCACTATTACGCCCACAACAGCAACGGCAAGCTGCCGAAACAGCAGCGCAAGCTGCTGGCCTGGCCGTGGGCGTGAGGCAAAGGGCAAAACACAAGTCTCCAGAAGCCAGTATCGAGTATCAAGTATCAAGTATCCAGCATCCAGATGACCCTACCATCAGAACCGATTCGCCATTGGTACGCGCTTTATACCCGGCCGAATTTTGAGAAGCGTGTTGACCGTGAACTGCGGCGCCTGGGCCTGCACGCTTATCTCCCGCTGCGGCCGGTGTTGCGGCAGTGGAGTGACCGCAAGAAGTGGATCGCCACGCCGCTGTTCTCGTGCTATGTGTTTGTGCAGGCCGATGCCAGGGAACGGCTGCTCTCGCTGACGCCGGAAGGGGTGGTGCGCATGCTTGGCCAGAACGGCCAGCCCTCGATCATCCCAGAGTATGAGATTGCCACGGTGCGCAAGATGCTCGCAAATGATTTCGATCCCGAGCCGATTCCGCATCTCGTGCCGGGCGATGTGCTGGAAATCACCACCGGCCCGCTCGCCGGCTTGCGCGGGGTCTTGCGCTCGCTGCAGGGCCAGCAGCGCTTCATTATTGCCTTCGAGGCCATTGGCCAGTCGCTGGCCATCAACATTGATCCGCGCCAACTGCGCAAGCTCACGGCCGGCCAGGCGCAGTGGGCGGGTCAGGTCAGGGCAGGGCAATCCGCCGGACACCTGCGCGAATGGAACGCACGCTGACCGCCTCCACGCGCGTCGTCGCTGCCCCGGAGCAGATCTTCTCCGATCTCGGCGGCGAGATCGTGATCCTGAATGTTGCCTCCGGCGTCTATCATGGCCTGGATGGGGTCGGCGCCCGTATTTGGCACCTGCTGCAGCAACCGATCACCGTCGCTGAACTGCACGCCCTCATTCTGGCGGAATACGAGGTCGAAGCCGGGCAGTGCCGCCAGGATATTCTGCAATTGTTGCATGAGTTGCTCGATGCCGGTCTGATCAAGTTGGTCGATGCTCCCTCTGCTTAAATTCCTGCGCGCGCCGCGGGCAAAACGAATTCTCTGGCTGCAGACTTTCGCGCTGCTCTGCGCGGTGCGCCTGGGGCTGTGGCTGCTGCCCTTTGCGACGTTGCAGCGGCTGTTGGCCCAACTGCGCCGGCGCCGCAGCACCGCCCGTCTGCCCCTGCCCGCGCTGCTCCATGCGCTCACCGTGCTCAGCCGGTTCGTGCCGCAGTCCACTTGTCTGGTGCAGGCGCTGGCCGCGCACACGCTGCTCGCGCGCCATGGCCACGCTGCCGCCTTGCACATCGGCGTGGCCAAGGCCGGTGCAGCCGCGTTGCATGCGCATGCCTGGGTGGAATTGCGCGGCCGGGTCTTAATCGGTGAGGTTGCTGATTTGGCGCGCTACACGCCCTTGCCTCTCTCCCCGGCGCTTCATTCATGAGCGGTATCGCTGGCATTCTCAATCTCGACGGCGCGCCGGTGGAAAGCCGGCTCTTGCAGAACTTGACCGAGGCCATGGCCTTCCGCGGGCCGCAGGCGCAAACGATTTGGGCAAAGGGGAGAGTGGGATTGGGCCACGCCCTGCTGCCCACGACGTTCGAAGCACAGCGGGAACAGCAACCCTGCAGCCTGGACGGCGAGGTGTGGATCACCGCCGACGCCCGTCTCGATGATCGCGCCGGCCTGCAGCAGCGCCTGGCTCCGCGGGGCGATAATCTCGCTGCGGCCACCGACGCGGAGCTAATCCTGCATGCCTATCGCGCCTGGGGCGAAGAGTGCGTGCAGCATCTCCTCGGCGATTTTTGCTTCGCCCTTTGGGATGGCCGCCAGCAGCGCTTGTTTTGCGCCCGCGATCATTTCGGCGTGAAGCTGTTCTACTACGCCCACGTTGGCAACACGCTGGTATTCAGCAACACGCTCAATGTAATTCGCCGGCACCCGGCCGTCTCCAGTCGGCTGAACGAGCTTGCCATCGGCGATTTTCTGTTGTTCGGATACAACGTCGATCCCGCCACCACCACCTTTACCGATATTCGCCGTCTCCAGCCGGCGCATATCCTGATCGCCAGCGGCACACAAGTTCACACACGCCGCTATTGGCAGTTGCCCATAACCGAGCCGTTGCGCTTTCAACGGCCGGCGGACTGTGTAGCGCGTTTCAAAGAACTGCTGCAACAGGCCGTGACGGACCGCCTGCGCACCGATGGCCTCACGGTGTGGATGAGCGGCGGCCTCGATTCCACCAGCGTGGCGGGATTGGCAGCCGCCCGCCGGGCCGAATCCGGCCGGCCGGCCACGCTGGCCGCCATGTCGGTCTACTACGACCACCTGATTCCCGATGATGAGCGCGAGTATGCCGAGTCGGCCGGCCGCGCGCTGAATCTGCCGATCCACTTTCTGCTAGGCGACCGCTACCCGCTGTTCGACGGCGGCAGCGCAACAGCCCCGCATTTTCCCGAGCCGGTGGAAGAACCCATGACCGCGTTGCTCACCGACCAATTGCAGACCAGTCTCGCCAACGGCAACGTGGTGTTGACCGGCGACGGCGGTGATGAGCTGCTGTTTCCCTCCGGCCTGGCGCAGATGGCGCGCAGCCTGCCGCTGCCGCAGGTGCTGCACGACGCGTATGCTTATGTGCGCAGCCGTAAGGAACTGCCGCCGTTGGGACTGGGTCTGCGCGCCAGGCTGCGCGCGTGGCGGCAGCAAGCGCCGGTGGCGGATGACTATCCCAACTGGCTCAATCAAAGTTTCGCGCAGCGCTGCGGCTTGCCGGAGCGCTGGCGCGCGGTGACGCGGCCCAAAGCAGAGGTCAGGCATCCGCTGCGGCCCGGCGCGTACTACCGCCTCACCATGCCCTATTGGCAGAGCGTTCTTGAATTCAATGACCCGGGCGTGACCGGCGTGCCGCTGGAGTTTCGCCTGCCCTATCTTGATCTGCGTTTGGTGAATTTCACGCTGGCTTTGCCGCCGCTGCCGTGGTTCGTGAACAAGGAATTGTTGCGCCGCGCCACTGCCGGCCTGCTGCCCGAGAAAGTTCGGCGCCGGCCCAAAACTCCGCTGCGGGAAGATTCGTTGGTGAAGCTGCTGCAACGGGAAAAAATGCCATGGCTGGATGATTTCACGCCCGTGCCCGCGCTGGCGGAATTCGTGATCCGCGCCGCCGTGCCCAAAGTCACGGGCCGGCCACTGAACGATGGTTCTGATCCCTACGTGCATCTGCGGCCTTTTGTGCTGAATCGCTGGCTGCAGCACATGCACGCCTGAGGGAACAATTCACTTGAAGTGCATTTTGTTGATCACACTCATGAAATGGTGACGACAATGAGCAACGCTGCCCAGAAAATCTCGAAAAAGCCCTACCAGCGGCCGCGGTTGGTGACCTATGGCGCCCTGCGCGAAATTACGCAGGCGGTCGGCATCTACATGCGCCTTGACGGCGGCACCGCCAACATGATGAAGCGCAGCCAGGCCACGGATCCCTTCGGTTAGAGCAATGACGGCAAGCTTGCCTTGTTTTTTCCGTGCCGCCGCGCAGCGTGTGTGCCGGCCGCACGGGCAGGCGGGGAAGACGTGAGCCACGCCCGTCATCTCGAATCTTCACTTGACCCCAATCGCCATGTGGAAATATCTGCTCTACGGAGTGGTGCTGCAATCCAATTCCCCCATACCTGGATTGCCGGCTCTGGCTGTGGCAGCGCCAGCCGCGCTCGCGGTGCGCGTTTGGTTTGCTGAAATGCCGCCGGCGCTGGCCGCGGCTGCCGCGCAAACCGGGCGAGTGTGGCAGGAAAACGCCGGCTGGAATGATCACGCTGTGCCCGCCGACCGTCGCCACCAGGCGCAGCAGGATTATTTCCGCATGGTCTTCAGCGACGGCGTCGAGTTTGTCATCAATCGCAACGGCCGCGAGCTGGGCGTGACCTGGACGGCGCAGTCGTCATTGGAAGACGCCACCACTTATCTCGTCGGCCCGATCATGGCCGTGATTCTGGCCCTGCACCGGATCACTTGTTTGCATGCCAGTGCCGTGGCTATCGGCGAGGGCGCCGTGGCCCTGCTTGGTCCGTCCGGTTCCGGCAAGTCCACCACCGCCGCTGTGTTTGCCCGTCTCGGCTACCCCGTGCTTGCTGATG
>JBBIKM010000023.1:37563-39129 GCA_037445455.1 bacterium | reverse complement strand
TGGGCGCAAGCCGGATATCCCGGTCTTCGCCTTTGGCCTGATTCGGTCGCGGCGCTGTTCGGCTCTGCCGAGACCCTGCCGTTGCTGACGCCGACGTGGGACAAACGCTATCTCGATCTCACCGCGCCGGCCTACAAGTTTCACCGCGAGGCATTGCCGCTCACGGCCATCTACTTGCTCGATGAACGCAAGCCCGGCGCCGCTGCTGCCATTCAGCCGCTCGCGCCGCGTGCCGGACTGCTGGCCCTGCTCGCCAACAGCTACGTCACCCAGGATCTCGACCGGCAGCAGCGGTCGCGGGAATTCGAGCTGCTCAGTCGCGTTGCCCGGCACGTGCCGCTGCGCCGGGTGCAGCCGCCGGATGATCCCGCACATCTGCCGGAATTGTGCGCGGCCATCGCGCGCGACGCCCGCGCCTGCCACGCGCCCGCCACACCAACACCGCTGCCTGCGCATGTATAACCTGTTCGACTACGGCGACATGATCGCCGATCGTGTGCGCTTCGAGGCTTATGTCAAGGCCCTGCGCCAGGCCCTCCAGCCCGGCGCGGTCGTGCTCGATCTCGGCACCGGCGCCGGCATCTTTGCGCTGCTCGCCTGCAAGCTGGGCGCGGCCCGCGTCTATGCCCTCGAAACCAACGATGCCATTGCCGTGGCGGCCGAGCTGGCCCTGGCCAACGGCTGTGCCGATCGCATCACGTTCATTCAGGAACTCTCCACCGCGGTGCATTTGCCCGAACGCGTGGACGTCATCATCTCGGACTTGCGCGGGGTGCTGCCGCTGCTCGAACAGCATCTGCCATCCCTGGTGGATGCGCGCGATCGGCTGCTGGCGGAGGGCGGCACACTCCTGCCGCGCCGCGATACGCTGTGGGCCGGCTTGCTGGCCGCGCCCGAGTTGCACCAACGCCACTTCCGGCCCTGGCAGGAAGATCTTTTTGGCTTGGATACCCGGCCGTGCCAGCGTCTGCTCAGCAACAGTTGGTTGCGCGTGCAAGTCGAGGCCGGCAGGCTGCTCACCGAGCCGCAATGCTGGGGCACTTTGGATTACCGCACGCTGCTCGATCCCAACGTCAGCGCAGAACTCCATTGGCGCATGGCGCAGCCCGGCACGGCGCACGGCCTGTGCCTGTGGTTCGATGCCGAGTTGGCGGAGAACGTTTGCTTCTCCAACGCGCCGGGCCAACCCAAAACCATCTACGGCCAGGCCTTTTTTCCCTGGCCGCAACCGGTGGCACTGGCCGCCGGCGATGACGTCGAAGTGTCGCTGCACGCCGCGCTGGTCAACGATGATTATGTGTGGCAATGGCAAACCCGGGTTTTCGATTCCAACAATGGCCGCGCCGCCAAAGTGGAATTCAAACAGTCCACCTTCTGGGGCGCGCCGCTTTCGCCGCAACAATTGCGCAAACGCGCGGAGAATTTCGTGCCGAGCCTCAATGAAGATGGCCGAATTGCGCAGTTGCTCTTAAACCGCATGAATGGGAATCTCGCTTTGGGAGAAATCGCCCGCGAACTCAGCCGGCAATTTCCGCAACGCTTTCCAAGCTGGCAGGCGGCGCTCAG
>JBBIKM010000023.1:20965-37527 GCA_037445455.1 bacterium | reverse complement strand
GAGGGCGAGGGGACGGGGGGGAGGGGGTAGGGGATAGGGGATAGGGGATAGGGGATAGGTTTGGCCGTTGGGGCATGTTTAGTCGTTGATTGTTGCCATCCTTTTGCCCTCTGCCTTTTGCCTCTTGTTTCGCATCATACGCTGCGCCAGGCTGTGCGGATCGACCGCGGGTTGCGGCTGGTTTGGCAATGCAGCCGCGGCTGGACGGTCGCCAGTCTCGCCCTGGTGTTGGCGCAAAGCGGCTTGCCGCTGCTCGGCCTGTATTTCACCAAGCAGATCATCGATGCCGTGACGCTGGCGCTCAACGCCGGCGCCGGCGGTGCCGCGCTGCAGCAGATTCTCTGCTGGCTGGGTTTGGCAGCCGGCACCGCGCTGCTCACCGAGATCCTGCGCGCACTCGGCAATTTCGTCGCTCAAGTCCAGGCGCAGGTGGTTGCCGATCACGTGCATCATCGCCTGCATCTCAAATCCATTGGCCTCGAGCTCGCCTACTATGATAATGCCCGCTATTTCGATGCCTTGCATCGCGCCCAGGAAGACGCGCCCTTCCGGCCGCTCAGTCTGGCCAACGGTCTGTTGCAGGCCGGCCAAAGCGGGTTGTCGCTGCTCGCCATCGCCGGTCTCTTGTTCGCCTTCAGCCCGCTGCTCGTCATGATTTTGTTTGTCGCCACACTGCCCGGCTTGTTTGTGCGCCTGAAATATGCCGGTGCCGCCTATCGCTGGCAGCGCCGCTGGACCGGCAACGAGCGCCGCGCGCACTACTATCACTGGCTGCTCACCGGCAGTGAATTCGCCAAGGAAGTCCGGCTGTTCGATCTCGGCCCGCTGTTTATCCAGCGCTTCCGCGCGCTGCGTGAGCGCATTCGGCACGAGCGCTTTCGCCTCGCGCTCAAGAGCACCGCGGCGGAGCTGGCCCCGCAGGCCCTGGCCACACTGGCGATTTTTGGCGTTGCCGCTTTCCTGGCACAGCAGACCCTCGCCGGCGCGCTCACCCTCGGCGCGATGGTGATGTATTGGCAGGCTTTTCAACGCGGCCAGGGAAACTTTCGCGATTTGCTGCATGCCGCCGCCAATCTCTATCAGGATAATCTCTTTCTGGCGAATCTCTACGAGTTTCTTGATCTCAAGCCCGCGCTGGCTGCACCGTCGCGCCCGCGGCCGCTGCCCCGGCCGGTGACTGCCGGCCTGGAGCTGCATCACGTCAGCTTTCGCTATCCTGGCGCGGCCCAGGACGCACTGCACGACCTCAACCTGTGCCTGCGCCCCGGTGAAATCATTGCGCTGGTGGGCGAGAACGGCTCGGGCAAATCCACGCTGCTCAAGCTGCTCTGCCGCTTGTATGATCCCACGGCCGGCCGGCTCACCCTCGACGGCGTCGATCTGCGTGAATTTGATCCGGCGGATTGGCGGCGTGAGATCGGCATCATTTTTCAAGATCACGTGCACTACAATTTGACCGCGCAGGAAAACATCTGGCTGGGCGAGATCACGCTTGCCGCCGATCATCCTCGCCTCGCGGCGGCGGCGCAACAAACCGGCGCCGACCGCGTGATCGCAAAATTGCCGGCGGGCTATGCCTCGCTGCTGGGAAAATGGTTCGAAGACGGGGAGGAGCTTAGCCTCGGGGAGTGGCAGAAAATCGCCCTCAGCCGGGCCTGCCTGCGCCAAAAGCAGTTTCTCTTTTTGGATGAGCCTACCAGCAGTCTCGATGCAGGTGCGGAAGCCGAATTCTTCGCGCGCCTGCGCACCATCGCCGCCGGCCGCATCACGGTGTTGATCAGCCACCGGCTTTCGACTGCGCGGCTCGCCGATCGCATCTGCGTGCTCGCTGCCGGCCGCATTGTGGCGAGCGGCACGCATGCGCAGTTGCTGGCACAAGCCGGCCGCTATGCGGAACTCTTCGAAACCCAGGCGCGGCCCTATCGCGCCGGTGCAGCGGTGACGGCATGACCGCCTGGCCTGATCCGCGCCGCCATGAAAACTCGCTGCTGCTGTGCTGCGGCCGCGTGCACCTGGATGCCGCGCACGCCGGGCGCCTGGCCTTTCTGCTCACGCAAAAGCTGGACTGGGAATATGTGCTGTGGCAGGCCTCCTGGCATCGCGTGACCGCGCTGCTGTTTCGCCAGCTCCAATCGCATGCCGCCCTTGTGCCGGCCGCCGTGCTGGCTCGTTTGCGCCGGGAAGCGCAGGCGCTCGCACAGCAGAGTCTGCTGCAAACCGCAGAGCTGCTGCAATTGCTGCAGGCGCTGGCGGAACGCGGCGTGCCGGCCGTGCCGTTCAAGGGACCCGCGCTCGCGGCCGCGATCTACGGCGATCCTGCCTTGCGCCAATCCGAAGACCTGGATGTGCTGGTGGCGCCGCCGGATTTTGCCGCGGCCAAAGCAGTGTTGACCGCGCTCGGCTTCCGGCCGTGGCAGCCGCTCAGCCCGCCGCAGGAAGCCGGTTACCTGCGCTATGAATGCGGCAGCACGTTGGTGCATCAAACCACCGGCATGATAGTGGACCTCCATTGGGCATTCAATCGCAGGTATCTGGCAGTGCCCCTGACCTTCGCCGATATTCAGCCACGCCTGCGGCCGCAGGTTTTGGCCGGCAAAACCCTCCCCCAGCTCGCGCCGGAGGACTTGCTGCTCGCGTTGTGCGTGCACGGCGGCAAGCATCAATGGCTGAGTTTGAATTGGATCATCGACGTCGCGGAGTTGCTGCGCACGCAGCCCAATCTCGATTGGCACTATCTCGCGAGCCGCGCCCGCGCCACCGGCAGCCGGCGCCTGCTGGCGCTGGGACTCAGCCTGGCGCAACGCCTGCTCGCGGCGCCGCTGCCCGCCGCCATCCGGCAGCAGATTGCCGCTGACCGGGTCCTGCCGCGGTTGGCCGATCATGCCCGGCGCCGCTTGTTTCCGGTGGCCGAGTGGGACCCGGGCGTGGCCGAGAGGATTTTCTTCCTGCTGCGCGCGCGTGAGCGCCGGCGCGATCAAGTGCGCTTTTTGATGCGGCGCCTCACCACGCCGACGTTGAGTGATTTGTCTTACCTGCGCTTGCCGGCCCTGCTGGCGCCGTGCTATGTGCTGCTGCGGCCGGTGCGCCTGCTGCACGCTGCCGCGCGCCGTTGTTTGAAATCTCTGCGACCTTCTCCGGTGGGAACATGAACGCAATCATACCAAGCAGTCTCTCGCAAGCACCTGTGCTGCGCAACGGCAAGGCGGTCGCGCCAGCCGCACCCGGTGCAGCAACGCCAGCCTCTGCGGCGGGCATGGCCGGCCTGTCGGTGGTGATTCCGGTTTACAACAGCGCGGAAATTCTGCCGGCCCTGCTGCCGCGGCTGCAGGCGGTGCTCGCTGCGCTTACGGCACACTACGAAATTATTTTGGTGAATGATGGCAGCCGCGATAACAGTTGGGAGGTGGCTGCGAGCTGGGCGCAACAGTGCCCGGAGATCGTGGCCATCGACCTGATGCGCAACTATGGCCAGCACAACGCGCTGCTCTGCGGCATTCGTGCGGCGCAGCATGAGGTGATCATCACCATGGATGATGACCTGCAACACCCGCCGGAGGAAATTCCCAAACTGCTCGCCAGGCTCGCCGAAGGGTATGATGTGGTTTATGGCACGCCGCAGCAGGAGCAGCATGGCCTGTGGCGTGATCTGGCTTCGGTGGTCACAAAAATCGCCTTGCGCAGTGCGATGGGCGCCGAAACTGCACGGCATGTCAGCGCCTTTCGTGCGTTTAGAACCAGGGTGCGCGATTCGTTCTCCCTTTATGAGGGCCGCTATGTTGCGATCGACGTACTTCTAACCTGGGGGACCAATCGTTTCGCCTTTCTGGCAGTGGATCACCGACCCCGGTCAATCGGCAAATCGAACTATACATTACGCAAGCTCATTACCCATGCACTGAATCTGATCACGGGCTTCAGTACCGTGCCGCTGCAATTTGCCAGCGTGATCGGCTTTGTCTTCGCCTTCTTCGGGATGACGGTTCTTTTCTACGTCGTCGCCCGCTACTTGCTCCTGGGCACCAGCGTTCCCGGCTTTCCCTTTCTTGCCTCGGTGATCGCCATTTTTTCCGGCGCACAGCTTTTCGCGCTGGGGGTCATCGGCGAATACCTGGCGCGCCTGCACTTTCGTGCGATGAAGCAACCGACATATGCTGTCCGGCAAGTTTGGACCAGTCACGCTGCAAACCAGAGCGGCAAGCCAACGCCCGAGAGATGCGAGGTTATTTTGCCAACCTGAAAGTCTGTCGGATCCTGCCATGGTTATCTTGAACGAACGTGACATACTCGCAGATATCTCGACTCTGGACCGTGCCTGGGTGCAGCCGCAGACGTTCGTGTTGTTGCCCGACAAGTGTGTCTTGTCGCAGACACAAGTACAGGCGGCGTTGGCCGAATTGCCAGCAGAATTGCAGACTCGGCACTTCTTGCTGCTGACCTCCGGCAGCACCGGCAACCCCAAATTGATTGTCGCCTCCCGGGAACGAGCCGAAAGCCTGGTGCAAGTGCTGCACCAGTTGCAAGACAGCGATTGTGTGAAGCAAACTGTGCTGGCCTTGCCTCTGACGTATTGCTATGCATTTATCAATCAGTGGTTGTGGTCGAGATTCCACCAGAGAAGATTGGAAATGGATGCGGATCTCAGCCGCCCCGACCGGTTCAAGGAAGCCCTGCGTCGAGCCGACCATGCCATGCTCTGTCTCGTGGGCGTGCAAGTCCCCTTGATCGAACGCTATCTGGAACAAGAGATCTTTCCCGGTGTAATCCGCGTCCATTTTGCCGGTGGGCGATTTCCTCAGGAAAAATTAAATGACATCCAACGAATCTTCCCGCGTGCACAAATTTTCAACAATTATGGCTGTGCCGAAGCCATGCCGAGGTTAACCCTGCGGCGCGCGGAAGACTCCCAACACCCCGGCAACATCGGCAAACCTTTACCCGGGATTCTGCTCGATCTGAACAGCTCCGGAGAACTCGTCTTCAAAAGCCCGTATGGCGCCGTGGGCTACATCGATGCCGAGGGATTTCATCGCATCACTCCGGCGGACTGGGTCGCGACCGGTGATTTGGCCGAGCGTCGCGAAGATGGAAGCTGGCAAATACTGGGGCGCGCCAATGAAGTCTTCAAACGCTACGGGGAAAAGATCGCCCTGCCGATCTTGATGCAGACCGTGGCGGCATGTTGGAACGGGGTGGCCGGCTTTTACCGTGAGACCGATGCGAATGGCGAGAACGGTCACGTGCTTATGCTGGCCCCCGAACCCCTGCCCGAGCAGGTGCGCTCCATTCTCCGGGCATTTCGTGTCCATCATCCCCGCGCGCACTGGCCGTTAAGAATTGAAAGTGTGCCGGCGCTGCCGTTACTGCCCAACGGCAAAATCGATCGCTTGGCGCTGCCGCAACTGCGCCACAAAACCATTCATTGGCATCAAAGGGTTTGAAATGACGAACTACGAAAAACTCAAGAATCTGCTGGTCGATGTCTTCTTGCTGGAGCCATCAGAATTTCGCCCGGATCTCACACGCAATGAGATTGATTCATGGGATTCCCTTGGAGTCGTTTCCATGGCGGTCGGCATTGAAGAAACATTTGGCCATCACTTGACACCTGAAGAAGCCACCGGCGTCAAGAGTGTGCAGGACATCATGAACATCCTGCGCGCCAGGGGAGTTGTGTTCGATGACTAAGCCCCTGGTCTGGGATCTCGCTGACTTGCTGAATGCCGATCTCGGCAAGGCCGCCTTGTGGGCGGCGCCTAGCGTGCGCAGCTTTGCCACCTCCAGACTGCCGTACCCCCTGCTTGAACCGTTCTCCCCCTTGACCGGTGAGATGAATTCACTCGTGGTTATCGGTGGTGGCACTTTGATCGATGCCGCCAAAGTGTGGCTGCACGAACATGCGCCGGGCGTCAGGCTGATCGCCATCCCCTCGATCTGGGGCAGCGGTGCCGAAGCCTCTCCGATTGCGGTGGTCAATCAGGACGATCAAAAAATAATCTGCAAGGACCAGTCCTATTTGCCCCACGCCCGTGTTGTTTGGCCCGAGTTGGCTCACAGCATTCCGTTGGACAAGGCGCGCGCCGGCTGTGGTGACTGTTGGGCGCATGCCCTTGAGGCTTTTCTTTCACCGTTGGCCACCGCCGAGCTACAGGTACAATTGGCTGAATTGATGACCGCCATGCTGGCGTTGCCGCTGGCAAATGATTCACGCTGGTTTGAGATCAGCGCAGCAGCCTGTGCCTGTCAGGCGCAGGCCGGCGTTGGCCTGATTCACGGCATCGCGCACACCCTTGAGATTCCCCTCAGAATAGCGCAGGCCGGAATGGGTTGGGGACACGCCAGACTGTGCGCGATTTTCTTGTGGCCGGTCATGAGTCTCAATCGCATCGCCTCCGGCAAGTGGGACACACTTGTTGCGCATCATCACCTGCCGGGCGACGCCATCATGACCGTGCTTCAGGATCTCTTTGATGCCGAATCTTATCGGCACGCGCTGCCTCATCTGGCCGCACACTGGGAAACCGTTCTGCGTGACCCCTGCACTCGCACGAACAGCCTGCTGGTGCGGCCGCGGCATTTGGCCCACTTCGAAACCTTCGCCGCCGCATGAGTCAGCTTCTGTCCCATCCGCCCTACGGCACACGGAACGATGCGGTTTTTCTTGCGGAGATGAACGCGCTTTGCCGCCATCATCTCGAAGGATGCCCGGAATATGCACGGCTGTGGCCGGCGTGGCGACCGGCCCAATCGGTCGCAGATCTGCCATACCTCCACGTCAGGGTGTTCAAGCACCTCGAACTCAAAACCGTGAAAGCCGGCATAAGGCATGAGCGGGCATTACTTTCTTCCGCCACCACCGGCAATCAACCCAGCCGGATCCTGCTGGATGAGCAAAGCTCGAAACTGCAGAGCGCAAGCAGCCTGGCTATTCTTAAAGAAGAATTGGGCGAACACCCACGCCCGTTGCTCATACTGGATGAGGCCCGCGCCCTGCGTCAACCCGGCCAAATCATGGCGCGCGTTGCGGCGGCAATGAGCCTGAGGCCGCTGGCCTCCGACATTCATTTTCTGCTTGATGATGCACAAGAGCCGGCCAGCATGAATTGGGACAAGCTTGCCACTCTCCTGGATCATCATCGCGAGCTTATTGTCTACGGCATTACCTGGCTGCTGTGGTCGGCCTGGGGTGCCGCGGCCTGGCCGCCCCGCGTGCGTGCGGCCCTGGCCGGCAAACGCATTCATTTCGTTCACAGCGGCGGGTGGAAGAAATTGGAAAACGCCAAAATTGGCCGCACCCAATTCGATTCAACCCTGTTAAGAGATCTGGATGCCGCCTCCCGCGTGGTCGATTTCTATGGCCTGGTCGAACAAGTCGGAATGGTATATCCGCTGTGCCAGTATGGCTTCCGCCACACGCCGGTTTGGGGCGAGGTGATCGTTCGCGATCCCTATACGCTCGAGCCGCTGGTTGGCAGGGTCGGCCAGTTGCAGTTGTTGAATAGTCTGGCATACGGCGCCCCCTATCACAGCGTTCTGACAGAAGATCTGGGATACATCGAACCCGGTGAATGTCCATGCCGCCGCTCAGGCAGGCGCTTTGAGCTGATCGGTCGCATACCAAATGTCGAAGTCCGTGGGTGTGCCAGTGTCTGACCACTTCTACTTTTTTGCAGCTCCGCACCGCAGCACGGCAGTCGTCCTGCCGTTCGATTTGCACGAAATGGTGGCGAATTGGGCCGCGCTGCGGTCGGACATGGCCAAATCACGGCCGGCGGCATTCCATCGCGAGGAGTGGGCCTATCTCATCTCGTTCCTTGATAAGAGTAATCTCCTTTCCCCGTTCCTGCGTTTTTTCGGCGAGCCGGTTGCCAGCCCGACGAATGCCATCAATCGCATGCTGCGGCCGCGCGGCCCGGTTGCGGTGTGGCTGCCGGGCAACGTCAGCCTGCTGGGGCCGCTTACCTTGATTCTTTTGAGTCTCACCGGCAATGCGCTTCGCCTGAAAAGCAGCTCTCAGGGTGAGAACCTGTCACAAGCGTTTCTTGATTTTGCGCTGAAACACCTGCCCCCGGGGCCGCTTTCCCGCTGTCTTCAGGAACGCGTCCTGGTGGAAGCCTTTGACCGCCATGATGCCCGTAACGAGGAGATGGCAGCAGAGGCAGCCCTGCGCATCGTTTTTGGCGCTGACACAGCAGCCGCTGCCGTTGAAATGCTGCCTCATCCGATCGATAGCATTGGATTTGCATTTGCGAATCGTCAGTCACAAGCCTGGCTGGAATATGCGGCGGTTGATGACGATACCCTCGTGCAATTGATCAAAGTCTTTGCTATCTACGGACAGGCGGGATGCACCTCTCCTCAAAAAGTCATACTTCTCGATGGCCGCCTCTCCGAGGCCAAATCATTGCAGGAGCGCCTCCTTCGTCTGTGGCCAAAGGTCATCAACCGTGATCTTCCGATGCACGTGGTCTCCTCCAATGTCCTGGCATTTCAGTTGGCAAACGCACTGGGCTGGGAGGCCGCGCTGGTCGCTCGCAACGGCGCCGTCCTGGCCGTCGGTGAAATGGACGCGCCGGCCCTTCCCGCCTTGATGTGCCTGTCCATCACGCCTGCGACTCTCGAACAGGCGGTCAGCCGGCTGCCGGAAAATATTCAGACAATCGGATACGCCTTGCGAAATCCGGCAGATGCCGGGTGGCTTACAACCCTGGCACGCTCCCGCATCAAGCGTTTTGTACCGCTGGCACGCATGCATCATTTTGGCCCGGTGTGGGACGGATGGGCCTTTTGGCAACAGGCTTTCGAGGAAATCGAATTGCAACAATGATCCGGCTGCACGAATTCAATGCGGCGTGGTGGGGCGCGCCGGTCGGCATCATCACTGACCCCACTTTCTTCAATTTGCCGGCCGCCGAACAACGCACCGCACTGGCCTCCTATGCCTGGGTGGAGTTCAAAGCAGCCCTGGATTCGGCGCCCTCTGCGCATGAGTTGATGCGCGCCGGCTTTGCGCAAATCGATACCCAAATTCACTTCCACATCGACCTGGGCCGGCTTCGCACCGCACACAGCCAGGACGAACTCAAGGTGCGTTTTGCGGATGAACATGCCTTCACAATACCTGCCGGCGAGCTAGCGGCGTTTGTGCATGAGCGCTTCCTGCAACTTCCCGGTATGACACCGCAGTTGCTCGCACGCCGTTATGCCCAATGGGCAGGAGAACTCGTGGCCCATCACCCGCGCTGGTGCCTGCAGGTATTCTGCCAGGACAGGCTGCAAGGCTGGTTTCTGGCACAAATGCACGGGGCAAGACTCAATCTCACCCTGGCCATGTTGCACCGCGAGGCCAGCATTTCCGGCATGTATCTCTATCAAAAAGCCATGACGGCTTACGCTCAACGCGGCGCTCGTCTTGGCTATGCCTCCTTCAGCGTTTGCAATGTCGCTGTCCATCGACTCTACGCTGCTTTGGGAGCGGTTTTCGTCAAACCCGAGGGTTGTTGGCTTTGGATGCGAGAGCAAAAGCCCCATGAATCCCATTCCCTTTAACCGCCCCTGCTTTGAGGGCAACGAGCAGGCCTACATCGTGCAGGCGATTGCCAATGGCCACATTTCTGGTGATGGCGCTTTCAGCAAGAAGTGCCACGCCTTTCTCGAACATGAGCTGGGTGTGGCCAGGGCCTTGCTGACGACTTCCTGCACCCATGCGCTGGAAATGGCGGCGCATTTGCTCGACATTCAGCCCGGGGACGAGGTGATCGTGCCCTCGTTCACCTTTGTCTCGACCGTGAACGCGTTTGTGCTGCGTGGCGCCCGGCCAGTGTTCATCGACATTCGTCCCGATACCCTGAACCTGGACGAGACACAACTGGAGCAGCTCATCACCCCGCGCACGCGCGCGATCGTGCCGGTGCATTATGCCGGCGTTGGCTGCGAAATGAACGCCATCATGGAGATTGCCCGGCGTCACAACATTCCCGTGGTCGAAGACAACGCCCACGGCCTGTTCGGCAAGTATCGCGGCAAATACCTGGGCACGTTTGGCGCCCTGGCCACCCAGAGTTTTCATGAAACCAAGAACTTCACCTGCGGCGAGGGCGGCGCGCTGTTGATCAATGATCCGCGATATGTCGAACGCGCTGAAATCCTGCGCGAAAAGGGCACCAACCGCAGCCGTTTCTTTCGCGGCCAGGTGGACAAATACACCTGGGTCGATATCGGCTCGAGCTATTTGCCTTCGGATTTGCTCGCGGCATTTCTGCTCGCGCAATTCGAACAGCGCGCGAACATTCAAAGCAAGCGCCAGGCCTTGTGGCAGCTTTATCGCTCGTTGCTGGCGGAGTGGGCGGAGGAGAACCGCGTGCGCCTGCCGGTGGTGCCGCCGCATTGTGAACAGGCTTATCACATGTTCTATCTGCTCATGCCTGATCTGGCCGCGCGCACGCGCTTGCTCGCACATTTGAAGGATCGCGGGATTTTGGCGGTTTTTCATTATCTCCCGCTGCACCAGTCGCCCATGGCGCAACAATGGCGGGACCGGCGTTGTGCCTGCCCGGTGACCGAAGAAGTGAGCGACCGGCTGGTGCGCCTGCCGTTCTTCAACAGCATAACGCCGGAGGAGATTCTGCGGGTCGTCGCCGCGGTGCGTGAAATTCACTGCAACGACTCATTGCCCATGCGCCACTTGCCCCGCTCGACTCGAAAGGCTGCGAAGGCCCGGCCTAAGGCGGGCGTGGCGTTGGAAGGTATCACTCTGTCCTGAATCGCCGAGACACTCGTTTGTTCACCTCGTGCCACGGTCTTACAAAGATGACCACCGCCACTTCCCAAGTTGACATCCATCAGAGTTACGACCCGGCCCATTTTGAACGCTTGTTCGCGGTTGAAGATCGGCATTTCTGGTTTCGTGCGCGCAATCAAGTCTTGGCGACTGTGATGCGCCAAATCACGAGTGGGCTGAAACCCGGCTATCGCGTATTGGAAGTGGGCTGCGGCACGGGCAATGTGCTGGGCATGCTGAACCGTACCTGCACTCAAGGCACGGTTTTGGGAATGGATTTGTTCGCGGAAGGATTACGGTACGCCCGCCGCCGCACCAATTGCGCGTTGGTTCATGGCGACATCAACGCCTCTCCCTTGCGGCAGCGTTTCGAGGTGGTTGGCCTTTTTGATGTTTTGGAACACTTGCCCGACGACGTTGCTGTGCTCAGGATGCTGTATGAGCACCTGGTGCCGGGTGGTCAGCTTGTCATCACTGTTCCGGCTTGCCCGTCATTGTGGAGTTACTTCGACGAAGCTTCACATCATTGCCGGCGGTATGGTCGTGTCGATCTCGAGCAGAAGTTGAGCCAGGTGGGATTTCAAGTCGACTATGTGACCTATTTCATGTTGAGCTTGTTCCCCCTCTTGTGGGTGGGCAGAAAATTGTCTGATATTTCCAGGAATGACAGGGAAGGCAAAGGAACGGGCGTGGATGAACTTGCCCATCGTGAGCTAAAGATTAGGCCAATAACGAATGCGACCTTATATCTCCTGCTGGCGCAGGAGGCTCGCCTGATTGCGCGACGCGGGCACTTACCTATTGGGACCTCAATTCTTGCGGTAGTTCGCAGGCCAGAGGCCATGCGGACTTTCTCTCAAGACTGAAATGCGCGACTCTTCGTCAATCTCTGTCCAAAACTATTCCCACCAAGCCCCAGGCATGGATCACAGTGCATTTCGGCGCCTTGGTCTGATTCTTTTGCCCGTCATATTGGGATACCTGGTCTTTGGAATCTGGTTCGCAGGTGTCCCTTTCGTTAAGCCGGACGACATTTGGGAAATAGCACGAGCAAAATATTATGCCGAAAATCTCAAGCAGGGCGAGCCTCTTCTGCCAGAGGTAGTATCGCCTTATTTCGCCCATATGTTCGATGGCAGTCCACTGGGTCAGGCATTTATGTGGCTCAAGACCTCTTCGATAGCTCTGTTCATTCGCTTATTACCAGACCAGGAGATACTCGCGCTGCGAATGGCCATGTTTTGCTGGAGCTTGATTCTCTGCCTGACAACCTATGGACTGGCAAGAGCAATGAGTTTCGACAAAGATGTGGCACTTCTGGGCGTCATGTGGCTGATAGTCGCGCCTGAGTTTTTCACTCAAATTCACTCCAGCAGAACAGAAATCATGTTGACTGCCTGCTATTGCATTGTACTCTTGCTCTTCTTCAAGTGCCAGCACCTGAAGGGCTTGAGAGCCACATTGCTGACGGCAGCTCTGGGACTCCTAACATGGGTCCCCGCAATTCTCGTTCACCCATCAGGACTTTATATCCCGGCAGCAATTCTCTCTCTCTACTTGTTGTTGCATCGAGAGTCCATTTTTACCCTTAGAACAGCGATTCTGGGATGCATGGTTGTTTTTGGTGCCATTTTCTATCTGGCGATCCTGCTTGCGCCTGCTCAAAACGCGGCAATGACGGGTGGCGGCAATTTTCTAGTGCAGCAGGGTCCGCCAATTCTTACAAGGGATCTGTGGCATTTCGTGAAGACGCCACTTCATTTCTATCAAAAGCTGAGCGAATGGAGTGTTCTTTCAAGGCCAATTTCAATTGTCTGGCTACTGCTTGCAGTGTTTGCGTTTTGGAAACTGTTCATTCAGTCCGGCGGAGTATCTGCCATGACGGGTAAAACCATCGTGGTTGCTGGGCTGGTGCCGATGGTGGTGCTTTACCTGTTTTCAGGAAGCACAGGTCCGTATAATGTTACGCTTTTTCCCCTCGCAGCAACTGTGATCGGAAGGTTTTCCTCACTCATAATGTCCAAGGACAATGCGAAGAGCACTCTTACGAGATACATAATTCTGACCACCTCACTGTTGTTCTTTTTTTCAAACTTCTGGGGTCTTCCTTCACTGGCTGGCCATGCTAGGAATTTTGAAGAACTCCAGACCGAAGTCCGGCACTTCATTCCCAAAGATGCAATTGTGGTCGGTACTGCCTACTACTACTTGGCCTTTAAACATCAGTCGTATTTTACTTGCTCTTGGTTGTACAAAAATATCGGGCGCCCGAATCAGTCCTTTGCAGAAGCAATTCGTTCGCTTGGAGTGACTCATATAATTGCCGATGACCATTTTCTCGGTATGGCAGTCAGAGGCCGGGAAAAGGACTGGGTTGACGAAATGATGATGTTCCTGAGCACGGAGTGCACGATGAGACGAACCCTCTCAGTCGACTTGTACCTGAAAGGTCATGTTTTGGCGCCAGCTAGATATCCGGCGTCATGGCGCTACCCACAAATGGAAGTGGATAGACTTAGGAAAATTGAGATCTATCAAGTTTCCAAGTGACGACAAGATGCTGCGACTTTTTGGTTTTGATGCTTAATCGACTTCTCATATTGCTGGGCAAGCAAGACGCACAGCTCAAGTTGCTGCTCAAGAACAGCTCATGGGTATTTGCGGCGAATGCCTACTACGTTGCCTGTGTCTTTGCGCAATCCGTGATTCTTGGACGTTCGATGGGGGCAGAGCTTTATGGCACCTACGTATTGATCGTCGCGTTTGTGGAGACCATTCAGGAGTTCCTCAACCCGAATATCGATGTTGCGCTTGTCAAGTTCGTCTCTGAATACAAAACACATGGCCAGGAACAGAAGATTGCTGCTTTTGCAAAGGCCAGCTATTGGACGGCAGGAGGGTTCGGACTAGGCGGTACAATCTTGCTTACCCTGCTTCTGGCATTTCCATTGGAAGTTTGGAGTGGACACAAAGATCTCAGACTATATATCTTAGCGTTTGCCTTCAGCAGAAGTCTGCTTTTCTTCGATAATATCAGTATGAGTTTGCTGCGTGTACACGGCCGGTTTCGTTTCAATTCCGTCATCAGGGTGATTCTTGCTACCTTGGACCTGTTGGCTGTGAGCGTGGTCGCCTACATGAGTCCCAGTAAATTGACCTCCGTCTTTGCTGTTTTAACTGTGTGCAACTGCCTTGGGGCTGTGGTACGTAATGGTGCTGCTCTGCTGGAATGCCGCTCAATCTTTAAAGCGGCTCCTAATGTTGGCATCTCACTCTTGAAGCCTTACTGGCCGGAAATTAGAGGATTTGTGCTGAGCAACTCCGCTAGTCGCACAATCAAAGTCCTTGCAACTCGCGGCGAACTATTGCTTCTCGGTGCTGTTTCTTCGGCTCAGGAGGTGGCTTATTATGCTGTGGCTAAAAAACTGGCGTACTCGATTTGGCTATTTGCGGACCCACTGTTGGTGGCAATTTATCCACAACTTGCTTCTTTGGTTTCCGAGCGCAGATTTTCTGAAGTCAAAGCAATGCTAAAAAGAGCTAGTCTCATGATTGGCATGCCACTACTGGTGATTTGGCTTGGTTTATCGGCACTTCACGATGTAATTATCGGAACGCTATACGGTAATGATTATCTCAAAGCAGGTAGTTGCCTAGTGGTCTTGCTTATGGCGGCAACAATCAGTGCAACCCTTTTCTGGCTCGGGCCTTTACTTTTGAGTATGGGGAAAGCAATCTTGCGCTTTCAAGTTGACCTTGTGGCCTTCGTTTTGGGTGTGATAGTTGGGTTCTTGTTGGCACCATCTTTTGGGGCAGTTGGAATGGCGATTGCTCTTTTGTCAGTCTATTTGTTTGGACATTCGACCTTTCTGTATGTTTCCATTCGAGAATTGAGGTAGGACTATCGTGTCTGATATGTTCGATCAAAGCGAAGGGGCTTTTTCAGCCGGAAGTGTTGATAATCCTGCTTATCCGACTCAAAATCAACATCGAATTCTTTTTGTTCCGGCAGGCGGTCCTCATGTTCCGTCATCACGTATACGCGTATACAACTATCTACCGCTGTGGCAGCAAACCGGTAACATCGCAGATATTTGGGCATGGTCGGCAGGCGGTAGCTTGACGGAGCAACGGCTGAACTTCGCGAAGCTATGTGATCAAGTAGGGAGGTATGATGTAGTCTTTTTTCAGCGGGTCTTGTTTTCCAGAAGGCAAGTTTTCGAACTTCGGCGCCTGATACAATGCATGATTTATGATTTTGACGATGCAATTTACTACGTGCCTAGTAGTCAATGGCCGAATTGGCATGAGCGTCGATTGGGCTGGCATGAAGTCTTCAAATAAGTCTATCGCTGGGTAGTGCGTGGAGGCCGCTACTTTTCCGAGAGAAAGTCTCTACTTGATAATATGCTTGACGCATCCGATGGCATTGTTGTAGGTAATCAGTATCTCGCTGAATATGCCCAAAGGTTTAATCGTGCAGTGTGTGTTGTGCCTACTCCAATTGACCTTGATAGATTTAAGCCAAGGCCTACTTGTCCCGCAGCACAAGTAGTTATCGGCTGGCTTGGAACACCTGACGGAACGGCATTTGTTGAGAATATTTCAGATTCTCTGCGCCAGATCAGTAAAAAGTATGGTAACAGTGTGATTATCCGCCTTTGTACAGCACCTAGAGACATTCGACTGGAAGGAATTCATTGGGATTTTTTGCCGTGGAGTTTAGAGATGGAAGCAATCTTCCTGTCAGGCATTGACATTGGAATTATGCCCTTAACCGATGACGGATGGTCTAAAGGAAAATGCGCTTACAAAGCTTTGCGATATATGGCTGCTGGAGTTCCAAGCGTAGTTAGCCCCGTGGGTATGAACAAAGAAGTGATACGAGAAGGAGAAACAGGTTTTTTTGCCTCCACAACAATCGAGTGGTTTGAGAAGCTAAGTTACTTGATTGACAACTTCCAAAAACGCGTGCAGGTGGGGCAGGCGGCTCGTAAGGAAGTCATTTCTCGATACGATAGACCCCGTGTCTTTCGAAAACTTATGCGTTTCATTTTGAGCTTGGTGTAGATACCAACAAAATCTTGGATCCGATGAAGATATACTACATCTCTCCTCGAGACATCTTGAAGGGCCGGGTGGATCCCATTGGGATTATGCAGACGTGCTATAGCCTCGCTTGCCTGGGGCATGATCTTGTGCTCGTT
Source organism: bacterium (assembly GCA_037445455.1). Classification (GTDB taxonomy): domain Bacteria; phylum Zhuqueibacterota; class Zhuqueibacteria; order Zhuqueibacterales; family Zhuqueibacteraceae; genus Coneutiohabitans. Next base: position 21,543 of record JBBIKM010000023.1, on the reverse strand, counting down.
ACGCCTACTTATTTTCGACCAGAAAACGTCAGAAGAGAACAAGTTTGGGAGCACTATCGCTTGCACAAGGCTCTGTTCAGAATAGTCATGCTCCCAACCTTTCTTAGAGATGATGCTACGCTCTTTCGCGTCAGAGTATCAAAGTTTGTTCTCCACTTACTATATGCCATCAAAGTGCTTTTTGATGTGATTTGTCGTTCTCATGACAAAGTGGTCATTCTCTCGCGATGCCTAATCAGCACTGTCCCCTATTTTCTTGCACTTGGCTGGCTGCGTCATTTGAAGAATATCCAGTTCGTATTTGAGCTGCACGCTCTGAGTAATACTAGATGTGAAGCTCTCATATTGCAGCGTATGGACAAGATCCTCTGCATTTCTGAAAACTTGCGAACCGTTATCTGTCGTCGCATTCATATGCCAGTTGAGCGTACTGCTGTGGCTCGAGTCGGTGTTAATCTCGACTATTATGTTGTACCGCATGATCGTGAAGGTTTGCGCGCTGAGCTGAACTTGTCAGCGAGGGATTGGATAGTCACATATACAGGGAAGATTGCACCGGAGATTAAGGAGATTGGCTT
>JBBIKM010000023.1:16225-20937 GCA_037445455.1 bacterium | reverse complement strand
GACACCGGAGGCGCGATTCGTTCTTGTAGGTGGGAGAAACGAAGCTGTGGCTTTTTGGCGTGATCAATGCACAAAGGAGGCAATTACAAATGTCGTGTTTACAGGTTTTGTTGCGCCCGCGTTGGTAAGTCGCTATCAAATAGCGGCTAACGCTCTCGTGCTTTACTACTCGTTTGATGTTCCTACACTAGATTTCATGTCGCCAGGTAAGTTGATGGAGTACATGGCAACGGGTAACCCAATTGTGGCCGCCGATTTCCCTGTCCTGCGAGAAGTTCTGAGATCAGGCGACAACGCCATACTGGTTCCGCCGGAGAATCCGGCTGCGCTTTCTGCAGCTCTACGACTGTTGATGCAAAGCCCTGGGCTGTGTTTGCGCCTTGGGGAGCAAGCACGAAAAGATGTTCAATCTTATTCGTGGTCTGCCCGTGCACATTTAATCGCTGGCTTCCTTGACAAGCTTGTGCCAGGCGATCAAATGAAAGCGATTCCAGTTGAAAGATCACAGCAGGTTTCGTGTCAGCAACAAGAATAGGGAGCATCTGCTTGCAAGAGCAGAGCTCTTTCGCTCTGTTTCTGCGTCTTATCGAAAAGGCTCTGAACGCCCAATTGTCACGTTCCGGCTTTGTTCTGTCCACTGTACCGTTTTGCGAAGTGGCAGGGGTTTACAATGAGCTTGTGCACGCCTCTCAGGAGGTTACAACGGCAAACGCTGAAAGATTGACGTTCAGATTGCCAAGATTTACGACGCTTGATTTCACGGGCTGCAACCGCGTGCGTGAGCTCGTTTCTTACATTCTGTATTGGGCACAGAAATACAAGGATTTTGTACACCACGTTGTCATTCACGGTAGCCTGGCCTCTCGAGACTTCACTTACTTTTCGGACGTAGATATTTTGCTAGTCTTAGCTGATGATGTCCTGTATGACGGACGGAGATTTGCCGATGCCCGACATGCATTGATGCGCCTAAACCGTGAAATTCTAAAGTATGACCCGTTGCAGCATCATGGTCTTCACGTCATCCCCTCCGCGTTGTTGGAAAAGTATCCCACTGACTATCTGCCGGTGTCGGTTTTTGAGCGAGCAATCGTGCATTCAGCTAGGGATGATGAAGATTTCTGCTTGGTTCCCGTTCATGCCAGTCGTGAAAATAGAAGTGGATCTCTCAGCAGAATGTCAAGAAGTCTAAGCAAAGTTACTAAGCCACCAGCTACGGCCTACGACGCCAAGCTATTTCTCAGTTCCCTTATGCTACTTCCGGCACTGGCTTTGCAGGCAGAAGGGCATACCATATCCAAGAGAGACTCATTCAAAGAGTTGGCTACTCGCTTCGCGTCAGATGATTGGGAGCCTATGGCATGGGCTACACGTGTTCGAGATGAGTGGCCGCGCTTTGAATTGTCCCGCATCGAACGAACGGCACTGAAAATTTGTAATCCGTGGTTGGTGTCTCGTACGTTGCTGATGCAGCGCCCTCTGCCGGAATTTCTCGTCAGGGAATGGACGCCTCGACGCCATGCTTCCCTCATCAAATTTGTACAACGAATTGTACACTCGGTCAAAGTATCCGCTGAGGCAAACGGCGATTTGGCATGAAATTTCATTATATCAAGCTTCCGCGTCCATGTCAATTCGCAGCCTACGAGAACGCAGCACGAAAGATCGCTGCCAGCGCTTCGAAACTCAAAGACGTCACTGCAGTGTATCAGATCGGCAATTTGGCTTCTCCTGGAATCTCTGATTTGGACATTGTGGTTGTCGTCGATGGTGTTGCCGAATTCTCTCAGGAGAGAGTGCTCTGTGATCTGAGTAAAGAAGAGAGATATACCTTGATGCATGGACTTTTTTGTGTAAACGAGGAGTTCTGGCGAAATCGAAACCTCTTTTTTAAGTTCGACAATCTCAAAGTTTTGTCTGGCCGGGAAGTTGAAACGGACGACTTGCCACTTAACTGGCTTAGATGGTCAGCGTTGCGAATTGCCACGCAGCATGTCATTCGTGTTTATGCCGGCCTGTCTGTCCAACTTTTCTTGAATTTTCTCAAGGTACGCAGCCTCCTTTGTGAGCTACATGCGTTGCGCTTCGATTTCAATGTCCTTTCGCCGCTTCTAAATGGCCCACTATCCCGTGAGTTTTCGGAGTATCTGGAAATGGTGAAGCAAGTCCGCCTGGAGTGGTTTCACACCGGTACTGATAGAATACGGCGCTTCACAGCACTTTGCCTGAATGGCAAGAAACTTCTTGTGAAGGTAATTGAGGAACTGAATCTCCGCCCCGAGATTCAATTAGGGGGTTACTTCCCTTTTGGTCCCGCATCAAGAAAATCGGCAACCATAACGACGAATCGGATTATTCGAGCATCTGACGAACAAGTAGTTGATGCAGTTTCATGGCCTCTGACAGCCTTGAAGTACTGTGTAAGAGGGAGGCATCTTGCTGATTTGGCTGCAACGGGCAGTCACCGGATTGGTCAGTTCATATTTGGTATCCCCTCTTATTTATTCCATTTTGTGGTCAATTCGACCTGGCAAGAGCTTGATGCCGAGCGCCGTGGCTATATAGCCAGAAGAAATGAAATCATATCCTCTCACGCTCGTAGCGGTCACGCCCGTAGATTGCCACCGTGGACTCTGCCAATACTGGATTTCACTGAGAAATGAGTCTGGTGCTTTAGTTTCTGTAACTCTTTCTGTTCGGAACCTCGGTGCTATTGCTTCGGATGCTTTGCGCGTGCAGATTTGCGCCAGTCATTCCAGCAAGTTGGAAAGCTTGATGCCCTGCTTGATCTAGGATGTGGCCAAGAGGAATTTGCCGAACTCTACGCTCTCCACTGCGGCTCCGCCATTGGTGCAGATGTACTCAATGCACTTCATGGCCTCAGTCATGTTGACGAGCAAGCTGGCATCGTTGCGCATGCCCTCCGGGCATGAATTGCCGAATTCTGAGATTTCAGCGCAGCAGCGATTCCGCAACAAGATCATCCTCTGGGCCGGCAACCTGGGCGCCAACAAGCGGCCGGAAAAGTTCGTGGAGCTGGCGCGAACGGTGCAACAGCATGACTGGCGGTTCGTGATGCTGGGCGGCCGGGAGGGAATTACCAGCGTGGAGAGTTTTGCTGCTGCTCCCCCACCGAACTTGACCTGGCTGGGGCCCAAGCCTCTCGAAGAAGCCCTGTCGTGGTTCGATCGTGCGACCGTGTTTGTAAATACTTCTTTGGGCAAGAGCGAAGGTTTCCCCAATACCTTCATCCAGGCCTGGCTGCGCGGCGTGCCGGTGGTGACCTTGGGAGTGGATCCGAATCGCATCATTTCAGCCGAGAACCTGGGCCGGGTGGCGGACGATATTCCTGCGATGGCAGGTGCGCTGCGGGAGTTGCTGAGCGACGAGGCGGATTATTGCAGAGAGTCAAAGTGCATTGCCACGTTTGCGTGCCGTCACTTCACCATTGCGACTGTAGCCGATCACTTTCTGCAGGCCATTGCAACCAACAGGCCGGCGCTGCAATCCCTTTCGGTTAGCATGCCGTCGCAAGTAACCTGCGTTTCTTAAGATGACCGTCAGCGTTCCAAATCTTGGAACCGCAATGTCGGGTTATTGTCGACTTGAACGGTTGAGGCATGCCTCGCAGCCAAAAGGTGCGTGATTGGGTGCTCGACCTCGCCTGCGGTCAAGAGTTGTACCGCGAGCGGTGTGTATCCTGCACCGGACAAACCCTCCATTATGCGATTAGTTGTATCTGGCCTGATGATGATCTTGACTCCTGCAGATTCTTTCTTTTTTTCTTGAGTCGGCGGCAATGACACTATCTACCCCCAGCATCTCGGGAGAAAACGGGAGAATGAATATTCTCGTCATACCATCAACTCTCCCACAGAATCTAAATGATATTTCCGGCATTTTCATTCTAGATTATCTCAAATGCGTGGAGCAATTTTGCAGTATTTCAGTACTTGACATGCGTCTAGTCGGCTCTCCTCACCTGAAGATCGATGATCGTCCCTATGGGAAAGTGTACCGGCTTGCTGCCACAGCCAAAATGGCAGGAAGAGTCCGAAAGCTGTTTTTCTATGCGCTGCTGTTTCTGCGCGGCATGAGCATGAACAAGCATTTTCACTCATGCCAGCTCATTCACGTCCACGGATGCCGGCCTTACGGAATACTGGCTATCCTGCTGGCACGAATTCTAAGGATTCCTGTCATAATCACTGAACACACCGGCCCATTTTCAAAACTGCTTGAGAATGCGTTCTCAAGATGGTACACACGGTTTTCTCTGGAGCATGCAACCGCAGTTCTGACTGTCAGCGACGATTTGAAGGCCCAGATACAGACATCGGGAATTGCCCCGAAGCGTTTATACGTGACTCATAATCCCGTTGATACTGATTTGTTTGGCGGTGCAGGGCGTGGCCAATTGGATCTGGTGCGGAATATCGTTTTTGTTGGGCGACTCGAGCCTTACAAAGGCGGCCTCCGGACTTTGCGTGCCTTCCAAAAAATCTGCAAGAAGCATCCAGATTGGACTCTGACGATCGTGGGAGCTGGTCCGGAACTTGACCTGATTAAAGGTTTGCTTGCTCAGGATCTGCAACTTGCAAATAGAGTGCGCGTGACCGGCCAGTTGCACAAAAAAGAGATTGCCCGGGAATTCAGGCAGGCGTCCTTTCTGGTCTTTCCCAGCGCGACGGCGGCGGCCCGGGCCGCCATGG